>CALEJF010000020.1 GCA_937898625.1 uncultured Clostridia bacterium | reverse complement strand
ATATATAAAGTTTTCATCATTCACACCTACAAATTCTTATTTGTTTAACTGTTCTACATATTGGAATTTATCATTCGAAATCTATCAATACAGCTCTACATGGCGAACCGTCCGCACCTGATAAATTCAGCGGTGCAGCATTTAAAAAATAAACACCTTCAGGCACTTCTGATAAACGAATTCCCTCAAGCAATATAACATTAGCACTCAAAAGCACAAGATGTACTGCCATTGGGGCATTTTGCGGACCGATTGTCTGGGATTCATTTCCTAAAAGCAAAACATCTGAAGATGCAAATACCTTTGCTGCCTCAAGTGATACTTCGGCATCACCCTTAATCAGAATTCTCTTTGCAGCTTCAATGTTCTGTTTTTTTGCTTTTTCAATTATTTCTATAGCACCATCACCGGTGACAATACCATGATGTTCTGCCACATAAGCCATTCCCACAAATGTCTCTATACATATCTCATCTACAGTTTTGCCGTCTTTAACAAAATGGAATGGTGCATCTATATGCGTGCCGTTGTGTGCGCACATATTAAATGCTGTCAAATTATACACTTCACCTTTGTTCATTGATTTAAGTATCTTTTTCTCAGGTAGTGGATCGTCGGGATACACCTGACAACCGAAAACTTCTTGTGAAATATCGTAAATTTTCATTGCTTAATTCTCCACTCCAAATTAAAGTTTAATATCATTGCAAACCTTTATAATTTTGTCTGCTGCACCTTTTGCACCTGAGCTGTTCTTAAAGCCCTCAGCAATTTTCTTGGCATTTTGCTTATAGGTGTCAACACTTAATATTTTATTTATTGCTCTCAAAACGGATGCCCCGTCCGATTTATCAAATTTTATTCCTGCACCAAGCTGCGAAACTCGCTCGGCAACACCTTTTTGCTCTGATGTTTGTGGTAGCATAACGAGTGGAACTTCAAAATATAAACTTTCACTAACACTGTTCATTCCGCAGTGTGATACAAACACATCAGCTTTTTCCAAAACGGAAATTTGGTCAACATGTGAAAAAATTGATATATTTTCAGGGAGTCTTCCAAAGTCCTCGATTGACACCAAATTGCCAACAGACATTATCACTTGATAATCTGTTTTTGTCAAGGCAGATATACAAGATTTGTAAAAAGGCATCATGTCATTATTGACAGTTCCCATAGATATATAAATCAATTTATCCCTCTTTTTCTCTATTTCCTCAGTTGTAGGACGAATCGAGGGCCCGACAAATGCGTACTTTTCCGAAAAAGTTTCTGAACATGGTTGAAATTCGGGAGAAGTATAGACAATCGTGTGGGTGTTATCATCATTGCCAATAATATCAAGAATATTATTAACAGGATACCCCTTATCCTTTAGCCGTTTGACTTGTTTAGATGTTTTTGGCATTGCAAAGAGCATCTTAAACAAATCTCCGATACCTTGTTTCATAATTTTAGCCGAGTGTTGATTAAAGGCAAAAGTTGTTGTTGAAGAAACAAAAGGAATACCAAGTTTTAATGCAACTGCTTTTCCCCATAGTGCCATAGAATCTGCCACGATACAATCAGGTTTAAGTTCTTCCATCTCTTTGCAAACCTTGTCATCAAGAGCCAAAGTGGTATCTACCAGTATCTTTGTAGAGAACGCTAGGTCTTTTCCCACACGGGTAGAGTCTTTAGCGCTGAGTTTCTGCTCCGTATCATAATCATCACAGGATATAAATGTTGCTCCTGCTGACTCGATTTTTTCACGCATAATGTTATATGAGTAGTACCACACCTGATGTCCGCGAGAAACTAATTCCTTAACAACGCCCAAGGTGGGGTTCGTGTGTCCGTGTGCAGGAATACAAAAGAAAACAATTTTGCTCATATTACTTCATCTTCTTTCTTGTACACCAGGATTTTTCGTTACATTCGGGGCATTTAAGATGTCTTGTAGTTAGTGTATGCGCACCCCAAACATATGCCCTAAAGGTCGGTTTGAATGTGTGTCCGCACTTTCTGCATTTATAAACGCCTGTTTCGTAATCAACCTTTGCGGCGTAGGAAATCGCAATCCAAACCAAAACCACCGAAACCGCTATAAGAACAACTGCAGTCGCAGTATTTATAATTTTTTCTTCCGCAAGAATTGTGCTTACAACAAGCAAAGCGATGCTTAAAACTACTCCGATAACAGATAATATTATGTTACCTTTATTTTTCATTTACATATTCTCCTTCATTTATAACTTCTATGTAAAAACTGACCGGTCTGAATCCGTCATTACAGGAAATCATAGCTGATTTTTTGTTTTTCATCCAGCCATCATAGAAATTTCCGCCACCATTTGAAAGCTCTTTCACAAAGTATTCCATACTTTCCCAAGCAGAATCACACATATTTTCAGGCTTTTCGCCACCAACGGAAATAAACTCCTGACCGAGCCTCATATCGCAGGTGTGCTCAATTGGGTTTTCATATTTTTCTATCAAATCATCATACTGTGCCATTTTCATAACGGTAATTTTTATAGTTTTCATTTCTCCACCTCATAAGGCCAATCAATGATACCGCCGAACTCTTTTACATTGGTGTAGCCAAGTTTGGAAAGAGCTTCGGCTGCGATTTTGCTTCTGCGACCTGATCTGCAATATACAAGAATTAACTTGTCCTTATCGGGGATCAGCTCGATTGCCTTGTTTTCAATTTCTGTATATGGAATCAAGATTGCATTTGGAATGTGCCCCTCGTCAAATTCGTCCTGTTCTCTTGTATCTAAAATGATATGTTCTTCGCCTGAATCCATTATCTTTTTCGCCTCTTCAGGCGTAATTTGTTCGTACATTGCTTTTTCTCCTTTTTCTGCGACGATTATTGATGTCGGTCCGTCCGCTCCGCCGATAATTCCGATACTGCTATCATCTCCGCAAGCGGTGAGCAGTATGCAAAGCAGAACTGATATAATACATAGTGCTTTCTTCATCACATTAACCCTCAATCTTTTCCATTACTTGACTGAATACTTCGCCGATATTTTCCCTGATAACCAGGTCGGCGTTGTTATCGTATTCCGTTTCAGACTTATTAATCATAACGATATATTTGCCTCTGAAATATCTCACAAATGATGCGGCTGGATACACCGCAAGAGAAGTTCCTCCAACAATCAGCATATCAGCGTTTTCGATATGTCGTATTGCCGATTCCGCAACTCCGTCATAGAGATTTTCGCCATAGAGAACAACCTTTGGTTTCATAATGCCACCGCATTCGCATCTCGGCACATCCTTGTCTTTGATTTCTGACAAGACCTTGTCTGTATCGCCCTTTTTACCGCAGGAGGCACAATAAAATTTCTCTGCAGTTCCGTGGAGTTCAATTACATTTTTACTGCCTGCTCTTTGATGCAGACCATCTATGTTTTGCGTTATTACTGCTTTGAGTTTACCCATGTTTTCAAGCTTTGCCAACGCTTTGTGAGCATTGTTTGGTTCTACTTCAATGATAAAATATTTTCTATAAAAATCATAAAAAGTTTCTGTGTTCTGAAAAAAGAAATCGTGACTCAATATCTCTTCGGGAGGCACGCCGTATTCTTTCACGGTGTTATAAAGTCCGTCTTGGCTGCGATAGTCCTTCACACCGCTTTCGGTAGATACACCTGCACCACCAAAGAAAACGATACTACTGCACTCTTTAATCATTTCTGCAAATTTATCTATCATCATTTTTCGCCTCGCTTTTGGGTTTCACCAATTCTCCTATCATTGCACCACCGATTATGCATATTGCACCGACAACTTGGATAAAGGTCATTTTTTCGCCAAGCAAAAGTGCTGCAAATACTACTGCAGATAGTGCCTCAAGGTAGCCACAAACAGCGACCGTCTGTACAGGCAATTTAGATAATGGCGAAAAATACAAGTAACATCCAATTCCTGTGTTTACAACACCTAAAATCAAAATCCAAGCCCACGCATCAGCCGGGATTGTTATATGTAATCCTTGCTTCATGCTTAAAAATATTGCTACTGTTATAAAACTGACTATAAGCTGAATTACCGAGTTTTCCATACCAACAATTTTCTTGGACTTTTTATTCAACGTTACCATAAAGAAATATGTAATTGCCGACATAATACCACAAAATAAACCCCAGACATTTGTGTTATTATCTGCAGTGTTTCCATTTACAAGAAAAATGCCGACAAGCACAGTCAAAAAGCCAATTATTTTTGGTGCAGTTAATTTTTCTTTAAATATAACCGGAGAGCAAATCATTACTATAACCGGTCCGCAATAATAAAGCAAAGATGCAAGACTGACACCAATCTGCTGATATGCTTCATACAAAAACATCCAGCTTGTTCCCATTGCAATACCTGAAAATATTACAAAGAGGAAATCCTTTTTACTTTCCCTGATATGAAATTTTCCTTTTCCAATCATAAACAAGCTAATCAAAAGAATACTCCCTATGAGTGTCCTCATAAAAACTATCTCATAACTGCTCATTGCTATATGACTTGCAACTATACCGTTAAGTCCAAACAGCAATAGTGCTGATATATATTTTATAAATGCTATTTTGTTCATATTGAATACACCTGTAAATTTTCTTATGTTATATACTATATTTCTCCAAATCTATCCTGCCGTCCGGCTCAAAAACAATGCCTTCTGATTCGAGCAGTTGTCTTTGAACTCCTTCGCCGCCAAACGCAAAACCAGGTGCAACCTTGCCCTCTCTATTTACGACTCTGTGGCATGGAATAGTCCCCGGCTCGGGATTTACATGCAGAGCATATCCGACAACTCTTGCCCAGCGAGGATTGCCCGCTAAAAGTGCCAC
>CALEJF010000019.1 GCA_937898625.1 uncultured Clostridia bacterium | reverse complement strand
TTTTAGTTCTCAATTCAAGAATAATATCTTTAGTTTCCATATTGTTATCACCTCAAGAATATTATAACACCGAATGGTAAAATGAACAAGCAACTCGCTGTTGCTGTAAGTTCGACATATTGGAATTTGTTGATTACATCGGTGTTCCTACTTCAATTAAGTTACCATCCAAATCGTAGAATCGGATTACTTGCTGTCCCCAACTATGTGTCATAAGACAATTTACATATTCAATCATGGGGTATAATCTTTCTAATTTTTCGATAAATGATTCGATGTCCGGCTCCTCAAAATACAATTCACAAGCGTTGTTCTTTGGAACAACATCTCTATCTAAAAATTTTTTCCAAGTTTTTTCGTCTTGAAGGACAAGACCTTCTGTTAAAATCATATTGCCATCGTTGTCAAGCACCAACTCTATACCAAACAAATCGTGATAGAATTTTCTCGATTTTTCTATATCTTTAACAACAATCAAAATGTTCTTCAATTTCATATCATTTCTCCGTCAAATTATTATTTATCTGTGAACTTTAAAATCAATTTCTGCTTTTCTTGCTTGACTGCATAAATCCTTTGTCTGCAATTTGTATTCCTTGCCGTCTTTGACGAAATGAGTTCCGCATTGTCTGAATTCAAAACTGACATTATTTCTGATGCATTGCTCTCGGATGTCAATCACCCAAGCATAATCAAGAGGTCTTGCAAATTTATCCGACTCTCCACCGACAACTACAAGTTCAATATTATCAAGATAAGGTTCAATATTTATTTTTTCAAGCAACGGTTGGGCGGTAATACACTTGTGTTTTATTGGAAGTGATTTGAATAATGACAGTCTTTTGTCGGCATTTTTTTGAGTTTCAACAGTACAGCACACAACAACATTCTCATATCCATCGCCCCAATCGTCAGGGACACAATCTGCAAATCTTTCAATGCGTTTTGTGAGAAAAAGAAATGTGCAGTCCTGTCGCTCTTTTATCATAGACCAACATTCTTTGCGCCACTCATCCGCTTCTTCTATTAAAAAATCTGTTGAAAAGCAAAGATAAACAATCCCTGATTTCATTTTGTAGTTTCCGTTTTTTAACCGCTCAATAGGTTTGTAAAAATCTTTTGTTTTTACAATGTCGTTTGTATTAACACCACGTTTGGCGTCACCTTTATGAATATAGCAATGCAGACACCCGTCACTGCATTTTTTACAACCTCGCCATGGATTCCACATAGCCATAATAAATACTTCCCAAATTCTTATTTGTACAGATAATTATACCATCCATACCAAGAGAAGTGCAATAGTTTTTAGTGCTGTTGCAAGTTGTCAGGGGTGGTGATTTTTATACTCCGTACACTTTTACCTATACTCCGTACACTTTTACCCATACTCCGTACACTTTTATCCATACTCCGTACACCTTTACCCATACTCCGTACACCTTTTATTTATACTCCGTAAACGATTACCCATACTCCGTAAACGATTACCCATACTCCGTAAACGATTACCCGTACTCCGTAAACGATTACCCATACTCCGTAAACGATTACAAATATTGCGGTGACACTAAAAATGCAAAAAGCACTCAATTTCAGAGTGCTTTGAGGCATAAAAAAGACCGAAACCCCTATATTTCAAGGGATTTCTCGTGTATCAATACCGAGGTACTGAGGTGGTGGTCGTGACAGGAGTCGAAATATGGACTCAACTCACTAGTTGATTCTTATAACAAGGTCGCTTTCGGGGTAGCAACAGCAAGGATGAATGAAATTAAACTGCATATCTGCTATACGGCGCTTGTCTTCGCCTTCGGGAATATAAACCTTACCGCTAACAAGCTTACTTCTGCAAAAACCACATTCACCTGTGTGACATCTTGCAGGGACTTCTATGCCTGCTCGTTCAAATGCACAAAGTACAGTTTCATTACTGCTTGCTTTAATAACCGATTCATTTCCACGGTTAATAACTGTGATATTGTATTCTTTTGGCTCCTCATCAACCTTTTTACCGGAAGAAAAAACCTCAAAACGAATATATTTTCTTTCTATCTGGAGTTTTGGAAGCTCTGTTTCAAGAAATTTATACATACCACCGGGTCCACAAACGAAAATGCTGTAATTACCTTCCGGAGCATATTTCTTTATAATATCTGCACCTACAAAGCCCTTTTCGTAGCCATCTTCGTCGCTGTTACTCAACACATAAACCACATTGATTTTCTCATTTTTCGCAGAAAGTGAGTCAAGCTCTGTTTTGAAAAGGATTTCGTTCGATGTTCTGCAACCATAAAGCAAGGTAAGGGTGCAATCCTCATCACCTTGGTCTATTGCTCTCGCAAGAGAAAGGAAGGGAGTAATACCGCTACCACCTGCAATCGCAACTATGTTTTCGGCATCTCTTAATGAGCAATATGTCATATTACCCTCGGGTGCATAAGCGATAACTTCATCTCCCACATTCCAGTTATCGAGAATATAATCGGAAACGAAGCCGTCGTTGATACGCTTAACAGTAATCTGATATTCACCGTTTAATGCACTTGCAGGGGAGGAGGCTATTGAATATGAACGAGTAACAACGGAGTTGCCTATTTCAAGCTTAAAGGTAAGGTATTGACCTGCTTTGAAATATGCAAGTTTTGCTTCACTTTTAAAATAATAGCTTTTTGCAATGTTTGAATGTTCTTCAATTCTGCTAATTACAAGCTTTTGTTCTTTAGGATGAAGACTTTTTGCAACTTTATTTACACCAAAGTCATCAGTGCGAGTTGGCAAAACTGCTGGGGCACTATCAATAAACTTTTTTCTCTCTGTTAAAAACTTTATAGTATTCACACTATCCTTGAAAGTGCCATTTATAGAAAACTTTTTCTTGCTCATTTATTTTACCTCCTTTTCCATAGCGAGTATTGCATTCTTTGCTGCCATATCGCCAGTTGTATAGCTTGGAGAATAACCCATATGTCTTGTGGTATAGCCACCTGCAAAGTAAAGTCCAGGAATGCCTTTATCTATCAAATCAAAAACAATTCTTTTAACAATACCGTCTTCTTTGGTTGCTTCGTAACCATAGATAGTTCCTGCAGGAGCATCAGTATAACGAGCATAGGTCATTGGTGTTGCAATTTCAATTTCTTCTATATAGTCCTTAATTTTAACACCCGTTGCTTTTTCAAAATTATCTATCATTTTTTCTGCAAAGGCATACTTTGTTTTATGGTAATCCTTAACAGAAACCTTGCTCCATTCGTCACCCGCAAAAATAGAAGTCATATAAAGGATACTTGTGCCCTCAGGTGAGCAATCGTCAAAGGCTCTGTTAAGACAAACTGTTGCCTGAACATCATTTGTTTCAATGCGTTTGCTTAATTCATAGCACTTTCTGTTATCGTTAGTTGGATAAATGAAATAAGTGTGGTTGTTAAGTCCTAACTCATCTGCAGAACGGTTAAGTCCTAAAAAGACTGCAAATCCTTTTGCACTCAAAGTTTTAGCATTTACTTCCTTTTTTAGTTTTTCAGGAATAGCATTTTCGTCAATAAGTTTTGTAAATGCGTTATATGGTGAAGCATTGCAGATAACCACTTTGGCATTTATTTGAGTACCGTCATCAAGCACAACACCTGTTGCCACACCATTTTCAATGTTTATTTTCTTAACGCTTGTGTTAAACCAAGCCTCACCACCATTTTCGGTAAATGCCTCGAGTAAGGCAGTGCTTATTTGATGGCTTCTGCCCCTTGGAATAACAGCACCATCAATAATATATGAGTGGAGCATTGTGAAATAGTGAATAACATTAAGTTCGTCAGTAGGTTGACCAAGATAACACCAATAGCCATTAAGTATATCCCTTGTTTTTTTACTTGCACCGAATGATTTGAGCACCTCGTCAACAGAATAGTTTGCAACTTTAAGAAAATCAGTATGTTCAGAAAAAATCTCTTTAATCATTGTTGGCTTGAAATCTTCAATGTTGCTTACGAAATCCAAAGTTTTTTCAATGCTTTCAATAAGGTCAAAAATCTTTGTAACTACTGGTGCAGAGCCTGGGTCGTATTCCTCAAGTTTATTTATAAAGGCATCCTTACCCAAAGGCATTAAATAGTCGCATTTTTCGTTTTCATCCAATGTGAGCAATCTGTATGCTTCATCAAGTGCAACCCATTCGATTTTATCTGCTGCACCGACTTCTTGAAAAATCTTCAACAATGGCGATTTTCCTGTAATAGAGCCGATACCGCAAAGTTCATGAAGTGATGCTTCAAATTCAAATCTACCTCTTACAAAACTTGTAGCAAATCCACCGGGTAAATTGTGACGTTCAATAAGTAATGTCTTTTTTCCCTCTTTGGCAAGACGTGCTGATGCTACAAGTCCGCCGTTACCTGCACCGATAACAACTGCATCATAGTTTTTTACCATATTACCACTTCTTTCATTATAGTAATTGAACATAAAAAGATTATACCACTCGCAAATAAAAAAGCAACAGTTTTGTGCTGATGTAGGTTGTCGGGGTGGCGATTTTTATACTCCATCCATGTTTAGTGTTCTATAACATAAAAACATAGTGGAAGGACAAACAAACGAGCAGGTATCAAAAGAATTCTTCAGTTGAAATCGCATGTTGAGTGAGTTGTGTCAAAACTGTTGCAATTCTTTTATGTCAATGATAAAATCATATTAACTAACATTTTGATATGTCGTTAATTAAGGAGGATAAATATGAAAAGATTAATTGCAGTAATTCTTTCAATCGTTATGCTATGGTCAGCGTGTATTCCTGCCATTGCAACATGTTTCAAAGATGAAAGTACATTGAGATTGGTTGTTCCACAGAACTGGGAAATGGATATAGGTGACTCAAGAACTGTTGAGGCAGTTTTCTCGTCCGATGTTACAAACCGAGTTCTCACATGGAGTACAGAGCCTGAAGAAATTGCTTCTGTTGATGAATGGGGCAGGGTAACAGCACTTAACGAAGGTACGGTTACTGTTACTGCACAAACTGCTGATGGACTTATTTCCTCTGCTGTCCTCACAGTTACAACTACACCTACAAAAATAAAGGATTCAAACAAGAAAAAGACTAACTACAATGGTGAAGCTGAAGAAGAAAATGATGTTCTTCAGAAAATAGTTACTCGCTATGAAAAAAACGACAGTGCAGATGTACCTGCAAAGGTGAAGGATGAAAGCACTTATCAGGATGCAAAAACCGTAATTACTGCTGATGGTGCAGTGTGGGAAATAACTGATTATGGTGTTCTTCGTACAGACAACAACGCAACTAATTCCCGTGATATAGAACAGCGATTTATGGGTGACAGGTATTTTTACAGTGCTGATTCCGGCAACGGAAATGTTCTTGCTATTTTCTCCGATGGAGGAAATGGTATTTGGACAGTTATGGCTGAAGGCTATACTCACATCCAAATGGTTGAAATGAACGGCACCGATAAAGCTGCAATTATGAGTGAAAACACTCAGAAAGATGTTGCAAGGCGTGGTATGGTAGCAAATTCATACTATAACGAAGCTATCGGTGACTTTGTTCCATCAGAAACTGACAATGACGGTTTGTGGACTGCTATGTATGGTGCAGGTGAGCTTATGCGTTATGCAGTTCTTCGTGACGACCCGAATGCAACTGCTGAGGAAATTGAAAAAGCTCGAAAAACTGCAACTCTTTCAACAGAAGCCGTTCTTTTCCTTACATATATTTCAATGCGTCAAGGCACTACTGAAAGCTATGTAAGAGCACAAAGAAACGGTAATGTTACAGACCTGAATATTGGTAAATACTATACCTCTGAAGCCCTTGTTGAAGGTGGAGATTACTCTCAGAATATTCCCGGTAACAGTCCTGCGGATGCCTTTGAAAAAATGAATAAGACTTATATGACTACCGGTCGTCGCACGTATATTATGTCCGGTGACCATCTTGATGTTCTCAATTCTGACTCGTGGAAAGACCCATCTGTTGAAACGGATAATCAATATGCAAAAAGAACAAGACTTCTTGAAGGCTTCTGGGCAAGAACATATTCTCTTGAGGAAGAAAATTTTGCTCTTGACGGTAATATTTATTGGAGCCACAATGGTGATGGCACTGCAACAGGTGTTTCAACATTGGACCCTTCAGATGATGAATATCTTCTTCACGGCGAAAACTTAAGAGGAGTTGTTGTTGACGCTTCTGCCCAGTTACCGGAAAGACTCTGGAACGACCTTGTGGGCAGTGGTTATGATTTAGAAGATATTGTGTATAAGGGCGACACAAGCGCAGACGAGATTATCGGTCATCTTTTTATTTATAAGTTGGCATATGATATTCTTGGCGAAGAAGACCCTGAATTGAAAGCACTCATTGTAAATACAATGGAGAAGTTTGCTCAGCATCTTGTTGATAACGGATATTCACTTTGTGACGGAACAGGTCAGCCTACAACCTGGGGCAAATTTAACAGAACATATTTCCATAATGGTCAGGCTTTAGGTGGTGCTCCGCTTCAGACAGCAGTTCTTTTGACAGCATTCAAGCTTGCTGCTTATGTGACAGGTAATCAGAAATGGGAAGATGAATACCGTATGGCGGCCCTCGACCCTGCATACGAATATGCATCGATTATGACACAAAATTGGGAACGCTATAAAATGGCTATTATGGAATACGCAGCAAGTGTTTCAACCATTATTCCATTTATGCTCAGACCACTTATGGAAAGTGAAACAATAAAGACTGTATATCGTATGATTCTTAACGATTCCGATGAAGAAATGGCTATGCTTGCATACTATCTTCTTTTCCAAATGGAAGATGATGAGGAACTTCTCACTTATTACAGAGAAGGTATTGATGATTGGTGGTATTCAATAAGTTTCAGTGAAAATCCTCTTTGGTATTATATCTATCAGCTCGCTTATCCTGATGAAGAAAAGACGGACTATTACGGCAACAGCCTTATTGATACTGCGGCATGGTCACTTTCACGACATCCGATTGAAACAATAAAATATCTTGCAACCAATGAAAACAGGGATGATATTAAAGAACTTGACCTTGAAGAGGATTGTGGAGTTGGCGGAACAAACGAACTCAGTTATGACCCTAATGTGAGAAAACCATTGTTCTCAGAAAGCGACAACGAAATTATGAGGCTCATAGGTGTTGTTCTCAGTGTATCAAAACTTCAATGGAAAGTTGCTGCTCCGGATGAACGCGCACTCCATAAGTTCAATAGCTTAACTTTCAGACTCGACGGTGCTTATTCCCCTTATGAAATGGAAGGTTCCACAACATATACTCTTCCATACTGGATGGGCAGATATCACGGTATGCTGAAGTAGTAAAAAGCAATATCAGAATAAGATTATAAAGAGAGGCAGACCTTTTTGGTCTGCTTTTTCTGTTTAAGGCTGTTCCTTAAATTTATTTATTACTCTCAAAACGACAAAGACTATTATCCCTACGGTCAGTGCAGTTTCGGGAAGTTTTAATACTTTAAGTTTATGTCGTTAAAATACGATTTTCTTGAATTGTGCAAGCAAAAGAAAAATCCTTATGACTCTTTTCATCATAAGGATTTTTTCATAGATGTTATCAGTTTTTTAATGAAATGTATTCTCGTTCAAGTTCTTCGTAATGTGTATAATTCTCGGCTTGAGTAAGAAGAAGTTTTGCTTCGGTATATGGCTTGATAACTCTTGCATAAACAGAAGCATATTTAAGATAAGCACGAAGTTCTTGTTTAACCTTTAAGCTTTCAACAAATCCGTGGGTTTCACGATTAAGAAGTTCTTCTTTGACGGATTCATCAGGAATCTTAATGTTATCAATACCATATTTTTTGATAAGAGATGCAGATTCCTTTTTAATTCGTACATTTTTAATTGCGTCGGCACGAATTGCCTTTTCTGTTGCAGTCTTTTTAGGAAGATTTTTAGCTGCTTTCATTTGCACGGCAACATCCTCGTAATAGTGAAGCATATCTTTTTCTATGTCTTTTTGAGCCTGCATAATTTTTGCCTTGCCCACTTCGCCTGAGAACTTGTTAACATCTTCCATAATGATGGCAGAGCGTTCAATAGCAAGATTTGTTTCTTTGATTTTCTGGATTTCTGCTTTGGCTTTTTTGATTGCTTCTTTGCGAATCTGCTTTTCGTCTTTAGTCTTATGTGGTAGCTGTTTTGCTTCATTAAGAGCAGTTTTGTCTACAATCAATTTTTCTTTTCCAAAAAGTTCTTGAGCTTCATGAATGATTTCCATAGTTTCTTCAAGTTCGCCGTCTTCAAGAACGCCTAATGCGTGATTTTCAAACATAGCACGAATTTTCAGAACATGAATATATGCTTTGTGCTTGTTTTCCGTCAGGTCATAGAAAATGAACGGAATAAGATTCAGTAGAGCACCAAAAGCAGAGAAGAGAATGAGAACCTCAAAAAGGTTATTCCTCATATTGTCGTCATAAAGAACGTTGTAGTCGCTTTTAAGTCCCATTCTTTCGTAAATTGCAGGATAAACCATACCTGTAAAGAGACCTATTACAGTACCTATCATTCCTAAAGGTCCGAAAAGCCCGTCAACTCTGACACCTGTTTTCCATTGGTGATAGTCTCTCATATCAGCACTTATGTTATGCTGAACAATATTCCAGAAGGTATTTATGAATGTATTAAAATACCAGAGAATGCAAACAAGTAAAATGTTTTTATAAACAAAATATAAAACTAAAAGAACGAAAATGTTGATTGTGTTTGCAGTAATCAGGAGATTTCTTTTACCCATCTTCTTTATAGCAAGAGGAGCCAATAACATTGACCATAGTGATGCGTTGCCAATAATGGTAGTAGCAAGACCGAAGAACTTTTCGTAATCACCGCCGTTTGCATAAACGAAAGACCAACCAAGAACAACACCATAGCCCGATTCAAGGAATACAACCCAACCTGCAGCCTGAATAATCCAATAATATTTGTTCTTTGCAACTTCACGGATTGCATCAAGCATTCTTACAGGTTCAGGCTTTCTTCGCGGAAGAACAAGACGCTCCTTTACCTTGCGGAAGAAAACAGTGCTGATAATAAGACCGATAATTGTAAATATAGGATAGATTATTCTGTAAGTCCAGATATTATTATTACCCCAAGTAAATGCCGCAAGTGTCGGAAGAAGAAAGCCTGTAATTGTAGGAGCAAGAGAATAAACAACTTGAGAAATACTCATAACCGTCGCTCGCTCTTGTGCGTCAGGACTTATAATCTGTTGGAAATATGTATAACTTTCGCTGTAAAAACCTGAGAAGAAACTCAGGAAGAAATACATAAACCAGACAACAATGACCTTTGTTGAGTATTCAAAATGCTCATACGGAAGCCATACAAAAAGAAGCGAAATAAGAACAATAGGAAAACTTGTCAGTCTTATGAAAGGCAAGAATTTTCCACCCTTTAGATTGTGGTTGTCGTAATACCATGCACGGAAAATACCGATAGGAATACCTATAATGTTTGCAATATTAAGCATAATTTGCAAATCCATAGGTTCAAGACCTATACTTGCACCAACAAGAAAGTTACCCGCATTAAGACCTATTGTAGATGAAAGAAGAGTTGTCCAGTGAACACCGAATCCGGCACCGCTTAGGCTTGCCACTTCTTTATATGGAATGTAATTTCCCTTTGGGGGAGTATGCCAATAAGTTTTTGCGGTATTTATTAGATTTTTTGCTTTTGATATAATGTTTGAATTACTTTCATTTCCCATAAAATTACCTCCGTGCAGAATTTTAACACAAATTATTCATAAATGAAATAGTTTTCTGCATTTTATATAAAAAAAGTCCGATGACTCATATAAAAACCCATTATATTTTTTGTGGTCAAACCTACGGCTACCACTGTCAGCGCTCGACTCCATATATCAAATACAAAGAAAATAGCAGTCACGACAGAAGTCGAAACTGCTATTTTGGTCGGAGTGACAGGAGTCGAACCTGCGGCATCTTGCTCCCAAAGCAAGCGCGCTACCATCTGCGCTACACCCCGAAGTATGCACTTTTTTGTCAGCCTTGATAGTATATACTATATTTTTTTATTTGTCAATAGAAATTTTTAAAAAATGCAGATAGGAAAAGAAAAAAATACTGTCTGCGACACGATTTTAGAGTGCAAAGCGAAGAACTAAGTTTAATAATAAAGCCACACTGATTTACAAAAGAAAAAGCACCGCTATTGCGATGCTTCTCTATGGTGACCCGGACGGGAATCGAACCCGTGTTACCGCCGTGAAAGGGCGGTGTCTTAACCGCTTGACCACCGGGCCATATTTGGTAGCGGCAACGGGACTTGAACCTGTGACCTTCCGGGTATGAACCGGACGCTCTAGCCAACTAAGCTATGCCGCCATGTAGCCGCCGTTTTGACGGCTTGATTATTATAATATAAGAGTTTTGTTTTGTCAACATCTTTTTACAAATAATTTTAACTTTTTCAAAAAAATTATTACACCTATAAAAATTGGTTATTTTTGTTACTCTTTCTTTACAAAGCGTATTTTATGTGCTACAATTTCTTTGTAGTTTATTAATTTTATGAGGTGAAAAATATGAACCTTCAAGAGCAAAGACAATGGGTTTTAGACGAGCTCAACAGTGTTGCCGATTTCTGGCTTCAGAATGGTATGGATAAAGTTCACGGTGGTGTTTACACTTGTCTTGACAAAAACGGAAAAGTTTTTTCAACTGACAAAAGCGTGTGGATGCAGGGAAGATGCGGATGGATTTTTTCATATCTTTGCCATGTTTATGGCGTAAAGCAGGAATGGCTTGATGCGTCAAAGAGTTGTCTTGATTTCCTTGAAAATTACTGTGTAAACAGAAATGCTGACGGTAGACTCTATTTTACAGTTACAGAAGATGGTAAGCCACTTCGTCAGAGAAGATATTGCTATTCAGAGGCATTTTACTGTATTGCGAATGCTGAGTATTACGGCATTACAGGTGAGAGAGAACATTTGGAAAGAGCGAGAAAAGCATACGATATGTATTGGAATCTTAATCATGGTATGGCTGACCCGACAGGTTTAGGTCCGAAAACTGAACCTGCAACTCGTACAGGGCGTGCACTTGGTATTCCAATGATTTTACTCAATGTTACATCCGTGCTTCTTCGTGTTGACCCTGAAAATGCAGACCTTTACAATAAGCGTGCTGACGAATGTGTTGAGGATATTTTTAAATATCATGTTAAGAAAGATTTGGGTTGTACTCTTGAAAGTGTTTCTCTTGACGGTACACCTCGTCTTAACATTACAGAAGGACGAGTTGTAAACCCGGGACACGACATTGAATGTAGCTGGTTCCTTATGGAAAGAGCAAATCAGACAGGTGACAAGGAATTACATAAAAAAGCTATTGAGATTTTTGATATGGCTTTTGAAAAAGGCTGGGACAAGGATTTTGGCGGAATTCTCTATTTCTTTGATTGCCTTGGCAACCCACCTGAGGCTTATGAACACGATATGAAGCTCTGGTGGCCACACAATGAGGCACTTATTGCATCTTTGATGATTTACAGAGATACAAATGATGAAAAATATCTTAAAATCTTTAATCAGTTGTTCAATTATACAAAGGACCATTTTGCAGTAGCACCTTGTGGTGAATGGTACGGTTATCTCCGTCGTGACGGTAATCCTACACTTCCTGCTTGTATTGGTTCAACATTCAAAGGACCATTCCATGTGCCGAGATGTCTTATTATGCTTGACCAGATGATGAAAGAAATTGAAGAAAGAGGTTGATAAAAATGAGTCTTGAAAAATATAAGGGAGTAATTCCTGCATTCTATGCTTGCTATGATGAAAACGGCGATATTTCAGTTGATGGTACAAAGGCGTTAGTTGAGTTCCTTATCGAAAAAGGTGTTGACGGTCTTTATGTTGGCGGTTCATCAGGTGAATGTATTTACCACAGCGTTGACGATAGAAAAAAGACACTTGAAGCAGTTATGGAGGCAAATAAGGGCAGAATTACAATTATTGCTCATGTTGCTTGTAACAATACAAAGGACAGTTGCGAACTTGCTCGACACGCTGAAAGTCTTGGAGTAGATGCTATTGCAACAATCCCTCCAATTTATTTCAGACTTCCTGAAAAGGCTATTGCAAAATACTGGAATGACATTTCAGCAGCAGCTCCAAACACAGATTATGTTATCTACAATATTCCTCAACTTGCAGGTGTTGCACTTACACTTCCATTGTTTGATGAAATGCTTAAAAATCCAAGAGTAATTGGTGTTAAGAACTCATCAATGCCAATTCAGGATATTCAGATGTTCCGTCGCCAGGCAAAAATGAATAACCGTGAAGTTGTTATTTTCAACGGTCCTGACGAACAGTTTATCGGTGGTCGTATGATTGGTGCTGAAGGTGGCATTGGTGGAACATACGGTGTTATGCCTGAACTTTTTGTTACACTTAACAATATGATTAAAGCCGGTGATGTTAAGGAAGCATATAAATTGCAGGACGACATCAACGAAGTTATTTACACAATGTGCTCAACTAAAGGAAATATGTACGCAACTGCAAAGGCTGCCCTTAAAAAGAGAGCAGGACTTCAGCTGGGTGGAGTAAGAGAACCACTCCTCAACCTGCAGGATGGTGACGAAGCAATCGTTGACAAAGTTGTTGAACTCGTTGAAACAGCCGTTGCAAAATGGGTTAAATAAAAAAACTCCCTGCGGGGAGTTTTTTTAATGTCGAATAGGGTACGGGCATCCGGTGGAGGACAAATTAGCATCTTTAACGCAATTATATTGATTCAATGTGTTAAAGTTAAGAAAAATATGCATTATTAGCACATAATAGACTTGGAGATGTTGAATTTGAAAATATATAACTTTGACGGGAAGAAGAATATTTGCGGTATAGATGTTAAAATTGAAGAATTAGTTTCAAATGATAAAGGGTCGGTTAAACCGACCTTTTTTGATATATGATACACTTTTGAAAATATCTAATAATGTATTGAATTATTCCCCAAAAGGCGATATAATATATGTCGGTATAACGAATAATATATCAATCGGTAAAACGAATAATACCAATTGTGAGGTATAATTATGGATTATTTAAAGATTGAAGATGTTGCAAAAAAATGGGGTTTATCCACTCGGAGAGTTCAGGTGCTTTGTTCTCAAGGGAAAATTGAGGGTGCATTTCGCTTTGGCAGGGATTGGATGATTCCACAAGAAGCCGATAAGCCGGTAGACGGAAGAACAAAAGCAGGCAGAAAAGAAATGCTTGATTTATTAAATGTAAATCTTCCACTGCCGAGAAAAACACCTTTTCTTTATATGAGTGATTTATATAATACGCCCGGTACCGCAGACGAAAGTATATTGCAACTTTCTGATAATCACGAAGCACAAGTTCTTTTTGCTGCAGAAATTGCGTATTCCCGTGGTGAAATTGATAAGGTTTATGAAAGTGCAAATTATTTATTAAACAAGCACTCGGGTTTTTATGCTGTTCTTTCTGCAGGTATGCTTTTAGCACTTTGTGCTATCTGGCACGGTGACCTTAATATGTGGAGAAAAGCCAAGATGCATATTGCAGAAGCACCAGGAGAAACAGATAAGGACCGTGATATTATGGCGTTTTCAATTACGGCAGTTGACAGTATGCTCTATAATATTGAAACATTTCCGGAATGGTTTAAAATTGGCCGTTTTGAGGTTTTGCCTGATGATGCTCTCCCTGCAGCAAAGGTGTATTATGCGAAGTATTTATACGCCGTAGGATATGCTTTAGCCACAAAACAAATTGAATTGCCAGGTGTTTACGGACTTTCTCTGCTGACTATGATACCATCCACTATTGAGCCTATGATTTCTCAGACAATGGCAGATAAATCTCTCATTGCAGAAATTTATCTGCGAATGACTTGTGCTACCGTATATAATACCATTGGAAATGATGAACAGGCAATTTATCATATAGACCGTGCCATAGCATTATCTCTTAACGATAAACTTTATGGATTACTTGCGGAATATTGCCGTACCTTATATCCTCTTTTAGAAAGTCGATTAACTCGGCTTGACCCTGATGTGTGGAATAAGGTTAAATCACTTTATAAAATATACAATACAGGGTGGTCAAAGCTTAGTGGAAGTGTTCGTGGAAAAACAATTATAACAACGCTTTCACAAAGAGAAAGAGAAGTTGCAAAACTTGCTTCTTTTGGTATGCAAAACAGCGAAATTGCCGAAAAACTTCATATGTCCCTATCGGGTGTTAAGCAAGCAATTCGCATTGTTTCCGAAAAAACAGGTGTAAGTCGTGATGAATTTGCCGCCTTCTTATAAAAATCATATCCAAAATATGTCATAAAAGATATATATCACTTTCAAAAATATGACCCCAAAATGCTTTTTAGGGTAATAAAAAAATAATAAATTCTCTGCTATACTGTTGTCAATGAAACGGTATAGCATTTTTTATTGAGAAAGAAAGGTGAATGAGATGTTTGGTAATTCTTCTTTTAAGGAAACAAGGAAACAAATAAAAGAGGGAGACCTCTATAAAGTTTTGAATATCCAAGGGCATACATTCAAACTGTACTACGGTTATTATGAGGAATGTGAAAGGGAAAATCCCGCAGTTGAGCCAATGCCTATTTATCCTGATTTTATTAAAATACCGGAATATACAGACCGTGGTCATGCTTTTGTAACAAAAATGCAAGATGCTTGTAAGCACTATAAAGGTAAATTGAGCAAATTCAAGGAATGTGCGGAATGTGAATATTATTCTCATGGCGATGATTTGATAGGTACATGTACATGCTCTGAAAATATAAAATAAGGGGAAACAAGGAAATGAAGCTTAATGAAAAAACAAAAAAGATTCTTGTAGTTATATGTGCCATAGTCATAGTAGTTGTTGCTGTTATCTGGTTTACGCAGGATGGTCTTGAGCATATCGAAGATATGAATGGTGCTGACAATTATACACTTCAGCAAATTACAGATTCTAATATTATAAATCGTGATATTGGTGCAATGGGACTTAAAATAACCACTGACAGTATTTCAAATACAACAACATATTCTTCCAAAAAATTTACAGGTGTTGAAGAAATATACGGAATAAACATAATTGAACCATAGGGGGTAGCCAAATGAACGGTATAACAATAATGATTATCTCACTTGCTGTGTTGCTTTTGGCATACATTTTATACGGTAGGTGGATTGCAAAAAAATGGGGTGTTGACCCTAAAAGAAAAACTCCTGCTTATGAACAGCGCGACGGAGTTGACTATGAACCGGCGCCCAAAAGTGTTGTTTTTGGTCATCAATTTGCGTCTATTGCAGGTGCAGGACCAATTAACGGACCTATTCAGGCGGCAATGTTCGGTTGGGTGCCCGTACTATTATGGGTCTTAATTGGTGGCGTATTTTTTGGTGCAGTACAGGATTTCGCAGCAATGTACGCATCTGTCAGAAATAAAGGCAGAAGTATTGGCTACATAATCGAAAAATACATTGGTAAAACAGGCAAAAAAATGTTTCTGCTTTTCTGTTGGCTTTTCTGCATCCTTGTTGTTGCAGCCTTTGCAGACATTGTTGCAGGTACTTTTATGGGATTTACTGTGACCGAAGGGGTTAAAAGTGCTAACATAACAGCCAATGGTGCAGTTGCAACAACATCGATGATGTTTATCGTCTTCGCCATGGTTCTTGGTCTTATTTTAAAGTACACAAAATTCCCCACAGTAATTAATACAATCATTGCAATCGTAATATTGATTATTTCAATCGTTATTGGTCTTAAACTTCCTATATTCTTATCTCTTGATGTGTGGCACATATTTGTATTTATTTATATTTTTGTTGCATCGGTTGTGCCTGTGTGGATTCTTCTTCAGCCAAGAGATTATCTCAATAGTTATCTCCTTGTGGCTATGATAATCGCTGCGGTTATCGGTGTTTTTGTAGCGAATCCACAGATTAATTTACCTGCATTTGTTGGTTTTGAGGTTGATGGAAACTATATTTTCCCAATTCTCTTTGTAACAATTGCATGCGGTGCTGTTTCAGGATTTCATTCACTTGTTTCATCAGGCACAGCATCCAAACAGATAAAAAATGAAAAAGATATGTTACCCGTATCTTTCGGCTCAATGTTACTTGAAAGTATGTTGGCTGTAATTGCTCTTATTGCAGTTGCATCATTTGCAAACGGAGAAGCCGCAGCACAGGGTTGGAACACACCGGCACAGGTTTTTGCGGGTGCAGTGGCAGGCTTTTTAACAACACTCGGACTTCCTTCGGACATAGTTTATACGCTAATCACTCTTTCGATTTCAGCATTTGCACTTACCTCACTTGACTCTGTGGCAAGAGTTGGCAGACTTTCATTTCAGGAATTTTTCCTTGACGATTCAATAACTGATGAGAATATGGGAAAAGTCAGAAAATTACTTACAAACAAATACTTCGCAACAATTATAACTCTTGTGTTGGCATACGGCTTGACACTTGTAGGTTACAAAAATATATGGGCACTTTTCGGCGCGTCAAACCAACTTTTATCAGTATTCGCTTTCCTTGCTTGTGCAGTATTTCTTAAACGCACAAAGAAAGTTCGTTGGTTTATGTACATTCCACTTGGGGTTATGCTTGCAGTAACCTTTTCAGCCCTTGGAATGACAATCTATAAAAAAGCGACATTACTCATAACATCAACATCTATAGATGTATTTGGTGATGTTTTGCAACTTGTATTTGCAACATTAATTATTTTGCTTGGTATATGTGTTGTAATTGAGGGCTTTAAAAAACTTTTAAATAAAGAAGAATCAGTTTAAATGGGGGAAATGATATGAAGAAAACATTAAGTATTTTATTAGTTTTGACGATGTTCTTTTGCTTAGGAGTAGTATCCTTTGCAACAGAGAGTGACGATGCGTCAACCGTAATCAATAAACAGCATTTTGAGCTTAAAGCCGATGCACACCAGCATAGCTTTGATGGAGGGGATGAATGTGTCTGCGGATTGAAAAAAGCTGATTATAGTGGATATCATGAAGCAAAACATCGCTATGATGAAATCGTTGCTAACAATGATTTAAATGATGTTGCGAAAGATTACATGTACGAAAAAATGAATGAGATGGTTGATGAGTACTTAGATGGTATGTGGCTCAGAAATAACTATACTGAAGAAGAACAGTACATTCTTGACGGTCTTGAAGAAGGCTTTAACAATTTGTGTAACGACCTTGAAGCAGGTATAGCAGATGGCACATTTATTAAGCCCGATTATACTGAAGTTGAAACTAAAATAGCGGAACTTGAAGAGAAAGATGTTGATAATCAATTTGAAGATGAAATTGCCGCTATCAAGACAGAACTTCAGGAAATCAAAGCAACAAATCCCGAATCAATGGCTGAAATTGCAGATGAAATTGCTGCACTTAATGTAGAAATCGATTCTCTTTCTGAAAGAATATATAAATATAATAATTGTGACCACAATTGTCACAAAGACGGAATTGCAGGTTGCTTTTGGAAAATCAAACTTTTCTTCTCCAAAATCTTTGGTATAAACCGAACTTGTGAATGTGGTGTAGCACATTATTAAGCAAAATTTATATATAAAACAGGAGTAAATTATGAAAAAATTATTATCAATAATTTTATCAATTATAATGATAATCTCTGCTTTGCCATTGGTTGTTACAGGGGCGGGGCAGGAAGTTGTAATACTCTACACAAATGATGTTCATTGTGCAATTGATGATTATGCAGTTCTTGCTGCTTACAGAGCAGATTTAATCTCACAGGGTAAAACCGTCATAACCGTTGATGCAGGTGATGCTATTCAGGGTGGGGTTATCGGTTCAATGACCAAAGGAGAAGCTGTGGTTGACATTATGAATGCAGTTGGATATGACTATGCTGTACCCGGTAACCACGAATTTGATTATGGTATGGAAGTTTTTCTTGACCTTGCACAGAATAAAGCTGAATATGATTATATAAGTTCTAATTTCTATAATCTCACAACAGTTTCACCTGTGTTAGTTCCCTATATAATTGAAGATTTCGGTAGTTATCAGATTGCTTTTGTGGGTATCTCAACTCCGGAAACAGTTACCTCATCAACTCCGGAATACTTTAAGGATGAAAGTGGCAATTTTATTTACGGCTTTCCTGCTTATCCCGGTGGTTTAAAAAATGAAGACCTTTACGAGAATATCCAAGAAAGTGTTGATAATGCCATTAACGATGGTGCAGATTGTGTTGTTGCGATAGGTCATGTAGGTATTATTGGTTCGATGGATGGCTGGAAATCCACCGATATTATTGCAAATACAGACGGAATTGACTATTTTATTGATGCACATTCTCATGAAACAAACCAAGGTAATATTTACAAAAACAAGGATAACGAAGATGTTATTCTTACATCAACAGGTACAAAATTCCAAAACATCGGTATGATGACAATCACTGACAGTGGTGCTGAATTTGAACTCATAAATCCTGACGAGGTCGATATTGAAACAATGTCAGCAGATGCAAAATCAGCTTACGATACCGTTAAGAAAAAGGTTGACGGTTACAACAAAGACATAGCATATCTTTATGAGGATATCGGCACATCTGAAGCAAAACTCATTATCTATGAGTCTGACGGAACTAGGGCTATAAGGAAGAGAGAAACAAATGCAGGCGATTTTGTTGCTGATGCTTACCGTGCAGTGACAGGTGCAGATGTTGCAATAGCAAATGGTGGCGGTATCCGTGCAGAGATAGAAGTCGGAGTCGTATCAAGAAAGAATCTTATGGATGTGAATGCATTCAACAACGAAATGTGTGTTCTTGAGGTTACAGGGCAACAGATTATTGATATACTTGAACACGGTGCTCGTAAATGCCCCGAGGTTCTCGGTAGTTTCTTCCAAGTTTCAGGTATGACATTTGAAATCCACACTTACAGAGAATCACCCATTATTACTGACCAACTCGATAATTTTATTGAGGTCGACAATACAAAGGAACGCCGAATTCAGAACGTTCAAATAGGCGATGAACCTATCAAACTTGATAAGAAATATACATTAGCAGGTAGTACTTATGTGCTTCTTCAGGGTGGCGATGGACTCACAATGCTTGATGGCGCAAGAGTTGTTCAACAGGAAGGATTACCTTGCGATTCTGAAATGCTTATAAAGTATTTCACGGAAACTCTTAACGGCAAAATTACGGCTGAACAATATGGTAATCCGGATGGTGACGGAAGAATAAGAATTATTGATACTGAACCTATAAATGATTGTGACCATATGTGTCACAAAGAAGGATTTGTTGGATTTATTTGGGATATTATTAATTTCTTCAACAAAATTCTTGGTATGAATGCCCTTTGCGACTGTGGTGATAATCACTATTAAGGATTTGCTACAATTATATATACTCACAAAGCAAAAGCGACAGTTTTTACACTGTCGCTTTTGTGGTTTATTTAATTCTTATCTGATAGGAGTTTTGCTTTTTCCAAAAGCATTACAACAATAGGGATGAGAATAATCTGTACGATAATTCCTGGAATTGCATTTACAACTGCACCTGTCCAAAATGCTGAAAGACCAAACTTTGAAAAATCAAAGCCCAAAATGAAAAACATTGTAAGTCCCCAAATAATGCGACCAACTACCATTGCACCTACAAGGGAAACATAGATATTGATTTTTTTCTTTGGTAATGCTTTGTAGAGAAGTCCTGCCATAAGTCCGTAAACTGCAAGTTCAAAAGCCATAGCAGTTGCATTTGGGAAAAGTAGTGGCATACCAAGTGTGGTTGAACGGAGAATTGGAGCAATAGCACCAACAATAAGTCCGTAAGGAGCACCACATATAAATCCACAAAGAAGAACAGGAATATGCATCGGACAAAGCATTTTACCGATTTCAGGGATTTGTCCTGTAAGGAAAGGCATTACATAAGCCAAAGCTAAAAACATACCTGAAAATGAGATGTTTAATATGAGCTTTTTGGTTTTCATAAAAAGTTCCTTTCTTATGTTGTGTTTGCCAATTCAAGTCAGGACCTCCGACTTAGTCGAGGTCCTGCTTATTCTTCACTCATAATTTGTCTGATATCATCACCGATAAATGGGATTGGAGCATATGTGCCGATTATTCGTGATGCTACACTTTCAGGATATCGCTGTTTAAGTTCCTTCAAATCAAGATTTGAACTGATTATTGTAGGAACACCGCGGGCTATTCTGCTGTTTATAATGCTATAAATTGCACTTGTTGTAAACGGCGTTGTAAATTCTGCACCAAGGTCATCTAAAATGAGTAAATCTGCACCAACTAAAATGTCCTCTGTTTCGTAAGATTCCACTCTGCCGAATTTTTCTCTTTCCAGTTTGTTAAGAAAGGTGATTACCGAACCATAAACAACATTGTAACCACTTTTCACAACCTCATTTGCAATTGCAAGGGATAAATGAGTTTTACCAAGACCTGTTCTGCCATAGAAATAAAGGCTTGGCGAGTTAAAATCAAAATTCTCAGCGTATTGTTTACAACTGTTGAAAACATCTTTCATTTCCTCATATGGTGATTCACCATTCTTTAATGTTTTTGAATAGTAATTCACATCAAAATCTTCAAAGGTTGAAAGCTCAAGAGGTGTTGATTTTGCCATTTTTTCACTTGCGTATTTCTTAAGCAATTCCTGATGACATGTGCAGTATTTTGTACCGTAGGACACGCCTCTCTCGTCATCCCTTTCCTCAATATACCCAGTGTCCTGACATTTTTCGCAGGTGTATTTAACATCGAGATAATCCTCAGGAAGACCAAGTGTTCTCAATAAGTTTTTGCGTTCATTACGGAGAGTTGTGTTCTTAGCTCTTATTTCAGCAAGTCGTTCTTGCACATTATCTTTGCTTCCGAAAACTCCTACAATTTCCATACCTGTTTTTGCAAGTTGGGACTCAATATACTGAAACTCGGGGTATTTCATATTCAATTCGTTTCTGCGAGTCTGTGCAGTGTGTTCGGCATTTGTTTTTCTTCTTTTAATCTCATTCAACGCTTTTTCATAAAGTTCTTTTGAATATGCCACTTCTATGCACCCCTGTTTCTCTTTTTATTTTTCTTTGTACCGAAATCTTTTCTGTTCGTTTTTGCATTTGCCTCGGCTTTTTCTACATCAAAGGATGTTTCTTTTTCTATATTTTTCTTCTGTGATTTACTCTGGAATTTCTTTGTGCCTTTCTCAATTTCCGGAAGGCTCTGCATACCTTGCTTACGCCAATTCTTGATTGTTCCGTTCATATGGGAAACATTATTCCAGATAAGTCTGCCCGTCTGCTTTTCTGCCTTCATAATTGTAAAGGCTTTTTCGATTTCGTCGATAGTGTAACCCCAGCGAAGCCATTCGCAAAAGACCTCTATAACGGCAAAGGTAGGGGCGGATGTATCGTTATTTGTGCGGATT
This sequence comes from uncultured Clostridia bacterium, assembly GCA_937898625.1. Lineage (GTDB taxonomy): Bacteria > Bacillota > Clostridia > Oscillospirales > Acutalibacteraceae > Fimenecus. The sequence continues at coordinate 37,773 of CALEJF010000019.1, read as the reverse complement.
GCCAATTCCTTGAAAACCCCAAGTGCTTTTTCAGTTTCTTGTATGTAATCGTCCGCAGTTTTAAGGTCAGTTATGCCGTTTTCTGCCCAATATTTTGCGATTTTGAGAATATCATTCTGACTTGTGTTGTCAATGCTTTTTGCAAAGTATAAAAGGCAGTTTGCCACATCGGGCTTAATTCCGTAGCGGTTAACAACGGAGAAAATTGTGCATTGCATACTGTATCCAAGAGTTTTGCCCAAAATCTCCTGTGCCTCGTTGAAAAGGCGTTTCATTGAACCGTTTTTCTTGAGAATTTTTTCAATCTCTGCCTGGGTTGGGTTTGTAAATTGAATTTCGGGTAATGGCATCTGTACTTTTTCAGTCTTTTGCACCTGACTTTCAGTTTTAACTATCTTTTCAGGTTGCGAATCCTTTAAAATTCCGTTAGCTACCCAATATTCAACACATTCATTGACTGTGCCGAGAGAAAGATTTGTGATTTTTGTAATTTCTTCTTCTGTAATTTCAGGGTTTCTGAAAATTGCGATGATTACCTTTAGTTGTTCACCACTTGCAAATTTAAGTCCATGGTCTGCAATTTCCGTTGGTAAAGAAAACATTGAGGAATAAACCTTTGGTGAAATACGGAACATATCTTTCCCTCCTTTACTGTTTTTGAGAATGTGGGAGAATAAGTATAACATATAATTCTATAATTTGCAATTGAAACATTTGAAGATTGTGGATTAATTTGTCGTTGGGGGCATAAAGTTATCAATTGATAAATAAAATTTGACCTTTTTTGACCTTTCCTATTGACAAACCTAAAATAATGGTTATAATAATAAATGAAAGGTCAAAGAAAGTCAAAGTCAAAATTCGAGGAGGGCTTAATTTGAACATAAGTAATATAATCGCAAGTATGATTTCTGATATGCTTGAAGATGACGGTTACACGGAAATCCAGCGAAACGAGTTGGCACAGAAAATCGGTTGTGTGCCAAGTCAGATAAATTATGTTATTTCATCCCGATTCACACCCGAACACGGATACATTGTAGAGAGTCGTCGCGGTGGTGGGGGATACATCAAGATTACAAGGGCAACCTACGACAGGGATTCTCTCAAAATGCACCTGATTAACTCAATCGGTCAGGCTTTAAGTGAAAACACCTGTCGTGCACACCTTGAAAATATGTATGACAGAGATATTATGGATGAAAAAACGGTAAAAATATTTTTGTCAGCCTTAACGGGAAATGCCTATCGTGATATTCCAAGGGAGTATGGTGACATTCTCCGTGCATCAATTTTTAAACAAATGATACTTAATATAATGTAAGGAGGAATTTTATGCTTTGTCAGAATTGTGGAAAATATGAGGCAACAACTCATGTTAAAAGAATAGTAAATGGTGAGAGTGCAGAGGCACACCTTTGCTCGGATTGTGCAAAAGCTCTCGGTTATAACGATGTTTTCGGTGGCTTCGGTAATACTTTCGGAGATTTGTTAGGCTCTTTCTTTGGTGAGCCACAGGTGAGTGCAATAAGTTCAAGAACAATCCGTTGTGAAAAGTGCGGAAATACCTTTAACGATATTGTAAATAGTGGAAAAATCGGTTGTGCCGATTGTTATACGACTTTTTATGACAAACTTCTTCCGTCGCTTCAAAGAATTCACGGAAAAACCCGTCACGAGGGCAAAAACCCAACAATAATCAAGGCGGAAGTGACAAATGTAAATCCAATTGAAGATTTGGAAGAACAATTAAGAATTGCAATTGATGAACAGAATTTTGAAAAAGCAGCACAATTACGAGATAAAATCAACGAGTTAAAGGAGGGGCAGAAATGAGTAACAGATGGTATTTAGGCGTTGGTGAGCAGAGTGACATTGTTGTAAGCACCCGTATTCGACTTGCGAGAAATTTGAATGAATATCCATTCCCCAATAAATTGAATACTAAAAGCAGGACGGCACTTAATAATATAATTAAGGATGCAGTTGAGGCAGATAATAAATTTGACCTTCGTTTTGTGGAGATGAAGTCCCTTGCTCGTTTTGAGGCTGCATCCATGGCAGAAAGGCACATCATCAGTCCCGAATTCGCATCCGATGCGGATGGTAGAGCATTGTTAATTTCAAAGGACGAAGATGTTTGTATAATGCTCAACGAGGAAGACCATATTAGAATACAGATAATGAAATCAGGCTTTGCTCTTGACGAAGCTTACTCTGTTGCCGACGAAATCGACGATTTACTTGGTAATAAATTAGAGTACGCCTTTGACGATAGAATTGGTTACCTAACCCAATGCCCAACTAATTTGGGAACAGGCATGAGAGCATCTGTAATGCTCCATCTTCCTGCACTTACAATGAACGGGCAAATTCACAAACTCATTAACACAATTTCAAAATTAGGTCTTACATTCCGTGGTGCTTTTGGCGAGGGAACCAAAGCAGTAGGGGATATGTATCAACTTTCTAACCAGATTACTCTCGGTATTTCCGAAGAATTTGCAATTAAAAACTTAAAGGCCATCACATTACAACTCTGTGCAAGTGAACGCGCAGCAAGGGAAGAACTCTTAAAATCCATTGATACAGAAGATGCCATTTACCGTGCTTACGGAACTCTAAAATGGGCAAGACTTCTCTCAACAAAGGAACTTATGGATAATCTTTCATTGGTACGTTTAGGCTCTGTGGCAGGTAAAATCAGTGTACCCATTGAAACCTTAAATGAACTGATGATTTCAATGCAACCTGCAAGTATCAACGTTTTAGCACAACAAAAATTAGACGAAAAAGAACGTGATACCATAAGAGCAACAAAAGTGCGAAACAGATTGAGTTAAAAGTAAAACGGTGGTTTTGAAAAGAACTACCGTTTTTTTAGTGGAAAACATTTTCAACTTTACACTTTATTGAGGTGATATTATGTACAACTTTACAGGTTTTAGTGAAAAGGCAAATATGGCACTTAACAAGGCTGTGGAATGTGCCGAAGATTTAGGACACACATATATCGGCAGTGAGCATCTTCTTTTAGGACTTTTGGAGTCTGCCGATTCCGTTGCAGGAAAACTTTTACTTTCCAAGGGTGTAACAGGGAAAAAAGTCTATGACATTATCCGTGAAACTGTAGGTGCAGGAATTCCCACGGAACTCACTCCGTCGGATTTTACTCCACGGAGTAAACACATAATCGAAACTGCGTTATATCTTGCAGTTTCAACAAATCAAGCTCTTGCAGGGACGGAACACATCCTCATTTCCATCTGTCGTGAGGGGAATGGTTACGGTTGTCAACTTCTGACCCGATTAGGTGTGAATATCCAAAATCTTATAAGAGAATTGGCTGTAAACCCCAAGGCTCAACAGTCAAAACCATTCGGTCAGCAGAAAAATAGCAACTCACAACTTGAAAAATACTCACGAGATTTAACTGCTCTTGCAAAAGAAAACAAGATTGACCCTGTAATCGGCAGAGAAAAGGAAATTGAGCGAGTTATTCAGATTTTGAGTCGTCGCAGTAAAAATAACCCTTGCTTAATCGGTGAGCCCGGTGTTGGTAAAACTGCAATTGCCGAGGGCTTAGCCCTAAAAATTGCAAAGGGGAGTGTCCCAGAACTTTTAAAGGATAAACGACTTCTTTCCCTTGACTTAACAGGTATGGTGGCAGGCACAAAATATCGTGGTGACTTTGAAGAAAGAATTAAAGGCATTATTGACGAGGTTAAGAATTCAACGGACATTATCCTTTTTATTGATGAAGTTCATACAATTATGGGCGCAGGTAGTGCCGAGGGTGCTGTTGATGCAGCTAATATTTTAAAACCCTCACTTGCTCGCGGAGAGTTGCAGTTAATCGGTGCTACAACCATTGACGAATATCGCAAAAATATCGAAAAAGATGCTGCCCTTGAACGAAGATTTCAGCCAATTACCGTTGGTGAGCCAACTCCAGAAGATACCATTGAGATTTTAAAGGGTATCCGTGACAAATACGAAGCACACCACAAGGTTAAAATCACCGACGAAGCAGTTAAATCTGCTGTAATTCTATCCCACAGATATATCGGTGATAGATTCTTGCCCGACAAAGCAATTGACTTAATTGATGAGGCTTGTTCAAAGGTAAGATTAAAATCTCTTACACCACCTGACGAAATCAAGGAAATAGAGAATAAAATTGCCACTCTCTGTGCAGAAAAAGAGATGGCAGTTAATCAGCAAGATTTTGAAAGAGCAGCCAAACTTCGTGACGAAGAAAAAGAACTGACACAGAAGTATAATTCCGAAAAAGCCAAGTGGCAGAATGAAGAAAAAACACAAGAAAAACAAGTTACAGAAACTGAAATTGCTGAAATTGTGTCAGGTTGGACGGGAGTACCTGTAAGGCAAATGACAGAAGAAGAAAGTCAAAGACTACTCCGAATGGAAGATGAACTCCACAAGAGAATTGTTGGTCAGGACACAGCAGTTACAGCCATCGCAAAGGCAATCCGTAGGGGTAGAGCGGGGCTGAAAGATCCAAAACGACCAATTGGCTCATTCATTTTCTGTGGTCCTACGGGTGTTGGTAAAACTGAACTTACTAAGGCCCTTGCCGAGAGTATGTTTGGTGATGAGAATGCTATGATTCGCCTTGATATGAGTGAGTTTATGGAAAAACATACAGTTTCTAAACTCATTGGTTCACCTCCGGGATATGTTGGCTTCGACGAGGGTGGTCAACTCACGGAAAAAATACGCAGAAAGCCATATTCCGTAGTGCTTTTTGACGAGATTGAAAAGGCTCATCCCGATGTTTTCAACACACTTTTGCAAATTCTTGATGACGGTATTTTAACAGACTCCCAAGGCAGAAAAGTTGACTTTAAAAACGCAGTAATTATAATGACATCCAATGTTGGTGCAAGACTCATTAACGAGGAAAAAGCTACATTCGGCTTTACTGCAAATGAAAACAGCCACTCCGAAGAAAAAATTAAAGAGGCTGTTATGGGTGAACTCAAGAATACTTTTAGACCTGAATTTCTCAATAGAATTGACGATATAATCGTCTTCTCAAGGCTAAATGAGGATGATATCAAAGAAATTGCAAAACGCCTTTTAAAGGGTCTGGAGAGCCGAATGGCAACCCTTGAAATCGGCATAGCCTTTGACGATAGTGTAGTTGATTATATTTCCAAAGCAGGCTATGACAAAATCTACGGTGCAAGACCTTTAAAGAGGGCAATTCAAACCAAAATTGAAGATGTACTCTCTGAAAAAATCCTTGATAAAACAATAGAAAAGAATAAAACTTATATCTGTTCAATTGAGAATGATGAACTGATTATAAAAGTTGGTTAGATAAATTGGGGTTTGTCTCTTTTGGTTTCCCCTTGAGGGGAAGCCAATTCATATTCATCCCGACAAATTCAAATTTACAACAAAAAAGAGAGTGAATTCACTCTCTTTTTTCATTGTCCAATTGTAACACTAACACTTGCTCTATTATGTGAATATCCAAGAACGGAATCAATAATCAACACCACAGATAAAATCGGCACAGGGTCAAGGTCGTCGGCTATATCCACGGAATAAGCATCACCAAACGCAAACCACTCTTTTGAAATCATTGCAATAATATCACCATTGTGGTATATCTCATATTCGTGGTCAAGAAAATCACCTTCAACTTCCCAGTCAAGACCCGAAATGGTGAATTTTTTCTTGAAAAGTGTAATCTTTTTTACGACCTGAGCCACTTCTTCACCATTGATTTCTATGAAATAACGTGGCAAAAATGAGAACACCTTTTTGTGAATATGAGCTTTGTGGTTGTTGTTACTATCATAGATGTCAAGTTTTTTGCTGATGGTGAAGAATTTTCCCTTACCACTATATAACTCATTTCCAAGATAGTCATAGATTGAAAATTTATCAACCCAAGAAAACACTTTTTGTTTTACATACAGTTTCATTCTCCACCAGCCTTTAACATATTACGAAATTGAAATTTTATCTTTTTTTTCTGCTAATTTATTAACATCGTTTCTGCCTATATGGTTATAAGGCTTAATACGAAGCCCTATATACACTAGTAATCCTCCGATTACATTGCATAAAGTGTCTTCCATAGTGTCAATAACCGCATATCTCATTGGGTCAAGTTCAGGAATAATATTAGGATTTGCAAGATGTGGGTTGTTGTAAAGAATTGCTGCTTCTTCAGCTAAGGCTTTTGACCAATGCTGTGAATCGCCACCTGCAATCTGGTCGAATGTAAATTCAAAAACTTCCCAACCTGTGCATCCGATAAAAGATACACCCAAAGCGCATAAAACGGCAATATTAATATGAACATATTTCCTATCACGCTTCTGAATACAAGTTACAAGTTCATATCCCATAATTACCGCAAAACCACCTAAAACGGTATGTAGAATAATGTCCCACAAGTTTATGCTGTAATACCAATTAAGATAAGCACCGCCAAAGGATGCACCCCAGACAAGTGGTGCTAATATGGTCTGGATGTATGTGGGAACATATCGCGGCCATCTTTTGCGTGAAAAAAGTTGACCAATTTCCCAAATGAACATAGCGGCAAGGTTTGCTCCGGTTTGAAGTACTTGCTGAATATCAGGCTTATTCCTTACAATACCCAACCCAAATGCTGAGTCAATCATCGCAATAAGCATCAATACTCTTAAGACCCACCAAAAAACAAGTTCCCATTTTTTAGGAATTGTTACAAGTCGTTTAAAATAGTTTCGAATTTTCTCTTTCAATGAAAATCACCCAAAGTTAAAGTGTTGCCCCGTCTTTTGTAAACAACGGTAATTCTTCGAGGAAGATAATGTCGTCGCGTTTTGCTGCATCACCTTCTGCTAAAATGAACATTTTTCCGCAAATAATTCCACCTGCATCGTTAACGAGTTTTTCAACTGCTGCCAATGACTGACCAAGAGAAACCACATCATCAACAATTAAAATTCTCTTACCTTTCATTAACTCTGCATCAGCCATATCGAGGTAGAGTTTCTGTTCACCCTCTGTTGTGATTGAATTAACAGTTGACTCGAAAACCCCTGTCATATAAAGCTTCGGTTTTTTGCGAGCCACAAAATATTTTTGATTTCCTTGTAGTCTTGCCATTTCGTGAGCAAGTGGGATACCCTTTGCCTCAGCTGTGATTATGTAGTCATAGTCAGGGGCTTTTTTTAGTAATTCTTCTGCACAAGCAGTTGTAAGTTCGGGGTCACCAAAAATTACAAAACCTGCAATCATAAGTTCGTCGTTTAAAGGACAAAGAGGTAAAAACCTTTCGTGTCCTGCGATAATCATTTTGTGAAACATAATAATTCTCCTTCTCACCTGAAAACAGAAAACGGCAGATTTCCCATCCGCCGTTCCGTTTGTTTTTAATTATTCAGCCAATGCTCGGCTAAGCCAAACTTCTGCAATATCTAAAGCAGCATAAAGGCCTTTTTTCTCGCTTGACTTTACAATTCTCTCACGAGGGCTGACATCAGGGTCAGTATTAAGCAACTGAATTGAAACCTTTGAAGCAACCTCAACATCGTCAACGGGTTTTGTTGCAAGAATCTGCATCATAATAACGTATTTTTCGTTGGGGAAACCATAATAAATTGTGTTGCCGTTTCTGACTAATGGTTTACCTTTGTAAGTGAGGAATTTATTATTTTCTGCCATAGAAACACCTCAATTATTTTTTAGAGTTTTTAAGATAATCTTTCACAAGGTCCTGTAAAAGTTCATCTCTGTCAAGGCGACGAATAAGGCTTCTTGCATTGTTATGAGTGGTAATGTAAGTGGGGTCCTCAGAGAGAATGTAACCTACAATCTGGTTAATGGGGTTGTAGCCCTTTTCAACCAATGCATCATAAACAGTCACAAGAATCTGACGAGTGGTTTCCTCGCGCTCATCCTTTAAGGAAAATTGTATTGTCTTGTTAGGGTCAAGCATTTCGCCACCTCCTGATAATAATTAAATATATTATATACTTAAAAAAGTTAAATTACAATAGGGATTTTTTAAAAAATGCACTGTAAGGTGCAAATCATGCAACAAAGATGCAATTCATGATGAAATCAATTCATGCAAACTGGTTTGCAATTCATTGTAACAATGATTTGCTTCGCATGAATTGGCTATTGCCATGATTTCTCGCTTTGCCCCATGGATTGAATTCTGCGAATTCATTAAAAAACTCCCCGAAGGGAGTTTTTTAAGATTTAAGTGCAATTCCGTCTTTTGCAAGTGCATCAATAATGCCGTTTGCAACTTCCATAACTTCTTCAGTTGTGAGAGTTCTTTCCGGATGTGAGAATGTCATTCTTGTAGTAATGCTCTTGCCGTTTTCGTCACGATATGTGTCAACAACAGAGACATCCTTGATAAGTGAGCAATCAGCTTCTTTGATAGCCTTACCAATTGGAGCAAATGTTTCACTTACAAATGAAAGGTCAATTTCCATTTCAGGGAAACGAGAAGGCTCCTGGTAGTGGATACCTGCGTCAGTAATTTCAGTAAAAGCAGGTACATCAATTTCAGCAAACACGATTGAAGCCTTCTTGTCAATTTTCTTACTAACTGTTGGGTGAACAACACCGATTTTACCAAGAACTACGCCATCACAAGAGATTTCGTTAAGGTTTCTTGGATGTTCATAATTAAGTTTTGCTTCCATTGGAACGAATGTTAAAGCCTTGTGTTTGATGTTGTCAGTAATAACTGAAAGCATTGTTGCAAGTTCAACATAAAGAGTTTCCAAAGACTTTGTTTTGCTGTAAAGTGTAACGCAGAGTTTCTTTCTTTCGTTGCAAAGTCCGTCGTCTTTAAGTCCGTCAACAGTTCTGCCGATTTCAAACACACCAAAATCTGTTGAGAAATTTGTGTTTGTCTTAACCTGACAAAGTTGAGTTGGAATAATTGATTTACGGATAGTTTCAATATTAGGATTTGTAGCACCTGCCAATTTGATATTATCCTCGATTTCCATACCGAGTGCCTTGTATTCATCATAATATTGCCATACATAAGAATGGAGTTCGTGAAGTGAGTAGCGATGAACAAGCATATCCTTAATTCTGTCCTCAACTGTCTTTTCTGCCTTTGCACGAACAGGGTAGAGGGGAGCAGCTGCTGTGTGAATGTCAAAATTATCGTAACCGTAAATTCTTGTGATTTCCTCAACAATGTCTGCCTTAATAGTAACGTCCTTTGTTGCTCTCCAGCTTGGTACTTCTACTGTGAAATTGTCACCATCGTTTGAAGCCTTAAAACCAAGGGAATTAAGAGTATTTACAATAGTATCGTTTGCGATTTCTATACCTGTGTACTTGTCAATGAATGCCTTGTCAAAGCTGAGTGTAACAGTCGGATACCTGAATGCGTATTCGTCTGTAAGTGCAGAAACAACTTTAGCATCAGGGTCAATGCTAAGAAGAAGATTAACAAATCTTGCAATAGCAGGAACTGTCATTTCAGGGTCAAGGCACTTTTCGTAACGGTTTGAAGCATCTGTACGATGAGCAAGACGAACAGTTGACTTACGGATTGATGCAGCGTTGAAAGTTGCGGACTCAAGTGTAAGGGTTGTTGTATCCTCTACGATTTCAGAGTCAAGTCCACCCATAATACCTGCAATAGCAACAGGAGTGTTGTCGTTGCAAATCATAAGAGTATTTTCGTCAATGTTTCTGTCAATTCCGTCAAGTGTCTGGAATGTGAAAGACTCTGGGAATCTCTTAATTCTGATTTTTTCAACTTTTCTTGAGTCAAAAGCGTGCATTGGCTGACCCATTTCAAGCATCAAGTAGTTTGTAAGGTCAGCAAGAAGGTTAATTCCACGCATACCGCAGTAGAAAAGACGGATTCTCATATTAACAGGGCTAACATTTTTTGTGATGTTTGCAACCTGTAAGCAGGAATATCTCTGGCAAAGGTTATCCTCAATTTTAAGGTCAACCCTTGGAAGATTATCGTATTGTGTAAGGTCAACCTGTGGTAATGGCTTTAATGGGCGACCTGCAAGGGAAGCAAATTCACGAGCAATACCATAGTGACCCCAAAGGTCAGGACGGTTTGTAAGAGATTTATTGTCAACCTCAAAAACGATGTCGTCAATTTCGTAAAGGTCTTTAAGGTCAGTACCATTCTTTACATCATCAAGAATGTCCATAATACCTGAATTGTCGTCAGAAATGCCGATTTCCTTTTCAGAACAGCACATACCGTTTGACATATATCCTGCAAGTGGTCTTGGAGCAATTTCGATTTCACCAAGTTTAGCACCAACCTTTGCGAAGGCAGTTTTCATTCCAAGTCTTACGTTTGGCGCACCACAAACAACATCAACTAATTCCTCAGCACCGATATCTACCTTGAGAAGGTGGAGCTTTTCTGATTTCGGATGGTCCTGAATATCTTTGATTTCAGCAACTACGATACCGCTGAAATCGCTACCTTTAAAGAAAATTTCGTTCTCAACTTCTGCAGTTGAAAGTGAAAATTTACGGATTAAGTCCATTTTGTCAAGACCTGAAAGGTCAACGAAATCGCTAATCCAGTTCATTGATAAAAACATAATTTACTCCTCCTTCCTTAATCTTCGTCGTCTGTGAACTGTGTGAGAGTTTTAAGACTACCACTGTTCAAATCACGGATATCTTTAACACCGTATTTCATCATTGCAAGACGAGTAAGACCAAGTCCGAATGCGAAACCTGTGTATTCTTCAGGGTCAATTCCACCCGCTTTAAGCACTTCAGGGTGAATCATACCACATGGGCAAAGTTCAAGCCAACCACTGTGTTTACATGAAGGACAACCCTCACCACCACAGATAAGGCAGGAAATATCAAGTTCAAAACCAGGTTCAACGAATGGGAAGAAACCTGGACGAAGACGAACTTTAATGTCCTTACGGAAAACCTCTGAAAGCATTGTTTTCATAAAGTAAATAAGGTTTGAAATTGAAATGTCCTTGTCAACCATAACACCTTCCATCTGGAAGAATGTGTTTTCGTGACAAGCATCAGTAGCCTCGTTTCTGAAGCAACGACCCGGGAAAATAGCCTTAATCGGCATACCGTCGTTAATGAGTGCATCCTTATACTTTTTATAAATAGCATTCTGTGCGGCTGATGTGTGAGATTTAAGCAACTGACCATTATCCAAATAGTATGTGTCCTGCATGTCACGAGCAGGGTGGTCCTTTGGAATGTTAAGTGCCTCAAAGCACTCATAGTCAGTAACGATTTCGCTGTAATCTTCAATATTAAAGCCCATTGAACGGAAAACGCTTTCGCATTGACGCTGAACAAGTGTAATTGGGTGGTATGAACCACGAGTTAAATTAGCAGGAACAGAAATGTCGAAAACTGGTGTGCTTTCGATTTCCTTTTTAAGTTCAAGGTCTTTGAGTTCCTGACTTTTTTCTGCAATTTTCTGTTCAACAAAGGCACGAACCTCGTTGACAATCTGACCCATAATTGGTCTTTCTTCTGCTGAAAGTGAACCCATCATTTTAAGCATAGATGTAAGTTCACCTTTTTTACCAAGCACCTGAACTCTGAATTCTTCGAGTTGGCTCTGCTCAGTAAAGGTGCTGAGTTCGGCTTGTGCACGAGCACGAATAGCCTCAAGTTTTTCTCTCATCTTTTCTTCCTCACTTTAATTTATAATCGGAAATAGGGAAATAAAAAATCCCACACTCCAAAGAGCATGGGACGAATAAAATCCGCGGTACCACCCAAATTTTTGCCAAAAGCAAACACTTTCCGTGTTCAATAACGAGAACAACCCGTCATCATCTACTGTTAGTTCAACGATGCCACTCCAAAGGGAACTTCAATTAAGGTTTCGACTTATGTGCTTTCAGCCACGGCACAATTCTCTGGGTAAGAATACTCACTTAATCTACTTTCTTTTTCACTGTGTTTCAATATCGCAAAACATTATATCAAAGTAATAAATAATAGTCAAGACAAATTTGAATTTGCGTCAGCAAATATATCGTATGCATCAGTATATATCTCACCGAAGGTATATCGCAAATTCCATCAGGAATTTTATATCGCTGTGGCGAAGCCACATAAACCTCAACTTAGCAAATAAAAAGCGTTGTGCCTTATAAACACAACGCTTTTACCATTGGTTAATTATATTTTTATGCGACTTTTGTCTGTTCTTTTTTTGCACCGATTTTCTGAATAACAAATACAAGAATAATAAGTGCAAGACCAACCGCATCAGTTACAATGCCAGGGATAACCATACAAAGACCACCAACGAGAGCAAGAATTCTCTCCCACCAAGGCATATCCTTGAACATATATCCTTCCATACCGGCAGAGATAATGTAGATACCGCAAAGAGCAGTAATAACAAGGAGTACTATTTCATACCAAGGCTTATCGGAGCCGATAATAAGCATTTCGGGACTGAAAGCGAAGATATACGGAACAATGAATGCTGTGATGGCAAGTCTTGTTGCAGTAACACCCGTCTTAAGCGGATTGGATTTCGCAATAGCTGAGCCTGCATACGCTGCAAGGGCAACAGGAGGCGTAATATCAGCAACAATACCAAAGTAGAATACAAACATGTGAGCAGCAAGGACAGGAAGACTTAAGCTATTCATAAGAATAGGAGCAACCATTGATGCCATAATAACATAGTTTGCTGTTGTAGGAACACCCATACCAAGGATGATACACATAATCATTGTGAGCATCAAAGCAAATATCGGGTGAATCTGTGAAGCAGACTGTACCAATGATGAAAGCACATTAGCAAGACCTGTCTGCTGAACCATTGCAGAAATACAACCTGCAACTGCACAAGCAAGAGCAACACCGATAGCGTTCTTTGTGCCGTTTGCAAGTGAGTTAATGTAAAGAGTAATATCAAACTCAAATTTCTTATGTGCTATTGATTTAACAATGCCTTCAACAAGCTTTACTGCAATAGCAACAAGAATAGCTAAAATCGCAGCCTTTGCAGGTGAGAAGTGGTTCATTGCCACAACAAGAGCAATAACGGGGAGAAGAAGGTAGCCCTTTGTTAAAAGGAGCTTGAAGAAATTAGGAATTGCTTCCTTTGGAAGTCCCTTAAGACCAAGCTTCTTTGCCTCAAAGTGAATCATCATAAAGATACCTGTAAAGTAAAGAACAGCAGGAAGAATTGCAGCAATAGCAATCTGTGCGTAGGGAAGACCTGTGTATTCAGTCATAAGGAAAGCAGCAGCACCCATAATAGGAGGCATAATCTGACCACCTGTTGAAGCGGCAGCCTCAACTGCAGCAGCAAACTCGGGTTTATATCCGCAACGTTTCATTGTAGGGATTGTAACAGAACCGCTACCAACTGTGTTGGCAACTGATGAACCTGAGTACATACCCTCCATAGCACTTGAAATAACAGCAACCTTTGCAGGGCCACCAATTGATTTACCTGCGATTGAGTTAGCAAGGTCTACAAAGAAAGCACCAATACCTGACTGCTCAAGGAATGAGGCAAAAATGATAAAGAGAACAATGAAGGACGCACAAACATTAAGTGGTGTACCTGCAATACCCTCTGTTGTATAGAAAAGCTTATACACAATTACTCTCAACGGGTTACGATTAACTACAAAAAATGCATAGACAATAAATGCTGCTGAAACACATACGATAGGTAGTCCTACAACTCTTCTGCAAGCCTCAAATAACAAAAGAGTACCAACAATGGCAACTGCAATATCGATTTCATTGATTCTTGATGCTCTGTCAATAATTTCCTGACAGTTAATAGCATAGTAGAAGAATGCACCTGAACCTAATGCAGCAAAAATCCAGTCGTAGAAGGGCACGTGATTAAGCTTCTTTTTTTCTTTTTTGTGACTTGGGAAGATAATAAAGGCAAAAAGCACGATAATACCGATAAACCATGCCATTTTTTGCCTTTTCTCCATGGTGCCTGTCCAACCGTCGAACATAACATAAAGGGAGAAAAGCACCATAGCGCCTTTGATAATCTTCTGGAAGATGCCTGAGAAATGACGGGTGTTTGACTCTTTATCAAAGTCAGCCATAATTTTATCCACATCAATAACTTCTTCGTCAGCTTCCATAGTAATTGGTTTTGTGTTTACATCTGACATTAACTACAACAATCCTTTCGTCAGAATTTCAAATGGTGTGGCAATTTCAAAAACAACCTTTGCATTCCTCCCGCAAAGGTCACGAAGACTGATTTCCTTGCCATCAATGGTGAGTATATGGTCGGAAACCGTACCCACAATATATCTTAACGGGTCATAAGTAATATCAAAACCTGTAATGACCATATTTCCGTCATCATCATAGGTCATTGTCTGACCATCTTCAAGTGCAGTCTGTACACCTGCACCGAAGGAACGATAAATGGTAGAATAAGCACGGATTTGCTCATTCTCTATAATATAAGTATCCTTTACAGGAGTCTGGTTAACTGAATGAATAAACTCCACTGAAAACATAAGTCCGTCCTCTGCCTTCTGAGTAATATATCTCGCGTTTGTATCCGAAACATACATAACAAGATAGGGAGTGGACATAAAACTTATTAAAACAGCAGCCGCTGTAATGATTATCATTAAAACGGCTGCTATAACTAACCTTTTTTTAGTGGGAGCCAAGGTTTTATGGCTCATTATTTTATAGCACCAACTTCTTTAAAGTATTTGTCTGCACCCGGGTGGAAAGGTACGGTAATACCTGTAACTGCATATTCAAGGTTCATTTCCTTAGCTTTTGCATGTTCATAGCTATCTTTGTTTTCATAGATAGCTTTTGTAAGCTGATAAACAGTTTCTTCATCGAGGTCGTTGCTTACGATAAATGTAGCTTTAACGGCAACTGTTGTAACTTCTCCAACACCCTTGTATGTATCTGCAGGAATATTATACGCAGTATAGAAAGCATAATCAGCCTGAAGTTTAGCAAGATGTTCATCATCGATACCAAGAAGAACTATGCCTGTTGTTGTTGAAAGGTCTGTAATTGCAACTGTCGGAGCACCTGCTGTGCAGAAGAAAGCATCAATTGTGCCATCTTTAAGAGCATTTGCTGAGTCGTTAAAGCTAAGATTTGATTTTTCGATATCCTCAAAAGTAACATCATAAGCACCGAGAATCTGCTGAGCATTAAATTCAACACCTGAACCGCTGTCACCAACAGAAACTTTTTTGCCCTTAAGGTCAGCAATTGTCTTGATACCTGAATCAGCACGAACTACTACCTGACAAATCTCTGCATAAACCGCACCAAGAGTTGAGAAACTCTGAATTTTGCCGTGCTTTTCGAAAAGTGATGTTCCGTTGTAAGCGTAGTCCATAACGTCATTCTGAACGATAGCCATATCTACTTCACCATCGGCGATACCAAGAATGTTAGCTGTTGAAGCACCGGATGACTGAACCATAAGTTGTATACCGGCTTTTTCATTAAGAACTGTTGCAACAACATTACAGAATCCATAATATGTACCGGTTGAACCACCACTACCTACAATGATTTGTTCAGCTTTCTTGTCACCACAAGCTGTAAAGAAAACAGATGTGAAAACAAGAACTAATGCAAGAACTACTACTAATCTTTTTTTCATAATAAATCCTCCTTTTTTCGCATAAATATACATTCGGCGAAAATTAATTACAGTCATTATACAATAAAATTAAAAAATATGCAAGGATTATGGAAAATTTTTATTAATACATATTATATATACTAATTTTTCCCTTTAAGACTGCTTCCTAAAACGTCAGAAGTTTCTGAAATCGTAATAAAAGCAGAGGAGTCAATGGCTGAAACAATTGATTTAAGTTTTGCAATCTGAAAACGGTTTACAACAAAATAAATAACTGAACGGGATTTCCCTGAATAGTATCCCGTTGCGTGAATTTGAGTAACACCATAACCAAAACTATTACTTAATGCTTCGCACACCTCTTCCTCTTTTTCTGTAACAATCATAACGGACTTTGCTTTATCAAGACCTTCAACAATAAAGTCAACTGATTTAATACCCACGGCATAAGTGATAATTGAGTAAAGTGGCAATTCCCAACTTCTGAAAATGATACCGATTATGATATAAAGAATAACATTGTAAATCATTACAAAAGTGCCGACGGTCATATTGAGTTTTTTCGAAAAGATAACTGCCATAACCTCAATGCCATCAATAGCACCGCCGTAACGGATTGTAAGTCCACTGCCAACACCGGAAATCAGTCCGCCAAAAATGGCACAGAGAATTAAGTCCTGACCTGCAAAAGGTGAAGCAGTTGAAACATCAACAGGCAGAATATCCGTAATCACAAAAGAAGAAAGTGAGTAAATCAAGACAGCCCAAACTGAATAGATTGTAAACTGTAATCCCTGCTTTTTCAAACCAAATAGGAAAAGGGGGATGTTGATGACTATAAGGAAAAAAGAAAGTGTAAACTTTTCAGGAGTAATTTGCCACAAAAGCATTGATGTGCCCGAAACACCACTGTCATAGAGATTGACAGGTGCTAAGAACATGGTAACACCTATGGAATTTATAATACCCGCAAAAAAAAGAATAAGAAAATTCTTGAATTTTAATCCTTTTAAATCCTCAAAAACCTGGTTTTTAAGTTTCTTAACATCGACTTTACCCATTATTACCTCCATATACTTATTATAAAATGAGTATAGCATAATTTCAGTATTTATGCAAATTATATGTTACTCATAATGAATTAGTTCTTGATAGTCGCTTTATGTAATTAGCAAAGCGACATCACCCACGAAGTGAGTATCATTAATATAGTGACATCATTTGCCGAAGGCGAATAAAACTAAAAAGCACTTCCAAAGAAGTGCTTTTTATGGTGGGCAGGGGTTGCTCTTGATTAAATTTTAGGTGTGTTTTCCGGAATGAATTGGGATATAGCAGGAACCTGGTGGAAGAACCATGCCCTAAAAACGATTCACTGAATCGTTTTCTTAACGGGCTTTCGAATCCACCTCTTTTTTATTTTGCACATATGATAATAACGGATTGAATAAAAATATATGATGTTATGCTTTGCATAATGATGTTGCTCGTTTCACTCGTAATGATGTGATGTTTGCCATAAACAGTTAGCGTAGCGACATCATTCACAAAGTGAATATCATTAATGTAATGACATCATTTGCCGTAGGCAAACATAATAAAAAGCACTTCTTTCGAAGTGCTTTTTTGGTGGGCAGGGGTGGATTCGAACCACCGAAGTCGTCGACGGCAGATTTACAGTCTGCTCCCTTTGGCCACTCGGGAACCTACCCATATTAAGTTTACAAAAAAATGGAGCTGGTGGACGGACTCGAACCCCCGACCTGCTGATTACAAATCAGCTGCTCTACCAACTGAGCTACACCAGCGTTTCAACGCTTGGATATAATACCATAACAAAACTGAATAGTCAAGTCTTTTTTGAAAGTTTTTTTAAATTTTTTGACAAAATTTTTATTGTGTTGATTTTAACGATTTCTTATATTAGAATTATAATAGTATATTATGGTGGTGACTGAAATTAAAAAGAAATTAAAAATGATTTATGGTGCATCTTTTCTTTTGATATTTGCAATAGAGATTTGTATAGCCCTATTTATGCGTGACGATTTTATCCGTCCTTATGTCGGAGATATGCTTGTCACGGTGCTGATATGTTGCTTTGTCAGGTTCTTTATTCCTGAAAAGTTCGGTATTACACCATTGTTAGTGTTTTTATTTTCGTTACTTGTAGAAATTGGTCAATATTTTGACTTTGTAAAAATTTTTGGATTAGATAACAATTCGTTCATTTCAGTATTGCTTGGCAGAACATTCTCTTTTGCAGATATATTTTGTTACGGAATAGGATGCGTTGTTTTTGCCGTGTTTGACTATATTATAAAAAGAAAGAGCAGAGGTGCTTTATGAAAATTTCAACTGAAATAGATTCAATAGCATTACATATAGGGGAAGAAAAAGCCGTTGAACTTGTGGCAAAAACAGGATTTGATGCCTGGGATTTTTCTCTTTTTCAGATGTGTAAAAAGAAAAACGGTTTGCTTGTGCCTACAAAACACCCAACTGCACAAAGCGATTATCTTTCCTTTGCACGAAAACTTCGCCAAATCGGACTTGATAACGGAATAGTCTGCAACCAAGGGCACGCACCATTTCCAAGTTCGCCCCAAAGCGCAGATTATCTTAAACGCGCCATTGAATGTGTTGCTGAGGCGGGAGGGGAGATTTGCGTAATTCACCCTATGAATGATGGTAACCCAGAAGAAAATGCGCAGATGTATTTTGAACTTTTGCCATTTGCCAAGGAGCATAATGTGAAAATTGCAACGGAAAATATGTGGAATTGGAAACCGTTTCAAAAACATTCCTGTTTCGCTGCCTGCGCAACCCCTGAAAGTTTCAATGCACACCTTGATGCAGTAATTGATGATTTTTTTGTTGCTTGTCTTGATATAGGTCACGCCGAAATGAAAGGTAGTGACACGACTGCAGTTGAAATGATTAAGGCATTGGGTAGTCGCCTTAAAGCCTTACATATTCACGATAACGACAAACTTCACGATTCCCACCAAATTCCATTTTCGATGAAGATTGATTTTGTGCCAATAGTAAAAGCATTAAAAGAAATTGGCTATGATGGGTATTTTACATTGGAAGCAAGTTATTATCTTGATAATTACAAAAAGGAAGATGTCCCTGAATGTGTTAAAAAACTCAAGGACTCTGCTCGTAAACTTGCAGATATGTTTGAAAAATAGATTTTATCATATAATATCTTTATATATACAAATTGGAGGAAGTTTATGGTAATTGATTTTCACACCCATGCATTTCACGATAGAATTGCTGAATGGGTAATAGAATCCCTTGTGGAAAGCAGTAAGGACGAGTGTAAACCGTGTAGTGACGGCACGGTTAGTGGACTTTTGAAAAATATGGATGAATTTGGTGTAGATATATCTGTCGTTCAACCTATAGTAACAAAACCCAAGAATTCTGAGATACAGAATAATTGGGCAAAGGAAATCACCTGTGAAAGGATTATTTCTTTTGGTAGTTTCCATCCTGAAACTGACGATTATAAAAGAGAAATTGACTTTATTTGCAGTCTTGGTTTGCCCGGAATAAAGTTCCATCCTGAATTTCAAAAATTCTATATTGATGAACCCAAGATGCTCAAAGCTTATGATTATGCTTTAAGTAAAGGTCTTATTCTTCTTTTTCACGCAGGGTATGACCCTTCTTTTCCGCCACCAATTCACAGCACTCCACAGCAATTTGCTAAAATCTCCAAGGAGATGAGGGGAGGCATAATGGTCGCTGCTCACCTTGGTGGTCAACGCCAGTGGGATGATGTTGAAAAATATCTTGTTGGAACAGATTTTTACCTCGATACATCAATGGGGATGAATTATTATCCCCACGACCAATTTTTAAGAATTGTAAAAAATCATGGTGCAGATAAAATTCTGTTTGGCTCAGATTCCCCATGGAATAAAGCAAGTGATGAAATTGAAATCCTAAATTCACTGCCACTTTCTCAGGAAGAAAAGGATTTAATTCTCTACAAAAACGCAAAAAGAATATTGAATATATAGGAAATCAAGGTGGGATAAACTCCCACCATTTTTATTTGACAAATTTCTTGAACTCGTTTTGCTGAGACTATTCACTAATAATTCTATCAAAAACTATAGACAAATCAAAAAATCCTAAGGATTAACCTTAGGATTTCTTATCTTCTTTTTTCTTGCTTATTATGTTTATCACTACAATTATTACAATAAATAAAACTATACCAATAACTCCATACAGAGAGGCTTTTTCACCATAGGGCAGATATTCATCCATTATTGGCTTTAAAAATTGGTATGAAACCAAATCATTCATTTCCCTGAATTTTTCAGAGAATTTGTGTTCAAGAACATATAACATAAATGAATAGATGTTTGCTGAAATACCCAAATAAAGAAGGGACCGCCACGCAAAAGGAAGGTTAATTAACACAAGGAGAAAAGCGAGGACAGCACTAATTGTACTAAGGGTATCCACTGTTTCAAATGAAACAAGTATGATAATCTGGTCCGTGGTAAGTTCGGATTCAGTTTCAATATACTGTAAAACTGCTTTTTTGACCTCAATATTGACCTTTTCCTCGTAAGAAGAAGCGTTATCAGAATTGAGTTCGGGATTTGTTTCAAGGGTAATACCTTTTTCTATTCTCTCTTTTGCCTCGTTCACATCACCTTCAACAATAAAATAATCCACTATTGAATGTATTTGTGTTTTTACTACCTTGTTAACATAATCGGAGGACAAAAAACGGTCAACAGCGTGGTCTGTAATTGTACCTGCAAAGGGATATAGAAAATTTGTGTAATCGCTTAAAGGATTATTCTTTATATAACTATCAATCTCTGCTGATACATAATCCTTCACATACTTATCCAAGGTAATTTTTTCGCCGTTATGTATGAATTTAAGAGAAACCAAATCCATACTCTCAATTTGTGCATCAAATTTGTCAGAGGTCAGGTAAACTTTTGCAGCACTTATTGTAGTTGCACAAAAAAGACTGATGGCAAGACAAACAGAAAATATAATGGAAAGAACTACGGAGATTATCTTATAGGGCTTTTCAAATTTTTTCATGGTATCACCTAAAAAACAATGCCCTGCATCAATAGATACAGGGCAGATTTTCAAAGAACTGTAATTCTTCAGCTTAGTCTTCCTTTTTCTTGCGGAAAAGAACCATCTGAATTGGGAAGTAAAGGAAAAACTGAATACATGCACAGATTGCACCTGAAATTGCAATTGCTGAGTCACCTAATCCCTTTGATGTAAGGAAGTTAACCAAGAATGGCTGTAACCAAGCGGAGAAAGCAATAAGTGCAATAGTAACAACAAGGTAGATTGGGAAAACAACCTTAATGTTTGCACAAGAGTTAAATGTCTTTTCTCTGTTTACAAAGAAAGAAAAGATTTGTGCAAGAATGTTACATGATGTCAAAGCAATAAAAAGTCCAAGTCCTGTTGTGTCCATACCTGCTGCAGCAGCTTTTTCAGAAGACCAGATACCTAAATTGAAAAGGTCATAAGGTCTTGCAAGAAACTCTTCTGTCATAGGTAACTTAACAAGATATGGTAAGAAAAGCTGAATAACAAATGCGCCAAGACTTACTACAATAAATTTAATAAACTGCCAAAGTGTTTCTACACCCTTACCTTTAGCAGCAGCAGCCTTGTCAATGTCTTTTAATTTTGCCATAATAGAATTCTCCTTTTTATGTATTAAGATATGTATAAATCATAGCATAATTGCATTGAATAGTCAATAAAGAAAAATGGATTCTTCACTGTGCATAGAGTGACGGGATGATAGAAAAAGAACCCGACAAAATCAAATATAATAAAAATGTTATTCAGCCTTGACTTTATTTATTTAAAGTAGTAAAATCATTCACGGTGATTACATTGAAAAAGCAAAATACATATTATGCTGCCTACAAGGCGGCATTTCCGCATACTCTTCCTGTAATGACAGGCTATCTTTTTATAGGTATAGCCTTTGGTGTTATGTTTGCTGATAAGGGATATAACTTCATTTGGGCAGGTGTTATGAGTTTGCTTGTTTATGCAGGGTCGGGTCAGTATCTTGCAGTTAACTTTTTTGACCCGTCAGTAAGCCTTTTGCAGGTTGTGTTTCTGACTTTTATGGTAAATGTCCGCCACATCTTTTATGGTCTTTCCTTGCTGGAAAAATTCAAATCCTCAGGTAAAAAGAAGCCCTATATGGTTTTTTCTCTAACGGACGAAACATATTCTCTTTATTTTTTAACAAAAACTCCTCCGGATATCGATGAAGGTAAATTTTTATTTGCCCTTTCAACATTAAATCAATCTTATTGGATTGTAGGTTCTGTGATTGGTGCGTTGGCAGGTACTCTTATTCCCTTTAACTCAAAAGGAATTGATTTCGCAATGACTGCATTGTTCATAGTGATTTTTGTTGAACAGTGGATGGAAAAGAAAAATCGCTTTCCTGCAGTAGCAGGTGTGATATCAAGCCTTATTTGTCTGCTGATATTCGGTAAGGATAGCTTTATATTACCATCTATGATTGTGATTATGATTATTCTTTTATCAAATCATCGCATTGAAGAAAAGAAGACTGAAACAGGGGAGGTAAAAAACAATGACTAATCTTCCCGTATCCTTTTGGCATTCAGTTTTAATAATTTTGCTCGTTGCATTGACCACACTTGCTACCCGTGCAATTCCCTTTATTCTTTTCCCTGAGGGTAAAAAAGTTCCAAAGGCTGTTGAGTATCTCGGAAAGGTGTTGCCACCTGCAGTAATAGGAATGCTTGTGGTGTATTGTTTTAAATCAGTTAATCCTTTAGGCTACCCCTATGGAATGCCTGAGTTTATTGCAGGTGCAGTTGTTGTATTTCTTCATGTATGGAAAAGGAACAATCTGTTAAGTATAGGTGTAGGAACAATTCTATATATGGTGCTTATACAGAGAGTTTTTGTGTAAAAAGTATAATAAAGTAAAGACGGAGTTGATTCTCCGTCTTTTTTATGTGCAAATTGCAGTAAAAAAACACTATATATAATAGTATACAAAATAACAGGAATATTTTGCTGTTTTGCTCATAAAATATGTAGTGAAAATGTCAAAATTAAGTGAAATTTTGTAACCGTTTTGTAATAATTTAATGTTTTTTTAAAAATCTCACAAAAAAAATACAGAATTTTTTTTAAAAAGCACAATATATTGTGGTTTTACAAGGTGCTTTTGGATATTAAGTCAAAAATTGACTCTTGTTTTTGTTAAATATACACAAAAATCAATTTTTAAAAAATTTGACTTTTTTTTGACACATGAATATAATTGGCAAGGTCACAAAGCGATAATAACGGTCGTGGTTTAAGCAAAGCGTGTTTTTGCTTTTCTAAGTTAAAAAACATGACAAGCCCTTAAAATCAAAACAAGGTTAACACGACTTATTAAAGGAGCAGAATGATGAATAAAGAAAACAAAAGGCGTGCAAATACAACTCGTCGTGTAGTATTGCGAGTTGCGTTACTTGTAGCAGTTATTATTACTGTTGTTTGTGCCGGTTCAGTATTTGCTGCCGCAAGTGAGACATATGTAGTTGATATCTATGATGGCTCACAGGTAACAAGGGTCGAAACTTCAGAAATTGAAGCAGAGAAAGTAGTTGCCGAAGTAGGAATTCAGTTGTCAGAGAATGATAAACTCTTACTTGAGTATTTCAATCCGGGAAGAGACAGCAGAATTATCGTATGCCGTGAAAGTAAAGTTACATTACTCTATCCTAACGGCGAATCCTATAACACCTTATTTGCAGGAACAGTTGCAGAACTCATCGACAGTGAAGGCGTAACACTTGTTAGCGGTGCTTTATCAAATGTCAACTTAAATGCTGTTGTGACAAACAATTTAGAAATAGTAGTTTATGAGGCGAAAAAAATTACAATTAATGTTGACGGCGAAGAAGTAACTGTTAAAACAATTGCTCAGACTGTTGGAGATTTGTTAAAAGAGCAGAATATTACTCTTGATGCAGATGATGAGGTAGAACCTTCATTAAGCACACCACTCAGCAAGGATATGGTTGTTGATGTTCTCAGAGTAGAATATGTATCCCGCGAGGCAGAGGAAACAGTAGCTTTCCCGACGGAGGCAAATAAATCTGCATTATATGCATTGGGTACCTCAAAGGTTACACAAAAGGGTGTTGACGGAACAAAAACAGTTGTGTATAAGGATAAAGTTGTAAACGGTCAGGTGGCATCATCAACTGTAGTTAAAGAAACAGTTACAAAAGAGCCTGTCAAGCAAATTACAACAGTGGGTACTTTTGTAAGTACATCAAGCCTTGGTAACAACAAGATTGAAAGAAACGGAAAACCGATTTCCGAACTTTCACTTCCATCCAAATATTCTATTGGCGAAAACAATGTGCCGAAAGAGTATAAATATACAATTTCAGGCAGAGCTGCTGCTTATTGCATTCCCGGTGGTATCACCTCAACAGGTAAAGCAGTAAAGCCCGGTTATATTGCGGTAAATCCAAAGCAAATTCCATATGGTACAGAGATGTGGATTGTATCAAATGACGGCGTTGTATATGGTTATGCTATTGCAGCTGATACAGGCGGATTTGTAAAAAATGGATATTTCACCTGTGACCTTTATATGAATACGGAAGACCAATGTATTCTCTGGGGTGACAGAGGCGTTACAATTTATGTTCTATAATTAATGAGAAAGAGAGTGTAAAAACTCTCTTTTTTTTATTGCTTTTATATATGTTTATGATAAAATATAAATAGAAACCTACTTTGGAGTGGAAAGATATGAAAGCAGTACAAGAATTGCCAATGGACTATAAGGAAATTTTTTCTGTTAATCTTCAAAAAGATAAGAAAATTGCAACAATTATAAATGTTGGTGCAACTTTGATTGCAGTATTAATGGTTGTTCCTATGCATTTTTACATCCCTATAACAACTCTTTTTGATTTTTCACAAGGAATCAAAGATTATTTTGCAAGGTTTATAGTTTTAATGGTGTCTATGGTAGCATATTTAATTCTTCATGAGGCAGTTCATGGTATTGCAATGAAAATGTGTGGCACTAAAAAAGTGAAGTACGGCTTCACGGGTATGTATGCCTATGCGGGTAGCGATGATTTTTATGATAAAAAGAGCTATATATTTATCGCTCTTGCCCCTGTTGTGCTTTGGGGAATTGTTTTGGCTGTTATAAATTGTTTTGTGTCAGATAATTGGTTTTGGATTGTATATTTCATTCAGATATTTAATATCAGCGGAGCAGCAGGGGATATTTATGTGACTGCTAAGTTTTCTAAAATGCCTGGCGATATTCTGGTGAAGGATTGTGGTGTGGGAATGACTGTATATTCTGCTGAGTAGATTTTAATATGGAGTATTTTTATGAGAGTCTTAACTGTTGAGGAAACAAGAAAAGTTGAAGCATTAGCCAATGAATACGGCATTTCATATATGCAACTTATGGAAAATGCAGGGTCATACTGTGCAAGAATAATTCGTAAGACCTTTGATAATTCCAATAAAAGAAATGTCCTCGTGGTTTGTGGTAAAGGCAGAAATGGCGGCGATGGCTTTGTTATTGCCAGAAAGCTTTATGAAAACGGCTATAATGTCACTGTTATGATGGCTATGGGTTTGCCTTCTGACGAATTGTCATCTGATATGCTGTCCAGGGTCAGGGGTCTGGGAATACAGGTTGTCTATTACGAGGAAAACCCCAATATTGAAAAATATTTTGAAAAGGCACATATTATTGTGGATTGTATTTTTGGTATCGGGTTTAAGGGCGAGCCTAATGCGGTTTGTAAAACACTTTTTTCAAGAATAAATAAATCTCCTGCAACTATCGTAAGCATTGATATACCCAGTGGACTTGAGGGGGATAACTGTGAAGTAAACAATGCCTGTATTTCAGCGGATATGACAATTGCGGTTCTTGTTTTAAAGCCTGTTCATGTTTTAAAGCCATCTATGGATAAGTGTGGAAAGGTTATTTTAGCCCCACTTAATATTCCTGATAAATGCTACAAAAATGTGTATGCATCGTTATTCACTATAAATCAAGAAGAAATCAGCACATTTTTTAATAAAAGGAAACCACAAAGTCATAAGGGAGATTATGGTACGGTTCTTGTTATAGGCGGTAGTTACGAAATGCCAAATGCTGTTTATTTTGCATCCCAAAGCGCCGTGAATAGCGGGGCGGGACTCGTAAAAGTTGCTTTTCCTGTGGTTGCATATAATGCAATTGCACCCAAAACATATGAACAGATTTTAGTGCCTCTTGAAAGCAATAAATCGGGTAGGCTGTCTCTTAATTGTATCCGTAGAATTGAAAAGGAGCTTAAAAACTGTACTTGTGTTGTAATTGGTTGTGGAATGGGCATTGACGAAGACACAAAAGCTGTCACGGAATTTGTTATAACAAATTCTGATGTTCCTGTAATTCTTGATGCAGATGGAATAAATTGCATAAAAGATAATATAGATATAATAGACTCTGCAAGAGCGCCTGTTATATTGACTCCTCATCCAAAGGAAATGTCAAGAATAACAAGACTAAGTGTTGACGAAATTCAGTCAGACAGACCTATGGCTGTAAAGAGTTTTGTTAAATCGCATAACTGTACACTTGTGCTTAAAGGTGCATCAACGCTTGTGGGAAACAGCAGGTATGATGATATGTTTGTGAATTCAACAGGTAATCCCGGAATGGCTACCGGTGGCAGCGGGGATGTTTTGGCAGGGATTATTGCATCTTTTGTTGCTCAAGGAGTTGACCCGTTTAAGAGTGCTATTGCAGGTGTTAATATCCACGGTTTGGCAGGGGATACTGTCAGCGAAAAGTATTCTATGATGGGAAATACTCCATCACTTATGCTAAACGAATTGCCAAAAGTATTGAAAAAATTTGAATAAGGTAATATGTAATGAAAAAACTTCTTTGTTTTCTGTTGTGCATAATGTTTTTGCAAGGATGTGAAAGCAAAAAGGAAGTTGAAAACAAAATTCCTGACTTCATAGGATTTAAAACAGATATAAATACGACGATAAATGATGTCAAAATTAGTGCAAGGGTGGAGTATATGTCCTTTGATAAGCTGGTTTTGACATTTTCTTTACCTGAAAGTGTAAATGGAATGAAAATTTATCTTGAAAATGACGAATATACGCTGACCTATGACAATGTAGTTTTTTCTGTGTCAGAAAACAGTATGCCTTTCAGTATGATTTGCGAAATGGTTAAAGTTTGTGCAGATAATGTAAAATCTGCAACTTTGGAAAAGAATCTTTATACTCTTACCTATAATGGACATATTTATAAGCTGACAACGGATGAAAAAAGTAATTTTCAAAAACTTATAGTGGACGAAACATATATAGTATACTTTGAAAATTTTGAATATATAATGGGACATACAGAGTAACAAAAGAATAAAATATATTACTCCCTGATTTTTTACCTTTAATGTTTATTTTTACAAAATCAAGGTAAAAATAATTGTGTAAGGAGTGATATTGAATGAATGTAAAAAGAGGGGACATATATTATGCCGATTTAAGTCCCGTTGTAGGCTCTGAACAAGGTGGAGTCCGACCTGTACTTATAGTGCAAAACGATGTTGGTAATAAATATAGTCCAACTGTAATCGCGGCGGCAATAACCAGTCAGCAGGATAAATCGAGAATGCCCACACATATAAATGTGAATGGAGATGCTTGTGGACTCAGTAAGGACTCCGTTGTTTTGTTGGAACAGGTCAGAACCATAGATAAACAAAGATTGAAAGAGAGAATGGGAAATCTTTCAACATCGGATATGAATAAAATAAACAGGGCACTTACAGTTAGTTTTGGATTGATGTAAATATATGGTAGGGCGGGGTCTTGACCCCGCATTTTACTAATTTATTAAATAATTATTAAATTTACAAAAAACACTTGACCTTTTGGGAAAAAGTGGCTAAAATATAATTAGCACTCGGAAGGTTAGAGTGCTAAAAATTGTATTTTTAATCTTTCAGGAGGTAATATAAAATGACTATTAAACCACTTGCAGACAGAGTTGTGCTCAAATCTGCTGAAATGGAAGAAACAACAAAGAGCGGAATTGTTCTTGCAGCATCTGCTCAGGAAAAACCACAGGTTGCAGAGGTTGTAGCTGTTGGACCCGGTGGACTTATCGACGGTCACGAGGTAGAAATGTATGTTAAGGTTGGCGATAAAGTAATTATCGGCAAATACTCAGGTACAGAGGTTAAGATGGACAACACAGAATATACTATTGTTCGTCAGGCAGAAATTCTTGCTATAGTAGAATAAGGAGGGCTTAAAGAATGGCTAAACAGATTATTTACGGTGAAGAAGCAAGAAAAGCTCTTCAGAATGGTATTGATAAATTAAGCAATACAGTTAAAATCACACTTGGACCAAAGGGCAGAAATGTTGTCCTTGACAGAAAATACGGCGGTCCGCTCATCACTAATGACGGTGTTACAATTGCAAAAGAAATTGAACTTGAAGATGCATTTGAAAATATGGGTGCACAGCTTGTTAAAGAAGTTGCAACTAAGACAAATGATGTTGCAGGTGACGGTACAACAACTGCTACACTTCTTGCACAGGCACTTGTTCGTGAAGGTATGAAGAATGTTGCTGCAGGTGCTAACCCAATGGTTGTTAAAAAGGGCATGAAGGCTGCTGTTGACGCAGTAGTTGCAGAGGTACTTAAAAACGCAAAGCCTGTTGAATCAAGTGAAGATATCGCTCGTGTTGCAACAGTTTCTGCTGCTGATGAATATGTTGGTAACCTTATTGCTGATGCTATGGCAAAGGTTACAGCTGACGGTGTTATCACAATTGAGGAGTCAAAGACAAGCGAAACATATTCCGATGTTGTTGAAGGTATGCAGTTTGACCGTGGTTACATTTCACCTTATATGGTAACTGACACAGACAAGATGGAAGCAGTTATTGACGATGCTCTCATTCTCATTACAGATAAGAAAATCAGCAATATTCAGGAAATTCTTCCACTCCTTGAGCAGATTGTTCAGGCAGGTAAAAAACTTGTTATCGTTGCAGAAGATGTTGAAGGTGAAGCACTTTCAACTATCCTTGTAAATAAGCTTCGCGGAACATTCACTTGTGTTGCTGTTAAAGCACCTGGTTTTGGCGACAGAAGAAAAGAGATGCTTCAGGATATCGCAATTCTCACAGGTGGTCAGGTAATTACATCTGATTTAGGTCTTGAACTTAAAGATGCTCAACTTTATCAGCTTGGTCGTGCAAAGCAGGTTAAGATTTCTAAAGAAAACACAATTATCGTTGACGGTGCAGGTGAGCAGGATACAATCAAGGGCAGAATCAACCAGATTAAGGCACAGATTGCAGAAACAACATCTGATTTTGACCGTGAAAAGCTTCAGGAAAGACTTGCAAAACTTGCAGGTGGCGTTGCAGTTATCCGTGTTGGTGCTGCTACTGAAACAGAAATGAAAGAAAAGAAACTCCGTATTGAAGATGCTCTTGCTGCAACAAAGGCTGCTGTTGAAGAAGGTACAGTTGCAGGTGGTGGTGTTGCTCTTCTTGGTGCTATCAAGGCTGCAACAGTTCTCCTTGACACAGAAGATGCAGACTTTAAGACAGGTGTTAAAATTGTTCTTAAAGCAATTGAAGAGCCGGTTCGTCAGATTGCTGCAAATGCAGGGCTTGAGGGCTCAGTTATCGTAAACGAAATCGTAAATGCAAATAAAGCAGGTTACGGTTATAACTTTGCAACAAGCGAATATGTTGATATGTTCGAGGCAGGTATCCTTGACCCTGCAAAGGTAACTCGTTCAGCACTCCAGAACGCATCATCAGTTGCAGCAATGGTTCTTACAACAGAATCACTTGTTGCAGATATTCCTGACCCACAGGCTGAGGCAGCAGCTGCAGCGGCAATGGCTCAGGCAGGCGGCGGAATGTATTAATAAATGCTGAATTGAATAAAATGTGTATGGCGAGGTTACCCCTCGCCATTTCATTTGCTTGAATTTAAGTTTTCAAATAAAAACCACCTGAAGAGAAATGAATTCTTTTCAGGTGGTTTGGTTTTATATGTTTTTTATCCTAATGAATTTGTAACGGATGTTGTTACTTTTTTATCATAGCAACTGAATTTTTCATTCACATTGTTTGGCAAGGTCTTTTGTGTAAGCAAACTGACGATTGGTACTAAAATAAGTCCTCCAACCATAGCAAAAACGCCTGAGTAAAGTGAATTTGTGAAAACAAGGCTTAAAATCGGTGTTGTTGGCTTAAAGAGACCGATGCTTATAAGTAACTGTATAATTTCAAGCCCCGTGCCGAAAATGAAGCTTGTTACAACTGCTGCTTTTGTAGTCTTTTTCCAGTATAAGCCGTAGAGGAACGGGGCAAGGAAAGCTCCTGCCAAAGCACCCCATGAAACACCCATCATTTGTGCAATAAATACAGAGTCTGCCCAGACAGTATCCTTGAGAATTGCGATAATTGCAGAAATTGCGATGAAGAAAACAATGAATATTCGAAGAATGAGGATACTTTTTTTATCGTCAACTACCTTTTTCTTTTCAAGTCTTGGCTTAATAACATCAAGTGTAAGTGTTGAAGATGATGTAAGTACAAGTGAGGAAAGTGTTGACATTGATGCGGAAAGCACAAGCACAATAACGAGTGCTACAATTACAGGAGCAAGGTCTGAAAGAATTGTAGGTACAACCTTGTCGAACATAACTGCACCTGTTTCTGAAATGTATCCTCCTGCAATCATTTCTTCCTTGTAGAGACGGCCAAAGCCACCAAGAAAGTAGCAACCACCTGCGACAATTATTGCAAAAAAGGTGGAGATAATAGTACCTTTTTTGATTGAGCCTTCGTCCTTGATTGAGTAGAATTTACCAACCATTTGCGGAAGTCCCCAGGTGCCAAGGGAGGTAAGCATAACGACAAAGAAAAGGAAAATAGGGTTAGGACCGAACATTGATGTGAATTCTGCGCCTGCTTCAGTTGTAAGACTTGCAACAGCCTGTGTAAATCCACCGTTTTTCATAAGAACTGCAGCAATAACTACGATGATTCCCACAAGCATAATAACTCCCTGAATGAAATCGTTAATTGCAGTTGCCATATATCCGCCAAAAATAACATAAATACCTGTAAGAAAAGCCATTGCAATAACAATTACGGCGTATGGAATTTCAAATACATTATTAAAAAGTGAAGAAAGTCCGTTGTAAAGAGATGCAGTGTAGGGGATAAGGAAAATAAATACTATTATAGATGCTACAATTTTAAGTGTTTTCGAGTCATATCTCTTTTCAAAGAAGTCGGGCATTGTTTTTGAATCGAGATGCTGCGTCATAACCCTTGTTCTTCTTCCCAAAACACTCCACGCAAGAAGTGAGCCTATGAATGCGTTACCAAGACCAATCCAAGTAGAGGCAAGACCAAAATTCCAGCCAAACTGACCTGCATAACCAACAAAGATAACTGCGGAGAAATATGATGTGCCGAATGCGAAAGCTGTAAGCCAAGGGCCGACTGCACGACCGCCTAACACAAACCCGTTAACATCGGTTGCATTTTTTCTGCAATAGAAACCGACACCTATCATAAGAGCAAAGAAACATATAAGCATTGGTATACTAATCATCATTGTTGTTGTCATAAAATCACTCCTTTACATAAATATTACTTGACAAACAAGTGATAATGTGGTATATTTGCTTCAGTGCTTTAAAGTTTAGCACTTTAAAGCAGTTTTGTCAATAGGCGAAATATAATTTTTTCTTTTTGTCAATTCTATTGATTTTTTGTCGATAGTAAAGTAAAATATCAAGATATTACAATTTTTGGAGAACACATTATGACAATCGTACACTTACTTGAAAAAAATGCCCGTGAATTTCCAAATGATGTGGCATTAGTTGAAATCAATCCCGAGCAACCGGAGACCCGACGAATCACTTGGAGTGAATTTGAGCTTGTTGAACCTGGTGCAAGGCGTCCATACAGACGAGAGATTACTTGGGGAGTATTTGAAGAAAAAGCAAATCGCTTTGCAAATATGCTCACACATAATGGAATAGGTAAAGGAAATAAAGTTGCAATTCTTTTAATGAACTGTATTGATTGGTTGCCAATATACTTTGGTATATTAAAAACAGGCGCTTTGGTAGTACCGCTTAATTTCCGTTACTCATCTGACGAAATTGACTATTGCCTTGATTTGGCTGAGGCAGATGTACTTATTTTTGGTAACGAATTTGTTGGTCGTGTTGAGGCTGTTGCAGATAAAATCAGTAAAAAATGCAAACTTATTTATTTTGGAGCAAGTTGTCCTGCTTTCGCAGACGATTATAATGAACTTGTTTCGGAATGTTCAAGCAGTTTCCACGGATGTTGGCTTGAGGAGTCCGACGATGCAGCTATTTACTTCTCGTCGGGAACAACGGGCTTCCCCAAGGCGATTTTACATAATCACGAAAGCCTTATTCATTCTTGCCGTTGTGAACAGGCTCACCATAACCAAACAAAGGATGACTGCTTCCTTTGTATTCCGCCACTTTACCACACAGGTGCAAAAATGCATTGGTTTGGTAGTCTTTTAAGTGGTTCAAAAGCAATTATTCTTAAAGGTACACAGTCAAGAAATATCCTTAAAGTTGCAAGTGAAGAAAAGTGCACAATTGTATGGCTTCTTGTACCGTGGGCACAGGATATACTCAATGCCATTGATAGTGGCGAGATTGATTTGAATGAATTTGATTTCTCTAACTGGAGGCTTATGCACATAGGTGCACAACCTGTTCCACAAAGCCTTATTAAACGTTGGCTTGAATATTTCCCTAATCAGCAGTATGATACAAACTACGGACTTTCCGAGTCAATCGGCCCCGGTGCAGTTCATTTGGGTGTTGAGAATGTGCATAAGGTTGGTGCAATTGGTGTTCCCGGTTATGGTTGGCAGACAAAGATTATTGACCCTGACGGAAATGAAGTACCGCAGGGCGATGTTGGTGAACTTTGCCTAAAAGGTCCCGGTGTTATGACCTGCTACTACCGTGATGAAGAAGCAACTAACGCAACTCTTAAAGACGGTTGGCTTTTAACAGGCGATATGGCTATGCTTGATGAAGATGGATTTATATACCTTGTTGACCGTAAAAAGGATGTTATTATCTCAGGTGGCGAAAATCTCTACCCCGTACAGATTGAAAACTTCCTTGCAGGATACGAAAAAATCAAGGACGTTGCAGTTATCGGTCTTCCTGATAAGCGACTTGGCGAAATTGCAACTGCAATTATTGAAGTTAAAAAGGATATGACTTGTACAGAAGAGGAAATCAACGAATTCTGTATGAATTTACCACGATATAA
Organism: uncultured Clostridia bacterium; assembly: GCA_937898625.1. GTDB lineage: Bacteria > Bacillota > Clostridia > Oscillospirales > Acutalibacteraceae > Fimenecus. Next base: position 4,700 of record CALEJF010000019.1, on the reverse strand, counting down.
AAGACCTCGTAAGATTATTTTTGCAGATGTACCAAGAAATCCAACTGGTAAAATTGAAAAACCAAAACTCCGCAAAATCTACGGTGCAGAAGGTCTTGTTGATTCACAGAACAAATCATAATTATTATAGAAAAGAGAACGGAATATGAAAAAGTTATTGATAGGTAATCAGGCAGTCGCAGAGGGATTGCACGATGGTGGTTTGGGTGTTGTTTCAAGTTACCCGGGAACACCGTCAACTGAAATTACAGAGTTTTTAAGCAAATTTGATGATATACATAGTGAGTGGGCACCAAATGAAAAGGTTGCTTGTGAAGTTGCATTCGGCTCAAGCCTTGCAGGTGCTCGTTCTGCTTGTGCTATGAAACACGTTGGTCTTAATGTTGCCGCAGACCCGCTTTTCACACTTTCATATACAGGTGTTAATGGTGGTCTTGTAATCTGCGTTGCTGATGACCCTGCTATGCACTCATCACAGAATGAGCAGGATTCTCGTCACTATGCTATGGCATCAAAAGTGCCAATGCTTGAACCTGCCGATTCAATGGAAGCATATACATTTGCGAAAAATGCTTTTGAGTTGTCAGAAAAATTTGACACTCCTGTTCTTCTTCGTATGTGCACAAGAATTGCACACAGTCAGTCAATTGTTGAAACAGGTGAAAAAGTGCCTGCAACACTCAAGGATTACGAAAAGAACCCTGCAAAATACATTATGATGCCGGGTAATGCCATTAAGCGTCACCCAATAGTTGAAGAAAGAACATTGGCTTTACAAGAGTTTGCAGAAACCTGTGAGTATAATGCAGTTGAAATGAACTCTGACGAAATCGGTATCATCACATCTGGTTGTTCATATCAGTATGTGAAAGAGGTTATGGGGGATAGTGCAAGTATCCTTAAAATCGGTATGTCATACCCATTACCGGTAAAACTTATCAAAGATTTTGCATCAAAGGTTAAAACCCTCTATGTAATTGAAGAACTTGACCCATTCATTGAAAACCACGTAAAATCCCTTGGTATAGATTGTATCGGTAAAGAGAAATTTTCAATTTTAGGTGAGTTTTCACAAGCAACTATTGCAAAAGCATTCGGAATGGAAATGCCTGAAAGTGTTTCTGCCGATTCAGTTATTCCAAACCGTCCACCAATGATGTGTGCAGGTTGTCCCCACAGAGGTCTTTTCTACACACTTGCAAAAAATAAGATTACAGCACTCGGTGACATCGGTTGTTATACTCTTGGCGCAGTGCCACCGCTCAATGCTCTTGACTCAACTCTCTGTATGGGTGCGTCAATTTCAGGACTTCACGGTTTTAACCTTGCAAGAGGTAAGGAGGCAGAGAAAAAGAGTGTTGCAGTTATCGGTGACTCAACATTTATGCATTCAGGTATGACAGGACTTGTGAATGTGGCTTATAATGCTACAAATTCAACTGTTATTATCCTTGATAACTCAATTACAGGAATGACAGGTCATCAGCAGAACCCAACAACAGGCTATAACATTAAGGGTGACCCCGCTGCAAAAGTTGACCTTGAGTCTCTTTGTAAGGCTCTCGGTATCAACCGTGTAAAGGTTGTTGACCCATATGATTTAAAGGCTTGTAACGATGTTATCAAAGAAGAATTGGCAACAGAGGAGCCGTCAGTTATTATTTCTCGCAGACCTTGTGTGCTTTTAAAATCCGTTAAGCACGAAGCAACTTTGAAGGTGGATGCAGATAAATGTAAATCTTGTAAGAGATGTATGACACTTGGTTGTCCTGCAATCAGTATGAAAGACGGTAAGGCAAGAATTGATGCAACATTGTGCGTAGGTTGTGGAGTTTGTAAGCAACTTTGTGCCTTTGATGCAATTGTTTAGGGAGGGGGCTTAAAAATGAAAACTGTTAGTGTTATGATAGTTGGTGTAGGTGGACAAGGTAGTTTGTTGGCATCTAAATTATTAGGTCGTCTTCTTGTTGACGAGGGTTACGATGTAAAAGTCAGCGAAGTTCACGGTATGAGTCAGCGTGGAGGCTCTGTTGTAACTTATGTTCGTTTTGGTGATAAAGTTTATTCACCAATCATTACAGACGGTGAAGCAGATATTATTATCTCATTTGAAAAACTTGAAGCGGGAAGATATGCTAAATTCCTTAAAAAAGACGGCAAAATCGTTGTAAATACACAGCAAATCGACCCAATGCCCATTATTATCGGTGCGGCAGAATATCCTGAAAATGTCCTCCAAGAGCTAACTGCAAAGGGTGTAAGTATTGATGCACTTGATGCACTCTCACTTGCTGAACAGGCAGGTTCTGTAAAAGCAGTTAACATTGTCCTTATGGGTAAGGCTGCAAAATACTTTGACATTCCTTACGAAAGATGGATAACAGCAATCGAAAATACTGTTGCTCCAAAGTTTGTTGAGATGAACAAAAAAGCATTTGATTTAGGCTATAACTCATAAAAATTTTTTAGAAAACTACTTGACTTTGTACATTTAAGGTGCTAATATGTTAAAGTAATAAAGACGCTTGAACGGAAAATAGTATCCGAAAATATCATTCAAAGAGAGCTGCGGAAGGTGTAATGCAGTAATGTAAAGTCGGTGAATTCATTCCGTGAGTCGTTGGCTGAAGGTTTTTCTGTGTAGGTCAAACGGGTTCGACCGTTATATCGACAAGGGTGTGTCAGCACTCGGAGGCCGTTACTGTGAAGTAATGGTAAATAGAGGTGGTACCACGGGAAAATTCTCGTCCTCTGTGTTCCGAATCGGAATGCAGAGGACTTTTTTGTTTGCTTCTGCACTCCAAAAACCCATAGCAAATTGCAGAAAGGACGAAAACAAAATGGAAAAGCGTTATTATCAGAAAGAAATGGAAACCATGCCTGTTGAAGAAATCAAAAAACTTCAATCAGAAAAATTGGTGAAACAAGTAAAGCACGTTTATGAAAATGTGCCTTACTACAAGAATTTAATGGACGAAAAAGGTGTTACACCTGACGACATTAAAGGTATTGAGGATTTGCACAAACTCCCTTTCTTATCAAAATCAGATTTAAGGGATGCTTACCCTTACGGATTACTCGCAAAACCACTTAATGAATGTGTGAGAATTCACTCAACATCAGGTACAACCGGTCGTCGTGTAGTTGCATTCTACACTCAGCACGACGTTGATTTGTGGGAGGACTGTTGCGCTCGTGCAATCGTTGCAGCAGGTGGCTCAAATGAAGATGTTTTGCAAGTGGCTTATGGTTACGGACTTTTCACAGGTGGTGCAGGTCTTCACGGTGGCGGACACAAGGTGGGTTGCCTTACACTTCCTATGTCATCGGGCAATACCGAAAGACAGATTCAGTTTATGATGGACCTTAATTCCACAATTCTCTGCTGTACACCGTCTTACGCAGCATATATTGGCGAATCTCTTAAAGAGCAGGGTTACACACCTGATAAAATTCCTCTTAAAGCAGGTATCTTCGGTGCAGAGGCTTGGACTAACGAAATGCGTCACCAGATTGAAGAAACACTGGGCATCAAGGCTTACGATATTTACGGACTTACAGAAACATCAGGTCCCGGTGTATCATTTGAATGTGAAGAGCAAACAGGTATGCACATTAACGAGGACCATTTCCTTGCAGAGATTATTGACCCTGAAACAGGCGAGGTTTTACCTGAGGGCAGTAAGGGTGAACTTGTTTTCACCGCACTTGATAAAGAGGCATTCCCGCTTCTTCGTTATCGCACAAGGGATATATGTGTTCTTACCCGTGAAAAATGCTCCTGTGGCAGAACATTTATTAAGATGGCAAAACCGATGGGCAGAAGTGACGATATGCTTATTATCCGTGGTGTTAACGTATTCCCGAGTCAGATTGAAACTGTACTTCTTAACGAGGGTTATCAACCAAACTATCAGATTATTATTGACAGAGTTAATAATAATGATACATTCGATGTTCTTGTTGAAATGAATCCCGATACCTTCTCTGATACAGTTGGCGGTATTACAAAACAGGAAAAAGCACTTGCAAACGCTATGAAAGTTATGCTCGGCATTAACCCTGCGGTTCACCTTGTTGCACCAAAGAGTATTGCTCGTAGTGAAGGCAAAGCAGTTCGTGTTATTGATAAGCGTAAACTTTACGACTAATAGAAAGGGGAATATACAATGTCATTAAAACAACTAACTATTTTCGTTGAAAACAAACAGGGAACACTTGTAAACATCACGGATGTCCTTGCGAAAAACAATGTTAATATGAGGGCACTTTCAATTGCGGATACACAGGATTTTGGTATTCTTCGTCTTATTGTAAATGATAACGACACTGCAATTAAAGCCTTGACAGAGGCAGGGTATCTCCTTAAATTAACCGATGTTGTAGGTGTTAAAATCGGCGACCAGCCCGGTAAACTCTCAAAGGCTCTTGAAGTCCTTGATAGTGCTAATATCAATATGGAATATCTTTACGCATTTATGGCTCGAACAGAAAAACACGCTTACGTTGTTCTTCGTGTTGCTGATAATGAAGCAGCGGAAAAAGCTCTTGAAGATGCAGGATTCCATATGATTACCGACGCCGATGTTGATAAACTCTAAAGATGAGGTGGGATACATTCCCACCTTAATTTTTTGTGTAAAACAAATTTGAATTTGTCGAATTCTTTTTATCCCCCCTTCCGTCACCTGCGGTGACAC
>CALEJF010000018.1 GCA_937898625.1 uncultured Clostridia bacterium | reverse complement strand
TCGCTGCAGTTCGTGAAACAATGAACGCAGACTTTGAAGAAGACGACAACTGGGATGATGAGGTTTAATTAAAACCCTAATCATTCAGAAAGAGAGTTGATAATATGCACGAACAAAAAGAACTTTATGCATCTAAAATATTTTTCAATGCTGCATTGCCACTTTTGAAAGTTATTGCTACTGATGTTCCATCTCTCAAGGCTAAATTTGACAAGCTCACAACTGTTTTACAGGTTAGTGCACTTGACCCTGAAGCAGAGGGTGGCAAGTATGCAACACACTTCATCATCACAGAGGGCGAATGGGAAACAAAACTCAATTCTGCACATGAAGCTCCTGATGTTGAACTTGAATTCAAAACTATTGAGGCAATGAACGCATTCTTCAAGGGCAAGATTGGTCCTAAAACTCTTCCAAAAATGAAGGGTATTGTTAAGAATTTCCCGGCATTCACAGCAATGCTTATGACACTCCTTAAACTTTCTGACCTTACAGGTGCTACACAGCCACCAAAGGATGAAGAAACAAAAACTCTTATGGTTAAGTGCTTCTTCTATCTCCTTTCAAGTGGTATCAGCCAGCTTAACAAAATGGGTCACGAAGGTATTAAAGATTGGACTTCAAAGAGCCCTGACCGCGTTTATGCTTTTGCCGTTGATGGTCATCCTGAAGTTTCTGCTTTCATCCGTATTAAGGCAGGCAAATCAAGAGCAGGTCGTGGCGAGTATAAGAGAGCAATGCCTTTCTTCACACTTCGTTTCAACAGCCTTGATTCAGCACTTGGTATTCTTTTGAGCATCGACGATATGCTTGAGGCAACAAAAGCAGGACGCCTTATTATGGACGGTGGTCCTGAATTCGGTGCACAGCTCGGTGGCTTTATGCTTGAAGTTGGCGACTTGGCAAAATAAGATAATTTATACATAACAAAAAACCACGGTTTCACACACCGTGGTTTTTTGTTATGCAAATTGGAGTTTGTCGAATTTGGCAACCTCTTTTATTTTGGTCTTACTTCTCGGATAAATCCAATTATCTGATAAATGCTTACTACTGTTGATGCGGTAAAAACTACATAGGCGGGGCAATAAACCCATTGATATATTGAAATATTATTCAAATAAAGCAGCAATCCTATTATGCCCAGGCTTAACAAAACTCCAAGCCCGCTTATAATCAGTATAATCATTCTTTTATTCTTAGGCAGTGTAGGAACATCTTTTATACAAAATACATTCAGTATTGTCATTATCACAAGAAAAGCAACTTTTGAAATGTGCATTACATCTGCTCTTATCCCCGTACTCAAATACAGTTCAAATAACAAATATGTTATAAGCATACACCAAAACCAAGCGTGTTTTTTCACCTTGAAACAGATTATGGTGCAAAACAGTAAAGGGATACACAGAAAAATGGCTGGTGGTGCGGTAACAAGTGTAATAATCGCACCTAAAATCGTTGTTCCTAAAAGCACATATCCCGCAATTTTGCTTGGTTCAACTGTGGATTTTTGAGATACTACGAAACTTTCAATTCTCTCAATCTTTTCTCTGCCCGTAAGTTCATCAAGTGATATTTCAAAAATGTCACAAAGTTTAATCAGTTTGTCTAAATCCGGAACAGCCATATTGTTTTCCCATTTTGAAACTGATTGACGGGAAACATCTAACGCATCTGCCAATTCTCCTTGGGATAAGTTTTTTTCATTTCTTAATTCATAAATTCTTTCACCGAGATTCATTAAATCCCCTCCTTTTATGTCTAAATTCTATCATAGAAACTCTCTCATTTCCACCAACTTACCTTTAAAATTTAGCAACTGACAGTTGCACATAGAAAAAGCTCGGTTTTCACCGAGCTTTTTGTTTTATATTTATAGTATTTTATTTGTAAAGTGGACCGTATGTCTGGCATGCTCTGTAATCTGCTGCCTGAGCATCTTCCGTGCCGAATGCTGCCCAAGAATGTGGACGGAAAATCTTATCGTCATCAACATTGTGCATATTTACAGGGATACGAAGCATTGATGCAAGTGTGATAATGTCAGCACCAACATGACCGTAAACTGTTACGCCGTGGTTAGCACCCCAGTTAGCCATTACGCTGTAAACATCCTTAAATGCACCCTTGCCTGTAAGATTTGGTGCAAACCAAGTTGTTGGCCATGTTGGGTCTGTTCTCCAGTCAATCTTATCGTGAACATCATCAGGAAGGTCTGCTGTGTAGCCTTCTGCAACCTGAATAACAGGTCCGATACCTTCAATAATATTAACACGGAGCATTGTAACAGGCATTTCTGCCTTGCAACGGAAGTGGCTTGAGAATCCGCCGCCTCTGAAATATTCGTAGTTAGCTCTTCTCCAGTCAGTTGCTTCAAGACATGCTTTAATATCAGCATCTGTCATTTCCCAATATGGTTTCATACAACCTTCGCCATTTTCATTCTTTGCAGCACCGCTACCGTCAAGAGCAGTTGCACCTGAATTGATAAGATGGATAAATCCGTCTTTTGCCTTGCCTTCAGGACGTTTGCCTGTAACTCTTTCAGTAGCATCAGGACTCCAGTATGTACGAACATCGTGGAAGCAAGGTGCTGTGCCTGTAAGGAGAGTACCAATCATCATTGAAACACCATTAAGTGTGTCGTTTTCTGTTGCAAATGGAACAGGAGCTTTTGGACCATTCCAGTCAAATGTTGAAGCCATAATAGCCTCTGTAAAGTCTGCATTAGGAAGCCAGTCTGTCCAGTTTCTCTGTCCTTGGAAACCACCTGCTACTGCATTCTTGCCGAGAGCTTCTTCGTGCCAACCGAGTTCATCGAGTTTCTTGTTACCGAAAAGGATATCCTTAACGATAATTGAGAATTTAGCAATAAATTCCCAGTCCTTATCAGGAGCAACAACCTTTGACTTTGTGATGATTTCAGGTAAATTCTTGCCTGCGTTTACATCATAATCTTCACGGCAGTTTTCCTTAATCCATTTATATGCTTTTTCGTATTCGTCTTTATCATAGATTTCCAGAGTGATACGACGAAGAATGTCTGTAAGGTCAACCCATTCAGGACGGATACCAAAATATTTCTGGAACATAGAAGCATCACAATAGCTACCTGCGATACCCATTGAAACACCGCCGAGGTTAACATAAGCCTTGTTCTTCATCCAACCAACTGCAACTGCACAACGAGCAAAACGAAGGATTTTTTCTGCAACATCTTCAGGAACTGTTGTGTCAGTCATATCCTGAACATCGTGTCCGTAGATTGAGAATGCAGGAAGTCCTTTCTGTGCGTGTGCAGCCATAACTGCAGCAAGATAAACTGCACCCGGTCTTTCTGTACCATTAAAGCCCCAAACAGCCTTAATTGTGTTAGGGTCCATATCAAATGTTTCTGAACCATAGCACCAGCAAGGTGTAACAGAAAGTGTTGCAACAACATTTTCAGTTGCAAACTGGTCTGCACATTTTGCAGCCTCTGCACCGCCACCGATAGTTGTATCACTGATTACACATTGTACAGGTGTACCGTCAGGATATTTAAGATTTTCTTCAATGAGTTTTTTTGCTGAGTTAGCCATACCCATTGTCTGAACTTCAAGACTTTCACGAACGCCACCCCAACGGCCATCAATTACCGGTCTTATACCAATTTTAGGATATAACATTTATTTTTCCTCCCTATTTAATAATTCTTTATAAATCTTATATGCCCCGTCCCAGTCATCGGTTCTTTGTGGCATATATTTTTTTGTTTTTTCGGTTTTTGCTATAAGCTTTCTTCCCTCGTCAACACTTTCGATTTCTCCCAGTGCTTTAAGTTGAAGAATAATATTACCAAGGGCAGTTGCTTCAATAGGACCTGCCACAACAGGAATATTTATACTGTTCGCAGCCATTTCACAAAGGAAACCATCCTTTGTGCCACCACCTAAAATATTAAGCACACCGAAATTTTTACCGGTACACTCTGAAATCTGCTCCAAAGCATAACGATATTTAAGTGCAAGGCTTTCGTAAATACAACGGACAATTTCGCCAACAGTTTCCGGGATTTCCTGACCTGTTTTTTCACAGTATTTACGGATTTTATTTGGCAAGTCACCGTGTGCAGAAAGCATTGGTGCGTCAGGGTCAACAAAACATTTAAAAGGTTTTGCTTCCCTTGCCATCATTTCAAGGTCGTTGTAACTATATTTTTGTCCTTGTTTTGCCAAGTCCCTACGAGTTTCCTGAATAAGCCACAAACCGCTGATATTTTTAAGGTAATTCACCTTACCATTTGCACCCATTTCGTTGGATAACTCTTTTTTATTGCTTTCAAGAGTGAGCATTGGCTCGTCTAATTCACAACCAATAAGTGACCAAGTGCCACAAGATAAAAATGCAGCATCGCTATCTGTAACACTCATAGCAGCAACTGCACATTGAGTGTCGTGACCTGCAACTGAAACAACTTTTATTCCGTTATACTCACCATTTATTGTTGCACTCTCCACTAACTGTGGGAAGATATTTTCATCAATTCCAAATGTGTTCAACACATCTTTATCCCAAGTTTTTGTTGATGGGTTCAACATCTGTGATGTAGATGCGATACTCATTTCGCAAACCTTGTTCCCTGTAAGCATATATGAGAACAAGTCGGGCATAAAGAGTAATTTATCAGCCTTATTCACATTCTCATCAACTGTCAACTGAAAAAGAGTGTTGATATTCATAATCTGGTTTCCCGTTGCAAGGTAAAGAGCATCCAAATCCATCTTTTCACTTGCTTTTTGAACAGTATTTTCAGTTCTTGCATCTCTGTAATGGAATGGTAAATGAATGAGTTTACCATTGTCATCAACAAGTCCATAGTCAACACCCCATGTGTCAAATGCAAGGGCATCAACCTGACCGGCTTTTTCGATAGCCTTATCAATCTCGCCCTTAATCATATCAACATCGTGGCAAACATGACCGTCAATTGTTACGGGGATATTATCAAAACGGTGAATCTCTTCATAAGAAATTTTATCACCATCGTAAAATGCTTTTATGGCTCTGCCACTTGATGCACCAAAGTCAAATGCTAAAACAGTTTTCATTTCACTACACCCTTTTTAAGAAGAATGTTAGCATAAATTGCTTTTTCGCCTGTTGCGATAATGAGATATGCCTTTGTTGCTCTTTCATAGAAAGCAAATCTTTCGATATACTCAATATTGTGGTGTTTAGGTTCATATTTATTGAGAATTTTCTCATATTCTTCCCAGATTGGAGGAGTTGGGCAAGTATCACCTTTTACAATTTCCATAAGTCCAACCGGTTTCTCAACATATGTATCAAGAGGAAGAAGTTGCATAATTGCATCAAGGATTTCAGGCACTCCGTGACCATCTGCGCGAATTACGATTGCATTTTTCCCGTAACTGTGACAAGGAAAATTGCCGTCTGCAATAACAAGTTCGTCACCATGTCCCATTTCTGCAAGAGCCTTTAAAAGTTCAGGTGAAAGGATTGGGGAAATACCTTTTAACATAAATATTCCTCCTTAGTCCTTTTTATGAAGCAACTGGTCGTCAGGATTAAACACTTTGTACCCTGGATGACGACCTGTAATTCTGTAATAACTTCTCAAATCAATAAGTTTCTGAACATTTTCGTCGCTGATATCGCAGCTACCACCGAGAATAACTGCATTGATTGTAATTTTTGCCCAGAGTTCAAGGCTTTCCATTCTGTAAAATGCAGTAAGGACATCGCTACCAACTGCCAAAGCACCATGATTTGTAAGAAGCATAACATCGTGGTCATCAAGATATGGTTCAATAGCAGCAGGAACTTCTGCTGTTGAAGGTGTGCCATAAGGTGTAAGAGGAACTGCACCGATAGCAGCAACATCTTCAATCATATTGTACATATCCATTGGTTTGTGAGCAACCGCAAAGCCTGTTGCTCCCGGTGGATGTGCGTGGATTACGCTGAACACATCTTCTCTTTTTTCATAGCATTTAAGGTGCATTTTGATTTCACTTGATGGACGATATCCCTCGTTTGCCTCAAGAACATTTCCGTCCATATCAAGGATAACCAATTTTTCAGGTGTGATAAATGATTTGCTGATACCTGTTGGTGTTGCAATAACTCTGCCATCTTCCAAACGAGCACTTACATTGCCGTCATTGGCAGCAACCCAACCTAATTGCCACATTTTATGGCAGACATCACATATCTGTAATTTAATTTCTTCAATATTTTGCATAAGTATAACCTCCTTGTTAGTCCTATTTAAAAATTTATATTTATATTATACTACTTTTATGGTATAATTCAATAAGTAATTTAAGAAAGGTGAAATCTTTATGAACACAAAAAGACGAGTAGATTTCACAATTGAAGAGAAAAATAATGGTGAAAAGGTATGGGAAGTACTTAAAAATGAAATGAAGGTTTCTTCCCGACTAATAACCAAGTTAAAGCACGACCCTGAGGGAATTTTGCTTAATGGCGAGCATATAAGGACAGTCGATTTTGTTAAAACAAATGATGTTTTGTCAATTACTGTCCCCGCAGATATGGAAGAAAGAACCTCTGCTGTTACACCGCTTCCCTATCCTTTAAAAGTTTTCTATGAAGATGACGATTTGCTCATTGTGGATAAGCCTGCAGGGCTTCCTTTGCACCCCTCCCACAATCACCAAGGAGACACTCTTGCAAATGCAGTTGCCTATCACCTTGAAAAGCAGGGAAAATCAGCAATTTTTCGTTCAATTGGCAGACTTGATAGAGGTACATCAGGAGTTGTTGTATGTGGGCTTAACAGATTTGTCACGGGAGTTTTAAACGGAAAGATTTACAAAGAATATATGGCAGTTTGTGATGGTATTTACGAAGGTGAGGGTGTTATTGACCGACCTATTTATCGTCCCGACCCAATAAAAACTTTCCGTACGGTGGATGAAAGAGGCGAAACATCAATTACTGAATGGAAAGCAGTTTCCCATAAAGACGGAAGAACACTTTTGCGAATTCACCTTGTTACAGGACGCACGCACCAGATAAGAGTACATTTTTCATCCCTTGGAACACCCCTTACTGGAGATACAATGTATGGTACCCCAAGAGAAGATATTTCTCGTCAAGCATTACATTGTTGCTATTGCAAATTCACTCACCCGGTGACAAACGAGATAATTGAGATTGAATCTCCCCTACCGGAAGATATTGCTCAATTTGTAAAATAAAACACACTTGATTAAAAGTATTTTTTATGGTAAAATAATTACAAATTGGTTACAAGATAAAATATAACCGATTTGAGGGTGAGATTATGAATGAGATAAAAGATTATATTGTTTATCCCGATGATGTAAATATATATCTGCCTCCCACAATACCTGAAAAACAAAACACTTTTTATAAAAACCTAGCTTATCTTGTATGTGCTGTTGTTTCAAAAGTCGCAATCCGTGCAGGTAGTACAATTGAAAAGATAAATATGGATGGATTAAAGCCACCATATATCGTCCTTTCAAATCACACACAGTTTGCTGACTTTATGGTAAGTTTCCGAGCAACTCATCCACATAAGTTCAACAATATTGCCACTGTGGACGGCTTTGTTGGAATGGAAAAAATTATGGAAAAACTAGGTTGTGCTTGTCATCGCAAATACACAACGGATATAAGCCTTGTTCGTGCTGTGAATAAGGTTATTCACGAATATGGCGATATTCTTTATATGTATCCGGAAGCAAGATACACAAATATTGGCACAACAGCTCTTATTCCTGATGTTGTTGCTAAACTTGTTAAAAAGAATAAAGTCCCATTGGTTGTTATGATTCACCACGGGAATTATCTTAATGCTCCTTTTTGGGATTTCCGTCAGTACAGAAAAGTTCCATTTAAGGCTACCATGAAGCAAGTTCTCACTGCTGAACAAGTTAAAACAATGTCCGTTGATGAGATAAACGAAGTAATTCAGCGTGAAATGTATTACGATGATTACAAATGGCAAAAAGAAAACAATATAAGAATTACCGAAAGTTTTCGTGCAGATGGTCTTAACAAAGTTCTTTACAAATGTCCTCACTGTTTGGCAGAGGGTCAGACAGTAGGTAAAGGGACTCTCCTTTCCTGCGAAGCCTGTGGCAAACAATGGGAAATGACGGAACTTGGTGAAATGAGAGCATTAAACGGAGAAACAGAGTTCTCACATATTCCCGATTGGTATGAATGGGAAAGAGAATGTGTCCGTAAGGAATTACTTATGGGTACATACAAATTTGAAGATAATGTTCACATTCATTCCTTACCGGGTGTTGAATTTATTGATTTAGGTGAAGGTAAAGTTACTCACGACCTTGAAAACGGGTTTGTCATTACTGGTCATTATAACGGACATAATTACAGAATTCAAAGGTCATCAAAAAGTCTTTACACTTTACATAATGAGTTCTTATATAAAAAACTGGGCAAAGTTGACGCATTTGATGTATCTGTTAAAGACGACTCCTTCTACTGTGTTCCATCAAAAAAAGATGTTGTTACAAAGCTGATGCTTGCAACTGAAGAAGCATATAAAATAATAAATAATAAGTAAAATAAAAATGGTAGAGCCTAAAAGCTCTACCGTTTTTTGTATATTAAGAAATCAAAATGAATTTCAGTTGTAAATCCATTATTTTTTTGTATTCTTTCTTCTGCTCCCAGTTCTGTTTTAAAATAATAGGGAGTCATTTTAAAAAGATTGACACCTTTCTCACTATTAACTGTGATATTACTGCTTGCTGAATGTCTGCTAACGAATTCAAAGCCGTCATATTCAGTGTGTTTTTCCTCGTTTTCATAAGTGTTTTCGTAAAGCAGTTTTTTGAGTCCCATTAAATGACTTTTGCCCGGCACAGCGTAAATCATATAACCGTTTTTACGAATAATCCTTGCCATTTCACTTTCTACCATAGGAGCAAAAATATTAATTGCAAGGTCAAATGAATTATCTGCTAATGGCATATTGAAGCAACTGCCAACAGCATAATGGTACTTTTTATATTTACCCGATGCAGATTTTACTGCTTCTTTTGAAATATCAAACCCAAAAAGGTCAAAATTCATATTTAGATTTTCTAATTTTCCGTCATAATAGCCCTCGCCACAACCACAATCGGCGATGGTTATTTTCTCTTTACCCTCAAAAAGAGAATTTATTATTTCGCATAGTTTATCTGTGAAACAATCATAATAACCACTCTCAAGAAACGCTCTGCGGGATAAAACCATTTCCTTTGTATCACCGGGATTATCGGAATGTTTTTTGTTTACAGGCAACAAATTCACATACCCTTGCTTTGCAATATCAAAAGAATGCTTATTCTCACAGGCATATGATTTGCCGTTAATATTCAGTTTTGATTTACAGATGGGACAAATGAACATAAGTACCCCCCCTCAGCCATTTTCGATGAAAATGACAGCTCCCCCTCAAGGGGGGAGCCTATTTTGATTCTTATTTTGCAACGATGTTTACAAGTTTACCCTTAACATAGATTTCTTTAATAATATTTTTGCCGTTAAGTTCTGCTTGAACTTTCTCGTCTGCTTTTGCAAGTGCAACTGCATCTGCTTGCTCAATATCAGCAGGCACATTGAGTTTTGCACGAATTTTACCGTTAATCTGAACAACGATTTCGATTGTTTCATCAATGCACTTTGCCTCATCATATGTTGGCCATTCGCCGTCTGCTGCCATCATCTTACCATAACCGCAAGCTTCCCACATTTCTTCTGTAACATGAGGAGCGAATGGGTTAACAAGGAGAAGAAGCACTTTAAGTTCTGCCTTATTAATTGAACCCTTTGTATAAATTGCATTAAGAAGAGTCATAAGTGCTGCAATAGCAGTATTATATTTAAGAGTTTCAATGTCTTCTGTGACTTTCTTAATTGTCTTGTGGAATGATGAAGAAAGTTCTTTTGAGAATTCGTCGCCATCTACAAGAATTTCCTGAAGATTCCAGATTCTGTCAACAAATCTCTTACAACCCTTAACGGAATTTTCTGACCAAGGAGCAGCTTGTTCATAGTCGCCCATAAAGAGCACATAAGTACGAAGAACGTCTGCACCGAATACATCAACAACCTCGTTAGGGTCGATAACATTACCACGAGATTTACTCATTTTAACACCGTCAGGTCCGAGAATAAGACCCTGTGCAGTTCTCTTTGCATAGGGTTCTGCATAAGGCACTGCACCGATGTCATAAAGGAATTTATGCCAGAAACGAGAATAGATAAGGTGACGAGTAACATGTTCCATACCACCATTATACCAGTCAACAGGCATCCAGTAATTGAGTTTATTCATATCTGCAAGACACTCATCATTGTGTGGGTCAATATAACGCAAGAAATACCATGATGAACCTGCCCATTGTGGCATTGTGTCAGTTTCTCTCTTTGCGTCACCACCACATTTTGGACACTTGCAATTAACATATGACTCAATCTTTGCAAGTGGACTTTCACCATCTGTGCCCGGTGCATAGTTTTCAACATCAGGAAGTCTTAATGGTAATTCCTCATAAGGAACTGCAACCATACCGCATTTTTCGCAGTGAACAATCGGGATTGGTTCACCCCAATAACGCTGACGGTTAAATGCCCAGTCCTTCATCTTGTACTGAACACCGCCTTCGCCGATGCCTTTTTCCTGCAGGAAATCAATCATCTTTGCGATTGAATCTTTCTTGTTATCAATACCATTAAGGAAATCAGAGTTAACCATTTCACCGTCACCTGCATAAGCGGATTCCTCAATGTTGCCACCCTTGATAACCTCAATAATATCAATACCGAATTTCTTTGCAAAGTCGTAGTCACGGTCATCATGTGCAGGAACAGCCATAATAGCACCTGTACCGTATCCCATCATAACATAGTCAGATATGTAAATCGGAATATCCTTACCGTTTACAGGGTTCTTTGCAGTAATTCCTGCAATCTTAACACCAGTCTTGTCTTTTACAAGTTGTGTGCGTTCAAACTCTGTTTTCTTTGCACATTCTGTTCTGTATGCAAGGATTTCATCCATATTAGAAATCTTGTCAGCATACTTATCAATAATTGGATGCTCAGGTGCCATAACCATAAAAGTTACGCCGAAAAGAGTGTCGGGACGTGTTGTATAAATCTTCAATTCTTCAGGAATTTCGTTAAGGTTGAAATTAACGAACGCACCACGAGATTTACCAATCCAGTTAACCTGCTGAAGCTTGATGTTTGGAAGATAATCAACATCATTTAAACCTTCAAGAAGTTTGTCCGCATATTCAGTAATACGAAGATACCAAACATCCTTTGATTTTTGAACAACATCACTATGGCAAATATCACATTTACCACCCTGTGAGTCTTCATTTGAAAGAACAACTTTACAAGATGGGCAATAGTTAACCAATGTCTTATCACGGAAAGCAAGTCCGTTTTCAAACATTTTAAGGAAAATCCACTGTGTCCATTTATAGTATTTATCGTCAGTTGTATCAACTACTCTTGAATAGTCAAATGAGAAACCGACTCTCTTTAACTGACTTGTGAACTTTTCGATATTCATATCAGTAACTTTTCTTGGGTGGATACCTGTTTTAATGGCATAGTTTTCTGTTGGAAGACCATAAGCATCAAACCCGATTGGGAAAAGCACATTGTAACCCTCAAGTCTTCTTTTTCTTGAAACTACTTCAAGTCCAGAATATGCCTTAATATGACCAACGTGCATACCTGCACCTGATGGATATGGGAATTCAACAAGTCCATAGAATTTTGGCTTATCGGAGTTGTCCTGTGCCTCAAAAACTTTGGCTTCTTCCCATTTCTGTTGCCACTTTAATTCGGTAGCTTTAAAATCGTAATTCATATATATAACCTTCTTTAAAGAGATTTTTACTATTTTAATCTGTAATCAAATCGCTGATGTCCACTTGTTTCGCATCGCCCCAAAGATGCTCTAAACTATAAAGTTCTCTCTGGTCAGGGGTGAAAACATGAACAACAACTGTGCCATAGTCAAGGAGAATCCAGCCTGTTGATTTACCCTCAACATTTCTTGGTTCAACACCTTGTTTTGTAAGTGCATCCTGAACTTCGTCAGACAAAGCACGAATATGTGTGCCTGAAGTACCGGTTGCAATTACAAAGTAATCTGCGACTGCTGTAAGTTCTGTAATTTCAAGTGATTTTATATCAGTTGCCTTCTTACTGTCAAGAGTGGCAACAATACTTCTCATAAGTTCTGTTCTTTCCATTTAATTGTTTATCCTTTCTGCAAGATAGTTATATGCCTTAACTGTATCAATATGAATCGGTCTGCATTTTCTTGCATTATCTTCAATGGTAAATGAAAGTCCACGCAAACAGGTCTTGTCAAGGCTCTTTTCTGCCATTTCTCTCACTTCTTTTACATCGGGATATTCGCGGTCATCGGATGTCAAATCTGCAACATAAATGATTTTTTCAAGAAGTGACATATCTTCCTTACCCGTTGTGTGATAACGGACTGCTGACAGGATGTCTTTATCTGTCACATTAAGCACTTTTCGAAGATAAACCTCACCTGCAACAGCGTGTAGTGTTACAGTTATCTTCTTTTCGCTTTCAGTAAGAGTCTGACCGTCGCTTTCAATCATCTCAATCATTTTTTCAGGAGGCTCATATCTCATAATATCATGAACAAGTCCTGCTGTATATGATTTTTCACTATCGCCACCAAAGATTTCTGCTAACTGCTTTGCTTTTTCTGCAACACAGATGGAGTGATATAATCTTTGAGGAGTTAGTCGGGTTTTAAGAATTTCAAGAAATTCAGCGTTTCTTTCCGTATCCATACAATTTATGGTTCTCCATATATTCAATAATTTCAGGGTCAACAAGTCCGTAAAGACTCTTTTCATTATCTATTCTTTCCCTGATTTCGCTTGAACTTACCTCGTAAGCATCAAGAAGTGAAATATGTATATGCTTACCATCAAGTTGTGGAATATAATCACCCAACTGCTCAAAGGCATAAGCACGAAGTTTCTGAATGTTTTCTGCATTATCACGGGATGCAACACAAATTTTACACTGTTCAAGTAATTCCTTATGCTTGTACCACTTATGGAAAATAAGGAACATATCTGACCCGATAATGAGGAAAAGGTCATCGTGGGGATATTTTTTTCTCAAATCTTCAACAGTATAAATAGTGTAACTGTCCGTATCTCTATCCATTTCCATTGTGCTGATTTCATATTTTGGGTGGTTGAATGCGATTTTGCACATGGCAAGACGGTCGCGATTGTCTGCTAAATCGTCACAACGCTTATGTGTTGGAACTTTGTTGGGAATGATAATTACTTTATCAAGTTCAAGTTCCTCTGCCATCTTTTCAACCATTCTTGAATGACCTTTATGAGGTGGGTTAAATGTTCCTCCAAAAATACCTATTTTCATAATTATTTTCTTCCTTTTTTCTTCTCGTCTTTATGAAGTTCTGGATTATAACGATAGAATATCATACTGCCACCAATAACACCAACGCAATCACTATTTGTTGCATCGGCAAGTTTTTGTGCAATTTCCTTTGGTTTTTCAGGGCTTGTTTCTAAAAGCACCTTAATTTTAATAAGTTCTCTCGCTTTAAGTGCATCATCAGTTTGTTTGATAAGGGAATCAGAAATGCCACCTTTACCAACTTGGAACAATGCAGGAAGTGAATTTGCCTGACCTCTCCAATATGCTCTTTCTTTACTTGTCATTTGTTTTCTCCTAACTATCGATTTAGCCTTCCCCCTACGAGGGGAAGGTGGCAAAACGAAGTTTTGACGGAAGGGGGGATTAAAATTCTGACACCCCCTCAGTCAGCTTCGCTGACAGCTCCATTACTCGCCTGCCGGCTCAGACAACACTAATTCGGCATCCACAGGATGCCCGTGCCCCTCAAGGGTGGAGCCTATTTATAAATATTTTGGTATTTCTTCTACAAATTTGCGTAGGGCGTTTCCACGGTGACTAACCTTATCTTTTTCTTCTGCAGAAAGTTCGCCGAACGTCCTATCCCCTACAAGGAATATGGGGTCATAACCAAAGCCACCGTTACCGTGTACCTCGTGTGCAATTACGCCTTCACAAGTACCTCTTACTGTAAAACTTCTTCCGTCAGGGAAACAGCAACAAACACAACTTACAAATCGTGCTGTTCTGTCTTCATCCGGTACATCTTTCATAAGGCCTAAAAGCTTTTCATTGTTCTTTGCATCGTTTCCGTGTTCGCCACCAAAACGAGCTGAATAAACTCCGGGAGCGCCGTCAAGGAAATCAACCATAAGTCCTGAATCGTCTGCCACACAGACCATTCCACTTTCCTTGCAACCACTATCCGCCTTTAAAAATGCGTTTTCTTCAAATGTCGCACCGGTTTCGTCAACATCAGAAAGTTCGATTCCTGCCATTTCTGCAGTTAACACATTTATTCCAAGAGGCTCAAGAATTCTTTGCAATTCTGCCTGTTTTTTCATATTATGAGTGGCGATTAAAAAGTCCAAAGAATCCCCTCTTTTCTTTCTTTTTAGGTTGCTCTTCTTCCTGTGGCTCATCATCTTCCTCAGGCTCTGCAACATCATCAACAGTTTCTTCAACAGTTTCTTCAATAATCTCTTCTTCAATTACTTCCTCAACGACCTCATCCACTACTTCCTCAGCAATAGGAATAAACTCGTCTTCCTCGTCTTTGTAGTCGATTCTGTCAAATAACCCATCAGCAAATGCCAATGGCTTAAATGGTTGAAGGTCATCAATCTGTTCACCAACACCAACAAACTTAACTGCAATATCAAGTTCATTCTTGATTGCCAGTACAACACCACCACGAGCAGTACCATCAAGTTTGGTAAGGACAATACCTGTAATATCGGCAACCGACTTGAATTCACGAGCCTGATTAACTGCATTCTGACCCGTTGTTGCATCAAGCACCAACAAAACCTCACGGTCAGAATAAGGAAGTTCACGGTCAATAACTCTATAAATCTTATTAAGCTCGTCCATAAGATTTTTCTTATTATGAAGACGACCTGCTGTATCAATAATGATAATTTCGTGGTCCCTTGCCTTTGCGGCATTGATTGTATCAAATACAACTGCTGCAGGGTCAGCACCTTCTTTGTGCTTGATAATATCAACACCTGAACGGTCCGCCCAAATCTGCAACTGGTCGATAGCTGCTGCTCGGAATGTATCCGCAGCACCTAAAATAACCTTTTTACCTTGTGCTTTATACATAGCAGCCATTTTACCGATTGTTGTTGTTTTACCAACACCATTTACGCCGATAACAAGGATAATTGATGGAACAGTAATGAGTCCCATATCCTCGCCACCATCAAGCATTTCAGCAACAATTTCCTTAATCTTCTGACGGATTTCGTTAGCATCTCTTATCTTGCCCTTTGCTGCTTCGTCACGAAGTCTTTCTGTAATTTCAACGGCAGTTGTAACACCAACATCACCCATTACAAGAATTTCTTCAAGTTCCGTGTAAAGGTCGTCAGTAATTTCATCGAAACTATCGAGCATATCGTCAATAGCCCCTGCCATTTTATTTCTTGTCTTTGTAAGACCAAAATTGATTTTTTTGAAAATTCCCATAATAATTTTCCTTTATGCTAAACCTAACTTACGAGCCATTTCGGCTGTTTTTAACTCTAAAATCTTTGATACGCCTTCTTCTTGCATTGTAACACCATAAAGCATATCTGCTTCTTCCATTGTACCGCGACGATGAGTAATCAAAATGAACTGTGTGTTTTTAGTCATTCTTCTTACATACTGAGCATAACGAACAACATTAACATCATCAAGTGCTGCTTCAACCTCGTCAAAGATTACGAATGGTGCAGGTGTAACCTTAAGAATTGCAAAGAGAAGTGCAATCGCGGAAAGTCCCTTTTCACCACCTGAAAGAAGGTTGATATTCTGAACATTTTTGCCAGGTGGCTGAACTTTGATTTCAATGTCACATTCAAGGACATTCATTTCGTCTTCAAGGACTAATTCTGCTTTACCACCACCAAAAAGTTCCGCAAATGTTTCGCCGAAGGAAACATTTATTTTCTGGAACTGTTCGCGGAACTGAATACTCATTTTTGTTGTCAACTCATCAATGAGTTTAATAAGTTCCAGTTTAGACTTTTCAACATCACCAATTTGCTCGGACATAAACTCGTATCTTTCGGACACTTCCTTATATTCGTCAATGGCAGAAACATTAACTGAACCAAGTCCGCGAATTTCGTTTTTAAGTGCAGAAAGTCTTGTTCTTGCTTCACCGATATTCTCAATGACAATCTGTAACGCAATAGCCTCTCGTCTTGTCAACTGATATTCGTCATAAAGTTTTGAGTTATATTCCTCATACTCTGTAAGCATCGCTGCTTTTCTTTCTTCAAGACGAACAAGTTCACCACTTATTCTCTCGCGTTCCGATGCTTTTTCTTTTTCGAGATTTCTCAAATCTGTGCTTTCTTTTTCTAACAAAGCACGGGATTCAAGTAATTCATCAACATTTGTCTTTGCATCTCCACATTGTTTACGAAGTTCGTCTGCAGATGCTTTAAGACTCTCAATATCCTTTGTGAGCCAGATATTTTTATTCTTAAATGTTTCAATTTCTGCATCAAGCTCACCAAGTCTGTCAGAATGAGAGCCTTTGAGAATATTTAGACGACGGATATTGTCATCCGCTGACTCAATATCCTTTTCAAGACCGAGAATTTCAAGTCTAATTTGTTCAGCCTTTGCGCCCAATTCTTCACGGACAAGTGAAAGACTTTCTCTGTCGCCACTAACTGCTTCAAGGCTCTTTTCCTTTTCTGCAATTTCAGTTGTTAGTTCTTCCACTTTTTTCTTTGCTAAAAGACTATCTTCATTTATTTTTTCAATTCGTTCATTGAGTATTCTTTCTTCATCTATTAATTCACTTACTCCGCCTGAAGAAGTTTCATACTGTTGAACTGCAAGGTTAAATTCACCCTCAAGACGAATTCTTTCCTCGTTTGCAGAGAGAATGTCACCTTCAATACCATTAAGGTCAGCAACGGCAGATGCTAAATCTTCACTTAGCATTTTCTCCTGAATAAGGAGTGAATCTTTTTTACTTTGTAAGTCTTCAACAGATTTTGTAAGTTTTTCAATCTCGTTAGAACGGCTTAACATTCCAACGCCCTGTGCCTTACTACCACCTGTCATTGAACCGCCGGCGTTAATTACCTGACCGTCCAATGTGACGATTTTAAATCTGTTCTTATATTTTTTTGCCATACTGATGGCAGAATCCATATCCTCACAAACAACTGTTTTACCAAGAAGATTTTCGATAATATCACGATATTTTTTATCTGCACCAACAAGGTCGGATGCGATACTTACAAAACCATAAGCGTCATCAAGGTCCTTTTCATCAAGGCTTCTTGATTTAATTGCAGTAAGTGGCAAGAATGTTGCACGACCACCACGGGATTCTTTAAGGAATGAAATTGCTCGTTTTGCATCAGTTTCGTTGTCAACAACAATGTTCTGAATTGCTACACCAAGAGCAGTTTCAACTGCAACGGAATATTTATCCTTAACAGTTATAAGTTGTGAAAGTGGACCATGGATACCTTGGAGTGCTCCTCGCTTACTTTCTTTCATAACACTACGAACGGAGCCCTGATAGCCCTCCATATTCTTTTCAAGGTCATCAAGAATTCTGATTCGTTCGTTCTTGCGGTCAATTTCACTATCAAGAGCAGAAATCTCAGCCTTTACTTTTTCACTCTTTGCAGTTCTTGTTTCTACTTTTATGCGATATCCTTCAACTGCATTTTTATATTCGTTGATTCTTTCAATGCAATCGTCAAGTTCTTTCTTCGCACTGTTTTTCTTTTCTTCCAATTCCAAAACGATTTCCTTACGATTACCTAAAAGGTCATCAATAGCAGAAATTCTTGCTTTGATTTCTTCAATCTGTGAGTTTGCTGTTTCACTGATAACACGATTATCTGCAAGGCTCACGGTAAGTAGAGAAATTTCTTTTGCAAGCTCTGCCGCAACAGTTGCAAATTCATTATTCTCTACCTGCAATTTTTCGATTTCTGTAATCTGTGCAGTAAGCTTTTTATTTGCATCTTCAAGACTTGACAGCGATTTTGTTTTTTGTGCTTCAGTTTCTGCAATCTGTACATCAATGTCAGCATCATCTGTACTTGCAAGCAATTTATCTTTTTCGAGTCTTTCAATGGACTCTGTGTTATGTAAAATTGAGTTTTCGTAAACCTTTGCCTGTGCTTCAAGTTCACTTGCCTGCTCCTCAAAATGGGATGTTGAAGAACGAACCTCCTCAATTTTCACATTGATTTCGTGAGTTTTCTCAATAATATCGTTCATCTTCTGCTCAATTTCTTCAAGTTGCTTTTGAGCATCTTTATACTGAACCGTTGAAATATCGATTTTTCTTTCTTGTTCTTTTAATTTTTCTTGTGTCTTTTCAATATTGTGAAGCCATATTCCTATTTCAAGATTCTTTCTCTCTTCAGCAAGAACCAAGAATTTTTGTGCTTTTTCGCTTTGAGTTTTAAGTGGTCCAACGCGACTTTCAAGTTCACTTAAAATATCTCTTAAGCGAACAAGATTCTCTTCCGCCTGAGAAAGTCTTTTAAGTGCATCGTGTCTTTTGTAACGGAAGTGAGAAATTCCTGCTGCTTCTTCAAACATCTCACGGCGTTCACCTGATTTTGAAGAAATAAGCTCGGCAATCTTGCCCTGACTGACCATAGAATAGCCGTCACGACCAAGACCGGTGTCCATAAACAACTCATTAATATCACGAAGTCTTACACTTTCACCGTTGATTTTATATTCACTATCACCGCTACGATAAAAACGACGAGTGATATTTACTTCATCATTATCATTACCAAGTGTTCTATCGGTATTATCAAGACAGAGAGTTACCTCCGCAAAACCCGTTGCCTTGCGAAGCTTTGTGCCACTAAAAATAACATCTTCCATTTTTGAACCGCGAAGGCTCTTTGTAGATTGTTCACCGAGAACCCAACGGACTGCATCAGAGATATTGCTCTTACCACTACCGTTAGGACCAACAACACCTGTTATTCCCTTATTAAATTGAAGTACTGTTTTGTCAGGACAGGACTTAAAGCCCTGCATTGTAATTGATTTTAAAATCATATTAAATCTGTTACCTCAATCTCATATCTTTCTAAATTTTCTTTACCCTTTATTATACAACTAAATCCTTGATTTTTCAATGCTTTTTCGTTTCTTTTCTGTTGTCCTTTTGCTTTTGAAAGGTCTTTATTACGCACAAAAATACAATATGGGTGATTTTTGTCTTTCACACTTAATTTTTGTAACATTTTGGAGAGATAAATATATCCCTCACAAAGTTCACGGAATGCGGGATGATACCCACCACCCAGCATATCACTTTCAACAGTTTCACTACTATGAAGTCCTAATTTGATGACTTTTATTCCTTCATTTTCAAACATCTGCAAAAGTTCAGCACACAGTGGCACACTTTCCTCTGCTGTTGGTGCTGTGTATTCACTTTTTTCATACAAGTTACCAAGATGAGTGTTTTTAAGCACAACTGTCGGATAAATTCTCACTGTGTCAGGTTGTAATTTTATGATTTCCTTTGCTGTTTGCAAATCCTTTTCAAAACTGCTTTTATAAAGCCCCGTCATCATCTGCAAACCTAACTGGAAACCATATTCTTTAATAAGGCCAGTTGCTCGTCTTACATCGTCGGATGTATGACCTCTATGATTAGCAGAAAGCACCTCATCATCCATACTTTGTGCACCTAATTCAATAACTGTTACACCATAGTTTTTAAGGGTTTTAAGCACCTCTTTATCAATGGCATCGGGGCGGGTTGATACTCTTATCCCTGCAAAAAAATGAGTATCTAAAAAATGCTTTGCGGCGGTTAAAAGAGAAATCATATATTCCCTTTCAATCGCCGTAAAACTGCCACCGAAAAACGCAATTTCTGTATTTCTCGGGTCAATATTATTTTCTAATGCTATTTGCACCGCCTTTTCAACATCCAAGGGTGTTGCAGGTGCTATCTGACCACTGATTGCTCTTTGATTACAAAAACTGCAATCATTGGGGCAACCTTTATGCGGTACAAAAATGCTTATATTTGCGTGACTCATAGTCCCATTAACTCCAACGCGGATTTTGCTGCTTCCTGCTCTGCTTTTTTCTTGCTTCTACCTATACCTCTACCAATCACATTACTGTTCATATGAATTTCAACAACAAATTCCTTGTTGTGGTCAGGTCCTTTTTCACCAACAACAACATACTCAAATTTTTCTGTTGGATTCTGCTGTAAAACCTCTTGGAGAGTGCTTTTATAATCTTTGAAAACAGGTTGTTCTTCTGATGAAATCTCGATGAAGGGAAGAACAAATCTCTTTGCTTCTTCTATTCCGCCGTCAAGATAAATTGCAGCAATTACCGCTTCAAAAGCATCGGAAACAACGGATGGACGTTGTCTGCCACCTGTATGCTCCTCGCCCTTGCCTAAAAGAATCATATCACCTAATCCGATTTTTTCTGCATATCCGAAAAGAGTTTTCTCACAAACGGCATAGGCGCGTTTTTTTGTAAGTTCACCCTCCTGCTTATTTTTATAATGCTCAAAAAGGTATTCAGCAGTTATAAAGCCTAACACAGAGTCGCCTAAAAATTCAAGACGCTCATTGTCAAGACCTGTACCCTTTTCGTTGGCATAAGAAGAGTGAGTCAATGCTCGCAACAGCAAAGACTTATCTTTAAATTCATATCCGATTTTCTGTTCAAAATCAGTCATTTTGTTCACCTAATTTGTTGTTTTTTGCAAATTCCCTGAGAGATTCCATGCCCCTTTGGGCTAACTGCATGTATCGTTCTTGTTTATCTCTGATTTTTTCTTCCAATGGCGGTAGAACACCAAAATTTGCACCCATCGGTTGAAAATTCTTTACGCTTTCATCACTTATGTATCGACTCAATGCACCAATCATAGTGTCAACGGGAAGAACAATAGTTTCTTCACCTTTAAGTCTTTTTGCAAGGTTAATTCCTGCCATAAGACCACTTGCAGCAGATTCCATATATCCTTCAACACCCGTGATTTGCCCACCAAAGAAGATTAAAGGATTGCTTCTTAAACTGAAATCACCGTTCAAAAGTCTTGGAGAGTCGATAAAAGTGTTTCTGTGCATTACACCGTAACGCAAAAATTCAGCATTTTTAAGAGCAGGAAACATTGAAAATACTCTTTTCTGCTCACCAAATTTTAAGTTTGTCTGAAATCCTACAAGATTGTACATCGTGCCGTCTTTATTTTCCTTACGGAGTTGGAGATTTGCCCAAGGTCTGTGTCCTGTTCTTGGGTCAGTAAGACCAACAGGCTTAAGTGGGCCATACCTCATTGTGTCCTTGCCACGGGATGCTAAAACCTCAATGGGCATACATCCCTCATAGACATCTTTTCGCTTATCAAATGAATGGACATCGGCACTTTCAGCATTGATAATTGCCTCATAAAAAGCCTCATATTCTTCCTTGTTCATCGGGCAATTGATGTAGTCCGCATCCCCGCCACGGTCATATCTCGACTGAGTGAAAGCACATTCCATATCAATACTTTCAGCACTTACAATAGGTGCTGCTGCATCGTAAAAAGAGAGTCCGTCACCGCACATTTCACGTATTGTTTCGGAAAGAGCATCACTAGCCAAAGGTCCTGCACAGATAACTATACCATCATAACCCTCGGGTAAGGTTGCGACCTCTTTTTCGACAATATTTATATTTCTATCATTTTTAATCTTTTCTGTAATGATTTTTGAAAATTCATGACGGTCAACAGCTAAGGCTCCACCTGCCTCAACCTTGCACTCATAGGCAGTCTCAACACAAATTGAACCTAAATATGCCATTTCGTGCTTTAAAAGTCCTGCAGCAGAATTAAGTCTTTCTGCCTTTAGAGAATTTGAACACACTAATTCTGCAAGAGTGTCCAATTTATGAGCAGGAGATTTTTTTGAAGGTTTCATCTCATACAAGTCAACCGTTATTCCGTTTCGCGAAAGAGCACTTGCACATTCAACACCTGCAAGACCGCCACCAATAACAGCAACCTTCATTTATGCTTCCTCTTTTGTCTTTCTTTTTCTTTCTGCCTTTTTCTCAAAACCGCAACCTTCATTTAAGCAAGCAACAATTCCACCCTTGCGCTTAAAGAGTGATTTTCCGCATTGTGGACAAAGGTCGTCAGTTGGTTTATCCCAAGTCATAAAGTTGCATTCAGGATAATTTCCACAGCCATAGAATGCAAATCCTCTTTTTGATTTTTTCTCAATAACCTTACCGCCACAAACAGGGCAAGTTGCTTTTGTTTCAACAACTAAAGGCTTTGTATTCTTACATTCTGGATATCCGGGACAAGCAAGGAATTTACCGAAACGACCTGATTTAATGACCATATTTCTGCCACACTTGTCGCATTTAACATCGGTTTCATCTTCCTTGAGTTTAATCTTTTGACCCTGCATTTCCGTCTTTGCCTTGTCAACAGTTGCAATAAAGTCGTCATAGAATTCATGGAGCATTTTAACATAGTCAGTTTCGCCACTTTCGACCATATCGAGCTGTGATTCCATACCTGCAGTGAATTTAACATTAACAATCTTTGAGAATTTATCCTTTAAAAGTGCAGTAATAGCCTCACCCAACTCAGTTGGTTTTAACTGCTTCTGCTCGCGGATAACATATTCTCTCTGTGTGATTGTTGAAATAATTGATGCATATGTTGAAGGACGGCCCACACCTGTTTCTTCAAGCGCCTTAATAAGAGATGCTTCTGTATATCTTGCAGGTGGCTGTGTGAAATGCTGATTTCCTGCAAGTTCTTTCATTTTTATTGCGTCACCTTCGTTGATTTTTGGAAGTTTTGCTTCTTCTTCCTCATCCTCGTCAGTGCCTGATTCATAAAGGCAGGTGTAACCATCAAAACGAACTGAATAGCCGTTTGCAACAAATGTTACAAACTTGCCGTTTGCCTTGTCTGTTTCATTAGCGCCTGTAATTTCTGCCTTAACTGTATCCTGAACACAGTTTGCCATCAAAGATGCAACAAAGCGTTTCCAGATAAGGTTATAAAGTTTATATTGGTCCGTTGTAAGGCTTGATTTTGCAACTTCCGGAGTAATAGCCATCATAGTTGGACGAATAGCCTCGTGACCGTCCTGTGCGTTTGCCCTTGTCTTGAAATATCTTGGTTTTTCTGGAAGATAATCTTCACCGAAAGTATTCTTGATATACTCATTTGCTGCTGCTCTTGATTCCTCTGAAATACGAAGAGAGTCCGTTCTCATATAGGTGATAAGACCTACTGAGCCAAAACCTTTAACTTCAATACCTTCGTAAAGTTCCTGTGCAACTTTCATTGTTTTTCTTGCCTGAAAATTAAGTTTACGAGATGCTTCCTGTTGCATTGTTGAAGTTGTGAAAGGTGGTGCAGGTTGACGACGACGAACACCTTTTTTTACGGATGTTGCCACATATTCAGCACCGTCAAGACGTGCTAAATACATATCACTCTGCTCTTTGCTTGTAATTTTAACCTTGCCGGTTTCATCACCTGTAAACTGTGCTTTAAATGCTTTCTTTGATGATGGAGCAAGCATTTTAGCGTCAAGAGTCCAGTATTCCTCCGGATTAAATGCTCTGATTTCGTTTTCACGGTCAACAACAAGACGCACTGCAACTGACTGCACTCGACCAGCAGAAAGTCCACGACGGATTTTCTGTGAAATGAATGGGCTTAAAGTATAACCTACAAGTCTGTCAAGAATACGACGAGCTTGTTGAGCATTTACTAAATCCAAATCTATCTTTTCAGGGTGCTCAATTCCCTTTGTAACACTTGTTTTATTGATTTCGTTGAACTTTACACGATTGTTCTCGTTCATATCAAGGTCAAGGAGTGTTGCAAGATGCCAAGAAATAGCCTCTCCCTCACGGTCAGGGTCGGCTGCGAGAATAACTGCTTCTGATTTTTCTGCAAGTTCTTTGAGTTCTTTTACAAGCTTTTCTTTACCCTTGATTACTGCATATTTAGGTGCAAAGTCGTTTTTTACATCAACGCTTAACTTTGCAGCAGGTAAATCGCGGATATGACCTTTTGAAGACACTACATTGTAGTCCTTTCCGAGGTATTTCTGAATGCTTTTTGCCTTTGAAGGCGACTCAACAATTACAAGTTTTGACATATATCATCATCCTATTTTTATTAAGTATTTGTTTTAATCTATTTTATATCGTCTGCCACTTAGTTGAGTAACAAGACCGTAAATTTCAAGTTCTGTTATCGCGGATAAAGTTTTCTCTGTTGAAAGTCCGCAATTATTTATAATCTCGTCTATGTGACTTGGATTTTCACCCAAGAAAGCATAAACCTTTTTAGCATTATCCGTCAAGTAGTCCGGTGCTGCTTTTTTAACACTTTTTGTCAACGGAACTGCTTGGGGTTTTGCTTCTGCATTATGTGTTTTCTGATTGGTAAGATACCTCTGTGCCCTTTTTATTATTTCATCATCAGCAAATCGTTTTTCATTATTGAACACATCAGGATAGCGGAAATAATACGCCTCTAAAATATCGTTGGGCGAAAACACAGGAGTTGCACCATTACGGATAAGATTATTTGTTCCCAAAAATGATGAACTTACTAAATCTCCGGGCACGGCAAACACATCTCTACCCTGTTCAAGGGCACACCTTGCGGTGATAAGTGAACCACTTCGCTCGCCTGCTTCAACAACAACTGTACCTAAAGTCAGTCCCGAAATAATACGATTTCTCATTGGAAAAGTCCGGCGACTTGCAGGAGTAAATGGCGGAAACTCTGTAACCAAAGCACCATTCTTCTTAATATCATCCCGTAAAGGCTTATTATCCATAAGATAATTTGTACCAAGCCCACAGCCTAATACACATACGGTTTTACCATTCTCGTCAAGAGCGCCTTGATGCGCTGCACTATCAATTCCTAATGCACCGCCCGAAACGATAGTAAACCCCATTTCAGACAAAGCAGAAGATAATGCTCTTGCCACAGCTTTTCCGTAGTCCGAGGCTTTTCTTGCACCCACAACAGAAACGGACATATCATTTGTGAGCACTGTTTCATCGCCCTCAACATACAACACCAAGGGTAAATCCTGCAGGGTGAGCAAATTATGTGGGTAATACTCACTTGATGGAGTAATCACCTTCCAACCATTGGCTTTTACAGTGTCAAGAATCTTTTGTGCATCGTCCAATGAATAACTTTTAAGTTTTTCCACCTGACGCTTAGTAAGAACATCAAGGGAGAAAATAGCATTAAAGCTTGAACCGTAGATTTCCTGTGGATTCCACTCGTAGTATGAAATTAAATCAAGGCAGGATGCTCCTGCACCTAATCCACAGGACATCCAAATCCAATATAAATCGTAATTCATCGTGACATTTCCCACATAATTATTGACGCGGCAGAGGCAGCATTTAAAGACTCTGCCCTACCATCCATTTTAATTGTAATTCTTTCTGTGCATTTTTCGATAATCTCTTTTGAAACACCGTTCCCCTCATTACCTATTACGCACATTCCTCCCATTGAAAAATCAACAGTAATAACACTTTTCGCATTCCTATCAGGAACAGTTGCAAATGTGTTTATACCCATTTTTTCGCATTTTTCAATCTCTTCTTCAAGATTTTGGCAAATGCAAATTGGAAGTCTGAAAAGAGCACCCATTGAGGCTCTCAAGGCCTTGGGATTATAAATATCGCAACCACCACAAATCACCATTCCGTCAATGCCCAATGCCTCGGCAGTACGGGAAATCGCACCAAGGTTATCGGGATTTTGAATAGTGTCAAGAGCAATATATTTTTTCCCGTTTGAATACTCAAAGCTATTCTGTTTCATCTTTACTGTGCAAACCACACCTTGCGGTGTAACAGTATCACTTATCGCCTTTAAAACATCGTTACTGACAGTAAAAAAATCCTTGCAATTATCCTTTAAGGAGGCTATCTCTTGCGGGAATTTTTCAGCACAATTTTCAGTGCAGAAGACACTCTCGATTTCGCATCCGCTCAAAAGGGCATCACAACATAAACGGACACCCTCCACTACGAAAAGTCCGCTGTTTTTTCTATCTTTTGAAGATGTAAGAAGTGATTTTACTTCTTTGATTTTCGGGTTATTTTTAGCATTTATTACAATATTAAACATAATTCAAAAAACGGAAAAACCACGCGCGAGGGAGTTCCTCATGCGTGGTTAATAGATTATTTAAGAGCTTCTTTTGCTTTTTCTGTAAGTGCTGTAAATGCTGCAGGGTCTGCAATTGCAATCTCTGAAAGCATCTTTCTGTTAAGGTCAATACCAGCTTTTTTAAGACCGTTGATGAATGTTGAGTAGTTCATACCATTCATTTTGCAAGCAGCTGAAATTCTTGTAATCCAGAGCTTTCTGAAATCACGTTTCTTCTGCTTTCTGCCAATGTAAGCATAATTTCCGCTCTTCATAACTGCCTGCTTTGCAGTTCTGAAAAGTTTGCTCTTTGAGCCATAGTAACCCTTAGCGAGTTTTAATACTTTATTTCTTCTTTTGCGAGTCATCATCGCACCTTTAACACGTGCCATTTCTCTTTACCTCCGATTGATTAGATACATTTATGCGTTTTTCACGCTTCGATTACTTATAAGGAATAAGACGCTTAATCTGTGCTGTATTTGTCTTATCAGCAACAGCTGTCTGACGAAGTCCTCTTTTTCTCTTTGTGCTCTTCTTTGTTAAGATATGAGACTTGTTAGCGTGTGCTCTGATTGGCTTGCCGTTCTTTGAAAGCTTAAATCTTTTTTTAGCTCCGCTATGTGTTTTAATCTTTGGCATAATAATATCCTCCTAATATAAATTACTTCACTTATTTCGCACCTTTTGGTGAAAGGAACATAAGCATCTGACGACCCTCAAGTTTTGCAGGTTTGTCAACATTACCTAATTCCTCAACTGCAACTGCAAAACGGTCCATAATCCCGTTGCCCAAATGAGCATGTGCCATTTCACGGCCTCTGAAACGGATTGAAACCTTTACTTTGTTACCAGCCTTAAGGAATTTAAGGGCATGGTTTACCTTTGTATCAAAGTCATGAGTATCAATGTTCACAGAAAGTCTGATTTCTTTTGTTTCAATAACCTTCTGATTTTTCTTTGCTTCTTTTTCTTTCTTTGCCTTGTCAAAACGATACTTGCCATAGTCCATAATCTTACAAACCGGTGGCTGAGCATTTGGGGCAATCTTTACAAGGTCAAGACTGCGTTTTTCTGCTTCTTTGAGAGCATCCTTTGCAGACATAATTCCAAGTTGTTCACCGTCGTCGGTAATAACTCTTATTTCCTTGTCGCGAATTTCTTCATTGATTTGCAATTCTTTGGTACTGATAAATAAACACCTCTCATAGCCCTAGGGCGAAATTAAAAATGCGGACAGAAATTCTGCCCGCACCATTACAAATCAAACTTTTTTAGAAAGTATTGACCGGTCAACTCGAAGCCGACGGGTGAGAACAAAAATCTGTTCTGCTTTATTTTGCTCGTTTATTATAACACAAAATCCTCCGTTGTCAATAATATTTTTCATTTTTTGATAGAATTTGTTTAACAATCCTCACATTTGACAACGCTGTGTTGAAGTGTTATATTTTATATAGTAAAATATATACATTATACTATTGAAAATTGGAGTGTTTTTATGGCTTATAAAATTACAAACCCTTATGAGAATGTCACATCTCTTTTAGGTAATATGGAAAACCACTACAAGACAAACTTACACACACATTCAACATACAGTGATGCAAACGACACTATGACTGATATGATTATGGGTTTTTACGACAATGATTTTGATATTGTTGCCTTTGCGGAACACGGAATATTAGGTAAATATTGGAATGAAAAACCAACTCATATTCCTTTTTTTAATTTCCAGTACCTCTGGCACGGAAAACGCAGTTATCTTAACGAGTCACAATACAAGGCAATAAAAAACGGTACATACAAAACTGAAAAAGGATTAAGAACAAAAAAACGCGGACTACAAGATGTGCCAAATGCCATTGAGTGCAATATGTTTACAATTATGAAAAATCATGTAAACGGATATTTTACAGACAATGCTTACGAGGGTGTTCAGGGTGTTGAATTTGACTATGAAATTCCACTTGGTTTAATTGAAAAAAGCGGTGGCATTTCCCACATCAACCACCCTACTGACTTGTTGCAGTCCTGGAAAAGACCTGACTGTGCGGACAAACCCGAAAACATCCATTTTTTTGCAAATCTCTTGAAGAAATATCCATCCTGCATGGGTATTGAAGTGCTTAATATGTATGATATCCCAAATCGTTGCGACAGAATTCTTTGGGACAATCTTTTGAAACTCCTCACACCACACGGTCGTAGAGTTTTCGGCTTTGCTAACAGCGATGCTCATCAAGTTGACCAGATTGACACAGCTTTTATGGATTTCATTCTCCCTGAGTATTCGCTCGATAATCTTCGTAATGCTATGGAAACGGGCACATTCTTCTCAATTGCTCGATATGCAAAAAATGAGTTAGGCGAGGACTTTGTAGGTCACGGGGTTTGCCCAAGCGTTACTGAAATCACAGTTGATGACGAAGCAGATACTATTACAATCAAGGGAATCAACTGCAAGGAAATTGATTGGATTGCAGATGGTGTTATAATCAAAACTGAAACAATGGAAAATGATGGAGAAATTGTGTCAATAATCACACTTAATGAACATAGCGACAAGATTTCCTGCTATGTCCGTGCACAACTTAAAGGTAATGGCGGTATCTGTATGACACAGGCATTTATTCTTGACGACGGCAATATGGAAAGCCTTAAAAAGCCGATTATCGTGCCTGAACTTTCTGAAGAAGAAAAGAAAAAGAGAAAATTCTACGGTAAAAAACTTGGCGTAATTTACGGAAAATTAGCAAAGAAGATATAAAACGAATTAGGTAAATTGGGAGTTTATCGGGATGAATAATTCGTAGGGGGCGGCGGTCTTACCTGCCGGTTCGGTCGGTGCTTCTGCTTCGCAGAGGTGTCCACCGGACACCCGCACCCTCGACGACCCGCCGTTGGTTTATCTATTTATTTGGTTCTGAGGGAGAGATTAAATCATTTATGCACCTATCTCTCCCTCCGTCACTCGCTATGCTCGTGCCACCTAAGTCTCACCTGCCAGTTCGGTCAGTGCTTCTGCTACGCAGAGGTGTCCACCGGACACCCGCACCTCGTCAGAGGGAGGCATTTATAATCGCAACGCAGTTCCTCAATTATTCATTATTCATCATTCATTATTCATTAACTTCTCCCCTACAAATTCAAATCTCTCTAATCAATCAAAAAGCGACAAAGTCGGTTTTGAGTATATTTTCTCGTAAGGAAGCATTGCAAAAAAATATGCCAAAAAACTGTTGACAGTTGACATTTCGTATTGTATAATACACAATGTATCCCAATGTATAAGGGAGGGATTTTTAATGAGTCAGGTAAAAGTTAAAGAAAACGAGTCCTTGGAAAGTGCTCTCAGAAGATTTAAGAGACAGACTTCTCGTGACGGCGTAATTCAGGAAGTACGCAAAAGAGAGCATTATGAAAAGCCTTCTGTTAAGAGAAAGAAGAAGTCTGAGGCTGCCCGTAAGCGTAAGTTTAAATAATCTTTCGCTTTTTTGGGTTATGTTCTGAAAAAGAAAGTGGGCGTTCCCAAGGGATGCCCACTATTTTTTTATTTTAAGGAGTTTCACTATGGTTTCACCTATGCCTAAATATCGTTACAAAAGTGTTCTTGATATTACAGTTGAAGATTTACAGAAAATGGGAGCAAAAGCGGTTGCTCTTGATATTGACAACACCATCTGCAACGACGGAAGGACAAATTGCATTGACGGACTTGACCTCTGGCTTAAAAATCTACAAGAATCGGGAATCAAGGTTATGATAATTTCTAACGCTATACCCCGTCGTCCAAAAATCGTTTCAAAGGCTCTTGGACTTCCCTTTATTGCAAATGCAAAGAAACCGAAACCACACACTCTTATACAAGGCGCAGAAATGATGGGTGTTAAAACAGATGAATTTGCTATGGTAGGCGACCAGATATTTGCAGATGTTATGGCTGCAAACAATTGTGGTGCAATCTCAATTCTTGTTGATGCACTACCCGGGAAAACCCGTTTCCCGATTTTCTATGCAACACGACGCAGAAAATCTGCCCCTATAATTAAAGAATTTGAAAAATTACACGGATATGGTTACTATGATTAAAGATTTACAAAAATTAATTGCAGAAAAGGGCAAGAGTTACTGTGCCTTAATTATCTCACCTGAAAACAGAAAATATTTTACAGGATTTGAGTCTTCTGACGGATTTTTGCTTGTGTCGTCTGACCGTTCAGTTTTCATTACTGACGGAAGATATATTGAAGCAGCCGAAAAACAAATTACAAATAGCGAGGTCGTACTTTTAGGCAAGACCTACCCACAGATTGCGGAGATTCTAGGTGAAATGAGTTGCAAGCATCTTCTTGTGGAGTCAACAAGAATGACCGTTTCTACATATAACTCGCTTAAAGGCGTGCTTAAAAATACAAGTATCTCAACAGACACAACCCTTGATGTTCTTATAAATACTCTCCGTTCAATTAAAACGGAAAGTGAGGTTGAAAACATTGTTAAAGCACAGCGAATTGCCGAAGATGCATTTAACCACATTCTTAAATTCATAAAAGTTGGCATTACCGAAAAAGAGATTGCACTTGAACTCGATTTTTATATGTTGAGTCACGGTGGTGATGCTCTGTCTTTTGAAACTATTGCCGTAAGTGGTAAAAACTCCTCAATGCCACATGGTGTACCAAGCAACAAAAAGATAGAAAACGGCGATTTTATTACAATGGACTTTGGTACAATTATAAATGGTTATCACAGCGATATGACACGCACGGTTGCTGTTGGATTTGCAACTGATGAAATGAAAAATGTTTATGACACTGTACTCAAAGCACAAGTCAATTGCCTTAACAAAATAAAAGCAGGTGTTTCTTGTAAAGATGGTGACGAATTTGCCCGTGCAATTATCCGTGATGCAGGCTACGGACAATCTTTTACCCATTCAACAGGACATGGTGTTGGTGTAGAAATACACGAATTTCCCAATCTCTCTCCTGCTTCTGACAGCATTTTGCAGGTAGGCAATATTGTTACTGTTGAACCCGGAATTTATATTCCTGAAAAATTTGGTGTAAGAATTGAGGATATGGCATATATAATAACCAATGGTTGCCGAAACCTCACAAACGCACCAAAAGAGTTGATTATTCTATAAAAAGTGCAGTCAATAATGCACCAACCCCTGCCGAGGCTGCCATTTCCAGAAAATACAGCACTCGGCTTTTTATTTTTTGTCGCCTTGTTTTGGGAACGGATGCTGTTTTCAATGCAGAAATTACTGCTTTTGATTTTAATTTACTTTCATTTTCTCCACTAAATTCGGGTTTTACAAAAAACAATGCTTTTTCAAAATACTCACAGCCTGTTTCGTGGATTTCAAGAACCTGACGATTGACACCTTTTACCATATTTTTATCCTCACAGAAAATTATATCTTTTTTTAAGATTATCTTTGATTTTTTAGTCAGTTTTATACTGAGTTTTGTATATAATTTTATAGA
Source organism: uncultured Clostridia bacterium (assembly GCA_937898625.1). Taxonomy (GTDB): domain Bacteria; phylum Bacillota; class Clostridia; order Oscillospirales; family Acutalibacteraceae; genus Fimenecus. The sequence goes on along the minus strand of CALEJF010000018.1, from coordinate 27,244 downwards.
AAAATTTGTCAATATGGGATTTTCAACAAAAATTATTTCAATTATTTTTATACAAAAAGTATAAATGACTTTTCAACAAAATTGTCGAAAACTCTGTTGAAAATGTTTATAACTTGGCTCAAAATCACAGTTTTAACAAGGTTTTATCCACTTTTCGACATTGTAATAAAAGATTTGTTAAAAAGTTATCAAATACAATTTGTTGTAAAACCTTGACATTTTATACATTTTGGAACATAGTGTATTCACTTTTCGTCTAAAATTTTTGTGCAATTTCACATTAGCACTTTTTAATAGAAAATCTTATTATTTTTGTCTATTTTGTAAAGGACTTTTTTATGAATAGTATTTATCGACTCCCCCGCCCCGAAATCTTTGATTTGTCACTTTGTCTTGACTGTGGTCAGGCATTTCGTTGGACTAATAAAGGCAACATCTGGGAAGGTGTGGCATACGGAAAACATCTGGAAATAGAACAAACAGAAAGAGAGCTCGTCTTCTACAACTGTACGGAAGAGGATTTTAAAAACATCTGGTCAGATTACTTTGACCTCCAATGTGATTATAGTAGAATTCTCGCTTCCTATAACGATGAGCACTTAAAAAATGCAATAACAGAGTATCCCGGCATAAGAATTCTTCGTCAGGAGCCTTGGGAAGCGCTTTGTTCGTTTATAATCTCTCAAAACAATAATATTCCGCGAATCAAAGGCATCATCGAACGCCTTTGCGAGGAATTTGGCGAAGGTGAAAAAGGCAAAAAGGCTTTTCCCTCTGCTGAAAGATTATCAAAACTTACTGTTGAAGATTTAGCACCTTTAAGAGCAGGATTCAGGGCAAAATACATAATTGATGCTGCACAGAAGGTGGCAAGTGGTGAAGTTAGTTTTGCCAAAATTAATGAAAGCCCTATTGAAATTGGCAGAGAAGAATTACAAAAAATCAAAGGCGTTGGTGCAAAAGTTGCAGAATGCACCTTGCTTTATGGATTTCATAAGATTGAGGCATTCCCAATTGATGTATGGGTAAAACGCATAATGTCAGAGATGTATCCCAATGGTCTGCCTGAATGCACAAAAGGCACTGAGGGTATTGCACAACAATATCTTTTTCATTGGAGAAGAATGCAAGATAGATAAAAACTATCTGTATATTTGACAACAATTCCATTTTATGCTATTATACACGAGTCTTATATAGGTTATATCCTGTCCTTGTGGCAGGTGAAAAAGGAACCCCATCGGATAATCCGATGGGGTTTTGGGTTTTTATAATATTATTTCTGCCAATTACTGTCGGTCAAAATACTCGTCGTCAGCAACAAAATATGTCCTGATATATTCATCTGTTGAAACAAATACTATCTCACCTGTTTTAGAAAGATAATAAATTTTATCATTATCCCACTCGTCGGTTTCGTATTTGGATTGAGCTTCAGGATTTTGTATCACAGCATTAGCTTTAATGAGGTATTCTTCCGCTGAACTACAGTTTGTTTCCTCCCCGTGCTCTAAAAAATGGTCAATCAAGTTTTCGGGTGTGCGAAACAGTAAAATCTTTGTCATTAATGCTCTACCCAATCTCTTGAGCGTTCAACTGCACGAAGCCATCCACGATACCTCTTTTCGCGTTTTTCCATATCCATTATAGGCTCAAACACCTTGTCAACTTCACGGATTTTTTCGATTTCATCGGTATCTTTCCAGAAGCCTACTGCAAGGCCTGCAAGATAAGCAGCACCGATTGCAGTTGTTTCAACCATTTTAGGTCTATTGACTCTTGTTCTTATCATATCTGCCTGAATCTGCATCATAATATTACTTACAGACGCACCACCATCAACACGAAGCTCGGCAAGGTCGATATCCGAATCCTGCTTCATAGCCTCAAGCAAGTCCGTCATCTGGTATGCGATTGCTTCAAGGACACTACGACAAATATGTGCAGCAGTAGCCCCACGAGTAAGCCCTACAATTGTACCACGAGCATACATATCCCAATAAGGTGCACCAAGACCTGTGAAAGCAGGAACAAAATATACACCATTTGCATTTGGAACACTTTCAGCAAGTTCATCACAACGGCGAGCAGATGGGATAAGCTGTAAATCATCACGAAGCCATTTAATAACGGAACCTGCATTAAACGCTGAACCCTCAATAGCATAGGTTACTTTTCCGTCAAGCCCCCAAGCAACACCGGTAACGAGATTGTTTTTTGATTCAACTCTCTTTTCACCTGTATTCATAAGTAAGAAGCAACCTGTACCGTATGTATTCTTTGCCTGACCTTTTTCGAAACATCCCTGACCGAAAAGTGCAGCTGGCTGGTCACCGATTGCGCCTGAAATTGGCACGCCTGCCAACTCCTCAACACCCATAACGCTCTTTGCAACCTTGCCGTAAACCTTGCTTGATGGTTCACAATTAGGAAGCATTGACATAGGAATACCCAATTTTTCGCAAAGATATTCATCCCAACAGAGCTTATCAACATCAAAAATCATTGTTCTTGACGCATTTGAATAATCGGTAATATGAACAGCACCACCTGTAAGATTCCATATAAGCCATGTTTCAACTGTACCAAAAAGAAGTTGTCCTTTTTCCGCTAATTCTCTTGCACCCTCAACATTGTCGAGAATCCACTTGATTTTTGTAGCGGAGAAATAAGCATCCACAACAAGACCCGTATGATCCTTGATATACTGTGTCAGTTCTTCGTCAGCCTTGATTTTTTCACACATATCAGCAGTCCTTCTACACTGCCACACAATCGCATTATAAATTGGCTTTCCTGATGATTTATCCCATACAATAGTTGTTTCTCGTTGATTAGTAATACCGATTGATGCAATATCTTCAACTGTTGCTTTACTTTGAGCTAAGACTTCCATTACTGACTGCAATTGAGAAAAGAGAATTTCCATCGGGTTGTGTTCAACCCAACCTGTGTGCGGATAAATCTGAGTAAATTCGTGTTGCGCCTTAAAACAGATATTTCCCTTTCTGTCAAAAAGAATAGCGCGTGAACTTGTTGTGCCCTGGTCAAGAGCAAGTACATATTTTTTCATATTGTATAACACCTCAAATAAAATTTATTTTCCCTTATTGTTTTTCTATTTTTTCCTTAAGAATAGCCGCTTCCCTTTCGGCTTTCTTATCGTCAATTAAGTTATGAAGTCCTTCCCAATGTAAAACTCTGCGCTTAAACCAAAGAGAAGATGCGTGTTTGTATATGAATGACGGACACGCCTTCTTAAGTGGTGCATACTGCACATCATAGAAATCTAACAATTTGTAATAATCTGTTGCTTTATGAAGAAAAGTTGAAAAAGTTGGATACCCTTTTTCTGCCCAAGCATTTTCTGCCATAGCTCCAAGACGAGGGAATGTTAAAAACTCCAATCGTTTCATATTTGGCACATATTCTGTCCACATCTGTGCCTCAATACCCATAGTTTCTTCATCTCGTTCAGTTAACGCACCGTCGTCATCACAAACCATTTTAAGAGTATTCCAACCATAGGGAAAATCAAAATAGTACGGATAGCATTTTGTGTTAATCATCTTCCTGCCACAATTAAGTTCGTCTTTTATTAACTTGTCATCCTTTGCCATTCCGCAGACATCCCACATAATGTTTGTGCTTAGTTTTTCTGTACCGCCGGTTGTATCGTAATTCCACATAATAGAAGAATAGCCCTTGCTTTCAAGATACTCATTCACTTTACTCATAAAGAACATTTGCAAATCGTCTTCATCTTTAAGTCCGTTTTCTTTGATAGCCTTTTGACAATGAGGACAGTTTTTCCAACGCATTTTAACTGCCTCGTCACCGCCGATGTGGATAATTTTATCAGGAAAAAGTTCAATAAGTTCATCAAGAACAGCATAGACAAATTGATATGAACTCTCTTTTCCTGCACATAGAATATCGTGCTTAACACCCCAATGGGTTGCAACCTCTAAATCACGGTCAAGGCAGGAAAGGTATGGATAACAAGAAATCGCAGCCACCATATGCCCCGGTACATCAAATTCAGGAATAACCTTTATTTTTCTCTCATGACAATATGCGACAATTTCTTTAATCTCTTCTTGTGTATAATATCCACCATGAGGCTTATTGTTGAAATTGGTATGACTTCTTTTTGAGCCTTTTTCTGTAAGAAGTGGATATTTTTTAATTTCTACTCGCCAACCCTGGTCCTCTGTTAAATGCCAATGAAGAACATTCAATTTATGAAGTGCCATAAGGTCAACTATTCGCTTTATATCTTCAACAGAGTAGAAATATCTTCCACAATCAAGCATATATCCGCGATAGGCAAAACGAGGATAGTCAGTAATCTCCACATAGGGGATTTTGCCCTCCGTCTGCAAAAGCATCTGCTTTAAGGTCTGTAAACCATAGAAAAGTCCTTCTTCTGTTTTCGCGTTTATAAAAACTCTGCGATTTTCGCACTTAATGGTATATCCCTCTTCATGCTCAATACTGTCATCAAGTTTTAGAATAATGCTTCTTTCTTCACCGGTATCTTCGTGAACGATAATTTTCTTACCGAATTGCTTTTTAGAAAAGCTTATTATATCATCAACAAAAGGATAAGGTGAGATAGTAGTTCCAGTATGAAGAGTAAACCCTTTTTTACTCTGATTTATGAGTATGCTGACTGGTTGTGGAATTATGTTAAACATCTTTTCTTCTCCGCAAAATATAATTTTCATTTATATATATTGATTTTATCACAAAATCTTTTTATCTACAATAAAAATAGTATATATTTTTCTCTTGAAATTGTGACACATATATAGTATAATTACCTGAGTGAATAAATTTGCCTTAATTCAGTCGTGTGCCGTGTGGGTCCTGTGCGGCGAAGCGCCGTGAACCATGTCAGGCGGGGAACCGAGCAGCATTAAGCGGTTTGCATCGGGCGCCACAGTCTGCCTGCACGACACATGACTGAGTTAAGGCATTTTTAATAGGTGTTTACTGACGAGGATTATGGCACACTTTTCGTCGGATAGATTTCCGCCATAACTCGTCCAAAATACTCGTTAATACACAAAGTATTGCCTGCGTTTTTTGACGGTTCTGACGAAAACCTCTCTCGCCGAAAAACGCATCTTACCCTCATCAGCAAACACAAAATTTTCTCTTCTGTGCATTCTTAAAGGAGGTTCCATTATGTATCGTGCTTTTTATCGTAAGTATCGTCCTTCAACCTTTACTGATGTGGTTGGTCAGGAGCACATTACAAAAACACTTGAAAATGCCGTAAAAACCGGCAAAACAAGTCATGCATATCTCTTTACAGGTTCCCGCGGAACAGGTAAAACCTCCTGTGCAAAAATACTTGCAAAAGCTGTTAACTGTATTGACTCCCACGACGGTAATCCTTGTAACAATTGTGAAATCTGTAAGGGAATTGATTCAGGTGCCATCCTTGACATAATCGAAATCGACGCTGCATCAAACAATGGTGTTGACAATATCCGTGATTTGCGTGAGGAGGCAAATTTTACTCCCGCAAATGCAAAATACAGAGTTTATATTATCGACGAAGTGCATATGCTCTCAATTGGTGCTTTCAATGCACTTCTCAAAACTCTTGAAGAACCACCTGCACATGTGATTTTCATTCTCGCAACCACTGAAGTGCATAAATTACCATCAACTATTCTTTCCCGTTGCCAGAGATTTGATTTTAAACGAATTCCGCCTGAGGCAATAGCCGAAAGACTTAAAGAAGTTTCTGCAAAGGAAAACCTTCAAATCTCTGATGATGGTGCTATGCTTGTTGCTCGTATTGCAGATGGTGCTATGCGTGATGCTCTTTCACTTTTGGACCGTTGCTCCTCTTATGAGGGAATAATTGATTCTGCAGTTGTTGCTAACAGTGCAGGTCTTGCAGGCAGGGAACATATTTTTGAACTTTGCGATTGTATTTTGGAAAAAGATGCTGCAAAAGCATTGGATGTTGTAAATAAGCTCTACAACGACTCCTGCGATATGGAAAGACTTATAACTGAACTTACAAGCCATTTCAGAAATCTTATGGTTTCAAAGGCTGTTAAGAATTTTCAGGATATGATTATCTGTTCACAGGGTGAAATTGAGATTATCCGTCAACAAAGTGCTAAAACTACTCTTGCAACAATTATGTCTTGTATTGATGTGCTTACTGCAGCTGCATCCACAATGAAACAAGGCGCTAACAGACGAACAAGTGCAGAGCTTTGTATTATCCGCCTTTGCACACCAAGTCTTGATGCAGATATGAATTCTGTTCTTCGCAGACTCAGTGAACTTGAAAGTGCAGTTGCCTCGGGTAAAATTACAGTTAAAGCAGAAACTCCTGTTACTGTTCAGCCTGAAAAAGTCGAAAAAGAGTCACCACCTGTTGCAGAAGAGAAAACCGAGCCCGCAAAAGAGGAAATGCCTCTTCCCGAGCCACCTCCTGCCCCACAGGAAGAAAAGGTTGTTCCTAAAAATATGGGAACAGTACCATTTAGCAGTTGGCCTGAGGTACTTGAAAAACTTTTCTCACAAGATAAGAGTCTTATTGCAATGCTCACGGGTTCAAGTGCATTTATCCATCAAGATAAATACTTACTTATTAAAGGTTCACCAGTATTAGAAATGTGCCTTAAAACCGGTGACTATTCTAAAACTATAAAATCTGCCGTTGCAGAGGTAACCGGCAAAACATATACTCTTGCTGTTTACAATAACAAGCAAGAAGAAACACCAAAGAACCCACTTTCTGACCTTGTTTCAAAAGCAAAAGGTCTTGGTGTAAAAATTGAGGAGGAATAAAAATGAAAGCAAGAATCCCAAATCAGGGCGGACAGGCAAATATGATGAAACGCATTCAACAGATGCAGGAAGATATGGCTCGTGTTCAGCAAGAATGTGAAGAAGCTGAATATAGCGCATCTGCAGGTGGCGGAGCAATCGATGTTACAGTAAACGGTAAACATCAGGTTGTTTCAGTTAAAATTCAGCCGGATGTTGTTGACCCTGAAGATGTTGAAATGCTTGAAGATTTGCTTGTTGCTGCTGTAAATGAAGCAATGAGAAAAGCAGACGAAACAATGGAAAGAGAAATGGGCAAAATCACAGGTGGAATGAACATTCCCGGCTTAGGATTTTAATTTTAACTGACGATTTGGAGTATAGGCATTATGGCAATCGTATCTCTTGAAAAATTGATTGAAGAATTTCGTAAAATGCCCTCTGTCGGTGTTAAATCGGCGGAGAGAATGGCTTATTATATTCTTGGTCTTGATGATGAGAGTACTAAAAGTCTTGTAGATGCCATAAATAATGCCCATACTAATATACATACTTGTAATGTGTGCTGCAACCTTACAGAGGGCGAAAAATGTGGTATTTGCAGTAATGCAAATCGCGACTCATCTGTAATTTGCGTTGTAGAAAACCCAAGGGATGTTACCGCCTTTGAACGTACACACGAGTACAAAGGCACTTATCATGTATTACACGGAGTCATCTCCCCTATGAATGGAATTGGGCCCGATAATATTCGCATTAAAGAGTTGATTCAGCGAATGGCTGACGATAGTGTTTGTGAGGTTATTATGGCTACTAACCCAACTGCCGAGGGTGAGGCAACAGCAATGTATATTGCCCGACTTTTAAAGCCGATGGGAATTAAAGTGAGTCGTTTGGCTTATGGTGTTCCTGTTGGTAGTGACCTTGAATATGCAGATGAGGTAACACTTTCCAGAGCACTTCAAGGCAGAAGTTTGTTATAATAATCGTTAGGGCGGGTCTATACTCCGCCATTAAAAACTCAAGTAACCGCTGAATAAATCGGGTTGTGATTATCAACGAGATAGTTTTTTGTCAGAACCGTCAAAAAACGCAGGCAATACTTTGTGTATTAACGAGTATTTTGGACGAGTTATGACGGAAAAATATCCGTTGAGAAGTGCGACCAAGATGCAAGAAGTGGTTACAAAAAGGAGGAATAGTCTTGGCAGAGAAGAATACAAATACTACAATTGCACAAAATAAAAAAGCTCTCCATGATTATTTCGTACTTGAGAGTTTTGAAGCAGGTATTGAACTTGTTGGTACAGAGGTTAAGTCACTTCGTCAAGGTAAATGCAATCTTAAAGATGCTTGGTGCAGTATTGTTGAAGGTGAAATCTTTGTAAACGGTATGCATATAAGCCCTTATGACCACGGAAACATCTTTAACCGTGACCCTATGAGGGTTCGTAAACTCTTGATGCACAAAAAAGAGATTATGCGACTTTTTGGCACAACCAAACAAGAGGGTTTAACTCTTATTCCCTTGTCAGTTTACTTTAAAAAAGGCCGTGCAAAAGTTCAAGTTGGTCTTTGTAAAGGTAAAAAGCTTTACGACAAACGCGATGTTGCCGCAAAAAAAGAAGCACAAAGAACAATTGAGCGTTCAATGAAAGAACGTTTAAGATAAAATCGGATGCATCAGCATCCCCTTTAATTCTTCACTTTTCATTATTCATTCTTCACTCTTCATTTGAGCGAAGCGATTTATACGGGGATGAAAGGATTTCGACGGGGATTTTGAACTGCGATAAGCGAGTAGTGGAGTCTGACCACTATAAAACGGACGGTTTATAAAAATAAACGACAAAAACGAAAAAGTACTTCTTGCTGCTTAATTAGCAGCGAGCATTCCCCCGGGAGAACTGCGGCCCGGTACGGAGTGTCATTTAGCAGTAAATGTGAACGGATAACCGCCTTGTAGTCCGTCACACATCACAGGGCTACCGAACTGAATGCCTGTTTGTCGGCTGTCATGTAGGGAAATATAGTAGATAAACTACACTCGTAGAAAGTTTCAGGAATAGATTTTCGGACGTGGTTTCGATTACCACCATCTCCACCAAAAGCAAATAATCCGAAACTTTTGCCAATCGGCGACGGTTTCGGATTTTTTGTTTATATCTAAGTGGACATATTAAAAAGCTCCGTGTTTGAAGTGAACCTCAAAAAGTTCACTTCAGTTTGCGGAGCTTTTTTATTAATATCGCCATTGAATATGTATACTACCTTTTGAATAAACTATAATAGGCAAAAGTCATCAGCGTGGCTATATGACATGCATCAAAGGTTTCATAATAGGTTGTTTTTATGTGACCTTAAACAACCAGTTGGGGCAGGACCAACATGACTTTTGTCATTCATTCGGTGTATCAATGGGATTTGCAGCAAGTAGCATCTTTTCTTTCTTATTGTTTGGAAAACATTTTTGAATAAGGCGATTTTTTTCAGAAGAGCCCATTGATTTTATTGTTCGTAAAGCATGATTTGCAATAATTCTCACCATAACAGAAGGCAATAATTCCTCATTATCTAATATTCTACCTGCTTCATTTGTAAAATCAGCAACTTTACTTCGGTTACTCAACATCATTAAATGCATTAATGAATAGGTTGAATCTTCAATATATGAATACTCTGATAAGTAACCAATAGTATTGTTTTTTGTAGAAAATTGAACAGTATTACTATAAATATCTAAAAGCAACGAAATTGAGTTCATGAGAAGAATTCCCATCGTCTTTTCTTTAAGTTCTTTTTCCATATTAGGTAGTGCATTTTGGTTTTTGAAAGAAGATAGCAGTTCTCTCCAAATATATAATAGGATTTTCTCTCTTTCATCATCTGTGGTTTTTGCCCAAACATAAAAAATTTTATTTGGAAGTGTGTATATGGCATCAATGAATTTTGATTTTTCTTCCTTTTTCATAATGTGCTCAAATGCAGGCAAACATCTGGAAACAGTACTTAATAATGCAATGGCTCGTATCAACTGATTAACTAATTCGTCAACAGACTCTTCGTTATAATCATAAATCTCTTTAATGCTAATAGTATCATTATTTGCAATGATCCTCTCTTCTTCCAAATCTTTTTTATCAGCTTCTTCTATTTGTGAAGAAGTTAGTTGATTAATATCGTAAGTAAAATCTACTTTCAAAAAACCAATATCATGATCTTTAAATTTAAACGCTTTCCAATCAGCTGTATAAAAGCTTACCATATCCAATATTAAATTTAGGATTTTTGTGTTTTCAGTCAAATATATTAAGAATAAAAGTATATCTGCATTTACTCCAAAACAAGCAAAATACAAAATATTTTTCACATCTGTATCATCCCCATTCTCATGATAAAGCAAGTTAACTTCGCGAGCAATAAAATACGGATAATAACTTTTCCTTTGAAAATAAAACGCATTTTGATCTGGATGTTTATATACAATTTTTGAATTTTCTATAAGTTCTAAAAATCTAAACGAACTAATTCTATCCCCATATTCTTCATTATATTTGTTAATAACATCTTGAATGGTAGTTTCTTTTATGGGATATTCTTTGATTTTGTGTGCTTGATATGCAATTTTAGATAAAAGTGTCAGTGTTTTTTGGACTGTTACGTTTCCAATAATGTTTGCTGTTATTTGATTAGTTATGTTCGCTTCAAAAACTTTACTAAATACACTGCTGTCATTATACTGCAACTGACCAACATTATCACAATAATACTCAACAAACTGTGTTATAAAATCAGGATTCCAACTAAAATAATTTCTCTGTGATTTTATTGAATTATTTAATTGATTTGTTATGAGTTCAAAATCTACATTGCTATCAAGCTTTTCTTTTGCAACTTTTCTGATTAATTCTACGCGTTTATCGCTATACCATGGAGCAATATTATATTTTGAAATTTGATTATCAGAATCAATTCTTTCTTTTACTAATGTATATATATCAAGCTCAATGTGTTCTTTTGAACTGAACACACAAAAGCCAAACATACTATCAATTGTCTCTAAAAAAGCTTTAAGATTATTATGCTTAATGCAGTCTATATTATCTAAGAATAGTATTTTATCTGTTTTTGGCAATTGCTCAAATTCTTTGAAGCGATACTCATCGGCACCGTATATGTCCTGAAATGTATTTTTGATGATACGCTTCATTTTACTACCGCTTATGTCGTTTGCATCAATATAAATAGCGGATTTTTCTTGTGAAAAATTTTCAAATAAGTATTTCAGTAAATACGTTTTTCCTGAATCACTGTTACCATACAACAATATTTTCTTCTTTGACAAAATGAGTTCTTTAAATTTTGAAAAACTAGTTATTTCATTTTTGCGTAAATCATCAACTATTCTTGGGAAAACGAATCTTGATTTATAGTCTGCTATGTATATTTTTTTCGAATCCTTAATTAACGAATTAAGAAATTTAGAATCAAAAACAAAATTATTAGATGTATTTTTTGATTTTAAATTTGTACTCAAATTCTTATTGTGTTCATACATATTTCTAGAACGATTCCAAACGAATTGCCAATTTTCATATGTTTTTTCTTTAGTGTCAAAAAGCCCAGCTTCGAAAGCACTATTGTTCCAATTGCAATTTTCGCAAAGTGCACCACCATTTAAAATAACTGTAGACTCTGCTGACTCTGTTTTGGTGCTTTTACTAGTCAAATAATGTTCGTGTCCATAAAAACACATCGAGAATTTGTCTGCTATTATTTTTTCTAGTTTATGCTTAATATCATCACAAAACCATTCGGGAGCATGATGCATAACTAAAAAAGAAATATCAGCTTCTGATCTTTCTGCCAATTTATCAATCACATGATTCGGTAAATAATGCAATCCTTTGTCTTCGTCTCTTTTTAATGAAAATAAACCACTATTTAATAAATTGAAATTTATTGTATAATCTTCAAAAGTTATATTTTTTTCACAATATAAGCCTTCGTCTATAAAGCATTTGTTTAAATTTGCATATTCAAAAAAATGGCGTTGCTTTTCAATTTCTGAAGCCATTTCCTTATCATAATAATTTTCTTTAAAAATATCATTTAGTTCTTCTGCAGTTAAAGAACGAGAAGAGAAATCCATATCATGATTTCCCGGTACAACTATAACATTAATTTTTTTGCTAAAATTTGTTGCCTCTCTAAAATCTCTAATTATATTTCCAATAAGTTTCCAAACGATAGTATATTGATTTTTCTCACCCGAAGACGCACAATCCCCTGATATTATGAAAACTACTTCATCACTTTCTCCTAATACATTTAAGGCTTGACACATCTTTTTTATATGTGTTGTGTTAATAGCGGATCTATCTTTTACGTGTAAATCACTTAAGTGCAAAAACAAAATTTTCATAATAGTCTCCTTTTTCAACAACAATTGATCTATAAACTGATAGTAAATCAATGTAGCTTACCAAACATTTTTAACAGTATACATAATAGATTTCTTATTCAATGGAAATAGATAATTATCAAAAAATCTAACGTTTCTGAGATGTAAACATACACCATCATTGTATAATTTATAATCATCTACTACAATCCAATTTACAAAAATGCTCCATTTTTCGACAAAAAAGCTTATTTTTTATTTGCACCATTACACAATCCACACATTCGACAAACTCTTCTTTAATTTGTAAAATGAAACTACAAAATTAAAGGAGGCTATTTTCATGTCAAACAAAAACTCAATCCAATATCGTCAGGTTGGTGATTATTTCATCCCCAACTTCATCTTACAGCCCGAAGAAGCAAATATCATTCTCGGTAAATGGGGTATGTTACATAAAGATTACCTGCTTAAGCACAAGAAGGTTTTATTTACTACGCTACTTACTCAAGGTAAACTTTATCAGTACTGTGCAGAAGTAGAAACTCAGGCACGAGATATGTTTGAGACTCTCATAGAGCAGATGAAAAAGGCAGAGGGTGTAACCGAGCAACTAAAAGAGAAAAATCAGTTGGAATGGGTATGCCGTATGCAAAGCATTGACGGAAGAGTAAGAGAGATTGTTTGTAACGAACTAATATATAAATAACGGTAGAAGGTGTATCTTTGGGTACACCTTCTATGCTTGTAGTTGATTTTTCCAAGCAACTCTTGAGCGACATACAAAGGATGATTTATTGTTTTTTATGGTTTGATGCGTTATTATATATACAGACCGGTCAACAAATATAATCAGAGGTGATAAGAGTATGACTATTTATTTAAGTGAAAATATCAAAAGATTGCGACTTGAAAAAGAGCTTACACAAGAAACTCTTTCAGAATTTTTAGGTGTTACTTCTCAGAGTGTCAGTAATTGGGAACGTGGAGAAAGTTATCCCGATATAACGACGCTTCCTGAAATTGCAGGTTTTTTCAAGGTAAGTGTTGATGAGTTGCTTGGTGTTAACAGAGCAGAAGACGAGGCTGAAATAATCAAAGAACTTGAAGCTTATGATAATTTTACAGACGAAAAAATGAAACTGAAATTAATAAATAAGCTTAAAGAAAAATTCCCTAATGATTTTCGTATTCTTTTAAGATATATGACTTCCCTTGTTCATTTCAAAGAAAACACACCCGAAAATGTCGCAAAAATAATTGCAATATATGAAAACATTAAGCAGAACTGCGAAAATGACAAAATACGCATTTCTGCCAAAAGACATATTGCTGAACTTTATAAAGGACTTTCAGAAAAAGAAGGAAGTGGTATAACATTTGAGGACTGTGAAAAAATCATCAAAGAGATGCCGAGAATGAGAGACGGACAGGAAATGTTCTGTTTTTATTATCCTGAAAACTATCCGAATGGTGATGAGATAATAATGAACACTCTTGAAGAACAATTTTTACTACTCAACACTGTGTATTCTCATTATTTTTATTACAACGGCTTTTTCTATGACAGAAACTTTTCTGATGAATGGGTGATTTCGGCATTCAAATCAGAACTCGACTTTTTGAATTTTGTATATGACGACGGTCATTACGGTAAAATGTGGCGAACAGTAATGTATAATTACGGACATTTAGGCGTAAGATATTTCAAACTTGGCGATACTGTTAATGCATTGGAAAACTTCAGAAAAATGTGTGAGTTAGCAATCGAGTTTGACAATATGGACAGAATAACAACTATGCATTCAGTTATGTTTAAAGGCAAGGAATTTGATAAACATACATTAGGTACTACTTTTGTTGCTAAAATGCAGATAAAAGAGCTTTTAATTGATAAGTATCCGTTATCAGAAAAATTTAGGGAATCTAATGAATTTAAAGAACTGCTTTCAATTCTTGAATAAACAATGACTGTTGAATTTCTATATAATGATTAAACCGACAAGGTGATTCTTGTCGGTTTAAGTATATATTTATCAATGTCTATCTTATTTCCCAAAGTTTAAAAATGCTTTCTTGAATTTTCTAACCTTTCTTTGTGAAGTATAAATAGTATATTGATTGTTTCTATATTTTAAATATACATAATCTTGAGTTACTTCTGTTACATAATTCAGATTAACGATATAACTATGATGTGGTCTTTTAAAGCATCTTGATGACAGGACATCCTCCCAATGGGATATGTTATAATTAGTTCTGATTACTTTCTTGTCAATTAAGTAAAGAACAGATTCTCTGTCTTCTATGGCAATATACATTATTTCATAAGGATAAACTTTGCAAACATCCTTATCGCTTGTTTCTATAACCAATGGAGCATAATAAAAATCACTTTTAAACGTATCATCTAAATTCAAATCTATGCAAATACGCTCAAAAGCATCGTTTTCTGTGATACTAAATGGAATTTCATTTTTCTCAAGGAATTCCAAAACGGTTGATTTCACCTTTTCTTTACTATCTATATTTTTATCAATTAACACACCCATAAAATAACCCCGAGCACCTTTGTAATAACGGATGAATTAACATCATCCTATACAATATAAATCGAAATTAAATGATATTTTGTGACAAAAGATTTATATGTTTTGTCACAAAATAACCCATATATACGATTATGGTAGTAAGAAGGTATTTGGGGTGATTGTATGAGTAAAAAGGAAAAGAAAAAGTTAAAAAGCATGTTTGAATATGAGTGTTATCTTCGAGATAAACCGTATTATATTATGATAAAATATGGCTTTTATATTGCTATGCTTTTTACTGCCGTTACTTATATTTATGGCGTAATCTGTCTTTGCATGGAATTCATTTTGCATATGTTGATAGTAAAAGAAATTATAATGCTGATATTTTTATTTATTATATTTATTAGTACAATTGCTTTTACTATAGGAAATATTGCTTTTGAGATAGAGTTTAGAAAGCAAATCAAGACTTGTTAATAATGATGAAATCATAATATAACACCTCTTTCAAAATATTGACTTTCTTGGTGCAGAAGAGTATAATTATAGAAAATTACTGAAAGGTAGGTGGACAAAATGATGAAAAGAATTTACACAGTGAAGTCAGTTACCATTTTGTCCGTTTGCAAATAATATTTCATTTATACGGATTTATGCGTTTCTGATTTCATAGTCAGGGACGCTTTTTTTATTTTTACAATCCACTTGCACTCTCAAGTGTGATTTGATATAATAAACATACCACACAAACTTAATATGGACAGATTTTACGGAGTCGTATTTTTATTTTGGTAAAAATGCAGACTTCTATTTTGGCGTTCTCTGTGAGATTTGTCCGAAAGTTTGTGTGGTAGCAAAACGAAGTTCTGCATTTTTCGTGTGTGTATAACTTCGGTTTGCACACACTTTTTTTATTTCTGGGTGTCAGTAGGAAGACGGTATAACCCGACCAATTCCTGCATGGCCGTGTCAAATTTGTTGCACCCGAGAAATGAAAGTGGCCGTTATTTCTTAACAAACACGAAATTTCAAAGCAAGGAGTTGATTAAATGAAAGATAACTTAAAATATATGATTAAAAACTGGATAGAGTGGGACAAAAAGAGCCTGTTGTATTTTTCTATAAGAGTTCCTGCAATGGTGTTTCTTCCCATCATAACTGCATTTATCCCCAAAGCAATGATAGACTGCATAAATGAAGGAGTTACTGTTGGTAAGCTTACCTTGATTGTTGCACTTTTAAGTGTACTTGTTACTGTTACGACCTGGCTTGACCCATTTTTAAATGAGCTTTTACAGGGCAGTGCAAGAGTAATCCGTATGCGTTATGCGGTTATGGCTTTTAAGAAAAACATACACACAGACTACATAAATATTGAAAGTCTCGATGGCAGAGAAAAGAATAAAATAGCTATGGAATTCTACCGAAGCCATTGGTCTTCCTCGGCGTATTTTATAACACTTTGCAATGCTTTCCTTGTTTGTGTTCTCGGTGTAATAACTTCTCTTACACTTATTTATAAAATCAATATTATGATGATTCTGCTCATACTTCTTACCTGTGTGGGAGAATTTTTCCTTCTTCGTTATCTCAATGAAAAAGAGAAGAATGTAAAAAGAGCAAGGGGCAGTATTTTTGTAAAACTTGATTATTATTACGAGCTGAGTAAGGACAACACAGCCGCAAAAGACATTAGACTTTACGGATTCTCCGATTATTTCATTTCTGCTTATGCAAAGTTTGTTTATGAACTTCAGAAAATAACAGGAAAGTATATGCGTCAGAGCTTTAATGTCAGCGGTACAAGAGCTTTTCTTAATATGGTTAGAGAACTTGTTGCCTATGCTTACCTTGTTTATCTCGTTTATAATAACGAACTCAGTGTTTCTGATTTTATCTTTTACTTCGGTATTATTACAGGCTTTTCAAACTGGATAATGAACCTTGTTATCTGCGTATCAGATTTAGAGCGTTGCTGCAATGACTGTCAAGCATTCCGTGACTTTACAGAGGCTGAAGATGAAAATGACAGTAACAAGACTACTCATAAGCTCGGTGATATAACATCAATTGAATTCAAGAATGTTTCATTTACATATCCTGCAGCTGAAGAAAGTACCATAAAGAATATGTCATTTAAAGTAAATGCAGGTGAAAATATTGCAATCGTTGGTGAAAACGGTGCAGGCAAAACCACAGCTGTTAAACTTCTTTGTGGTTTGTACTATCCAAGCGAGGGAGATATTCTTGTTAATGGCGTAAGCAGTAAGGATATTTCAAAGAGTGATTTCTTTGACCTCTTTTCACCAGTTTTTCAGGATTACACCTTCATGCCAATGACTATAGCCGAAAATATTTGTGTTGATTCGGATTATGACAAAGAGAAACTTTATAGTGCATTTGAAAAGGCAGGAATTAGAGATAAAATAGAGAGTCTTGCAGAAAAAGAAAACACCTTTATGATAAAAGATGTTTACAAGGATGCTGCTGATTTTTCAGGTGGTGAAAAGCAGAAATTACTTCTCTCAAAAGCTGTTTACAAAAATGCTCCTGTGCTTATTCTCGACGAGCCTACAGCTGCTCTTGACCCTATCGCTGAAAATGAGTTGTACCTCAAATACAATGAGTTGACACAGAATAAAATATCCTTTTTCATTTCCCATAGACTTTCCTCAACTCTCTTTTGTGACCGCATACTTTTTGTTTCTGACGGTAGAATTACGGAAAGTGGAACACACGAAGAGTTAATGAATCTAAAGGGTGGATATTACAGAATGTATCAGCTTCAGAGCTACTATTACAAGGAAGGGCAGGTGTCACAGAATGAAAAAGTTTAAATCAATTACTTACGCATTTAAAGAAATGCATAAACTCGAAAGTAAACTTCTTCCCACAACCGTTACTGCAGCTGTTGTCACCGGTGTAATGCCTTTTGTAAACATATGGTTTTCAGCAAAAATTATCGATTTGCTTGATACTGGAGCTGATGCTCAAAAACTCATTTTCTATATTGGTCTTGCAGTCGGTATCAACTTTGTTCTGTTTTTCCTTAATAGGTATCTAAATGACATCTACTATATGCTTCGTTCAATGCTCTATAACAGAGAACTGAAAAGTATTGCTTCAAAGCTTTTCTCTGTTGAATTCAAAAAGCTTGAAGACAGTAATTTTAAAGAACTTATTCATAAACATGCTGAAGCACAGAACAGAGTCTTTTCAGCCTTTGTACAGTTTTCGTGGATGTTCAGAGATTTTGTTTCAGGTGCATTGACAGTTATAGTTTCAGCCGTATTAATCCTTCCACTTTTCAAAGTCGGATTTCAGAAAACGGGTGATACCTTCTTTGAAAGACCTGCATTTCTGTTGAGTATCTTCGGTGCTATTGCAGTTATGGTTGTGATTATGCTTGTTGTTGCAACAAAGATGAATAAAGAATATTTCAAAGCATCTGACGAATACTCTCGTCTTGATAAGATTTTCTACTATTTTATTGATATGTTTTCTGACTACAAGACAGGCAAGGAAATCCGTCTTTACAAGGAACAGGATATCATCGAAAAAACTGCAACTCATAAGATTTTAACCGAAGGTGAAGAAGTACTGAAAAAAGCCTCAATGAACTCTGCAAAATCAAGCTCATTTATTGCTATCTTGGGTTCGGTTGTTGGTTTCGGCGTTTATTTGTTTATCGGCGTTAAAGGTCTTTATGGACTTTTCGGTATCGGTTCACTTGTGCTTTACTGTGGCTCATTTATGCAGGTAATCAGCGGTGTTATGAAGATGGCTGTAACTTTCGGTAAAACAGAGGAAATGGTACCACTTGTAAACTACTACTATGACATAATGAACAATGAAGATGATATGGTTTACGGTGAAAAGGAAATAGATTTGACATCAAAGTTTGAGATTGAATTCAAAGATGTCTCTTTTAAATATCCAGGTAGTGAAAATTATGCTTTAGAGAATATCAACCTAACCATTCATAACGGTGAACATCTTGCAGTAGTAGGCAGAAACGGTAGTGGTAAAACCACATTTATCAAGCTCATGTGCAGACTTTATGATGTGGATAGTGGAGAGATATTGATAAACGGCATCAATATTAAAGAGTATTCAAAAGAAAGTTTGATGAAGCTTTATTCCGTTGTATTTCAGGATTTCAAGCTTTTTGCTGTACCTCTTTGCGACAATATTGCTGCTGATAAGGAATACGATAAAGATAATCTTTATTGCTGTCTTGAACAGGCAAATATCAAAGACAGAGTTGAGCGAATGAGTGAGAAAGAGAACACTTATCTGTACAAAAACATAGATAAAAAAGGTGTTGACATCTCAGGTGGCGAAGCACAAAAACTCGCCCTTGCACGAGCTCTTTACAAGGATAGTCCTCTTGTTATTCTTGACGAACCTACAGCTGCTCTTGACCCCGTAGCAGAAAATGAGATTTACAGCAGATTCAACTCATTTACAGAAAACAAAACTGCAATTTACATTTCTCACAGGCTTTCAAGCTGTATTTTCTGTGACAGAATTGCTGTATTTGACAATGCGAAGCTTGTTGAACAAGGTACACACGAGCAGTTACTGAACTCAGGTAAGAAATACAGTGAACTGTGGAACGCTCAGGCACAATATTATAAGGTTTGATAGTCTGTTATCACTGCAATAAAGATAATACTTTGGAATATTAAAAAACATGTAAGAGAAAGTGAATATAATTTGTTGCTAAAAAATTGAATAATTAAAAAGAACCGCATCGTAGTATAACAGCTATGGTGCGGTTTTTGCATATTATTAGATTAAATAATAAAACGTTTTTGTCGAAAAAAGCAACGTTTTTGCAAGTAGCCTTGAACATAAAACTAGATTGCGATATTTTTAGTATGTGCAAATGTAATTCTATATAAAAAACGATAGTATACATAGTAGTATAAGAATGCAACTGCTTACCGTTTATTTGTATAGATAGAGGCATATAAGTTAATCCTTATGTCTTTTGATTTTATGAAGAAGCAAAAAACTACGAATTGTTATATTCTTTATGAGTGCTCGCCTTGCTCATGTATAGCGGTAAAGTGGTTATTATTTCGTTAGAATAGTTGCACAAATTGGGTGAGTATGAATTGTTGATTTCAACAAAATCATATAATCAATCAACAATAATGTTACCTTTTTTATTAGTGAAAACTATATATAAAGTAAAGGCTATTTATAATTATTACTAAAAAATGGAGGACGATTAAAATGGATAAAAAATTAATTTACGGACAAGGATATAATAAGTATTTACGAATATCCTTGCCTAAAGAAACAACAAACACAATAAATGCGGATTTCGATGAATTACTAAAATTTATTGGTAAATATATACCTTATAAAGACAAAGGCCCTATTCCGAGCGCTTACATGGCAATTAGAAAAAAGACCAATCAATTGCTTGGATTAGATTGGAGAAACCAAATTCTAAGAACATCAAAACGTGAAATTGCTTCTTTGAGATTTTACTATAAAAGCAACGATTCGGAACACCCTTTATTTTTAAAAATGCCTTATAAGCTTGCCTATATTTTCAAGGCAATAATATTGCTTGTTGATGAAATAAAGGCCAAAGGAGCAATTATTCCTAGCGAATTAACACCACTGATAAATAAAACATATAGATTAGCGTATTATAACGAACAAACAAATGCATACGATGCTATTAAAGATAGATTACCTGTAGATGCTGAAGCACAACGAGCACTTAATGGAGATTTACATAACGCAAATAGCCCTTTGAATCAAATATTTAAATGAGGTAGATATTATGTTTAATAAGTATAAATACTTAGAGTTAAACAGACATCATTTGTTTACAAAAACAAAAACATTTATTACCGAACATCACAAACACGAAGACGATGGATATGACAAAATATCTGAAGTGATTTTTTCTTCAGCTTTATCATTATTTTTGGCTTATTTATCCGAAACATATTTTATAAAATATGAAGATATTTCTCAACTTCCAATATTGAAGGTCATTGGTTTGTTTATATTATCCATAATAGTTTATTGCATATTATTTATAACTATTAAGAAAATATATTCAATTGTTTCTAAAAAAATTAAAGAAATAATATATAATAAAAAAACTCATTCAGTAGATATATCAGCACAACGAATAAAAGAGTTAGTTGACGATTTTGACAATGTCGCATTTGACAATCTTTTGATATCAAAAGAGTTTTTAAGTGAAATTGAAAAAATTGGAGATAAAGACCTAGAAACAACAACATTCTATTTTCATGAGTCAATATATTATCTTAGAATCGCATTAAACAAAACTAAAGATATTCTACACGATGATGTAATTAATAAAACGATAAATATCTATGAAAACTCAAATGGTGTTGATGTTTTTAGATTAATCAATGCTCACAGCTTGATGGAAAGTGTAATAACAAAAATAAAAGAATTATCTGACAAAGATACTAGAGTTCAAACATATGATGCAAAATTAAAAGATGTTTTGACCTTTCAAATAAATGAATTAGAAACAGCAATAAAAGAAATAGGAGAAACTTGTAACAGTGTCACAAGCAAATTAAAGCATATTTACTAAGTATATCTATGTTTACACTTTTAAAAATAAATTTTGATAAACCAATCCCAGTTGTCGCAACCCCTGACTCAACGGGGATTGGTTTGTTTATTTACCATTAAAATACTCTGTTTTCTTCATCTGTTCACATGTTTTTGTATAATTTAATATCGTTTTAGTTTGCACTTTTGATTAATTTGTCAAAGAATAGTACAATTTAATACAACGCTGTCAAAGCGATGTTGTTTTTGGCAGGTAATATGACTTTAACCCCCCTGCCTGATTGGTAGGGAGGTTTATCTACTATGTAGTGTTAAAATGTTCAGCAATCAATGAAATTTTTAATGATTTAGTAAAAGTATAGAAAGGAAATATAATATGCCATTAGAAATGACGATAGAATTTGAAGGTGACCGAATAAGGCTTCATAGAGAACAATGGCAAGGTAATGTTGCCTATATTAGCAATTATACGGGCTTGTTGGATGAAGTGCAAAAATACACTTGGACATATTCATCAGGTGAACATCCGTATTTAAATTGTTCTGTGTTACACATTTCTTTGCACAAATTCGTGTTACAGTTTCTCTATGGAAAAGAAAAACTTGAAGAAATGTTAAACAAATCAAACATCATTGAGCATTTGGATAATGATGGTTTGAATTGTACCTATGAAAATCTTCATGTGTTATCAGCAGATATGAACAAAGCAAAAGCATTTACTATTGACAAGATGAATGCTTCATTAGAGGCTGGTGAAATAACAGACATTCCAGCACTAATATCTGATGTTTTTTATTATCACGAACACAAATTGTTCCAACTGCAGATTTTCTTTAATAAAAACCTTGTGTATAATATTCAAAATGGAAACATAGTTGCAAGCTTTATCTTTCAATATAGCGATTTTAATGATTTGTATATTGATTGGTTATATTGTTTTGAATGTATAAAAGATGAGCGGTTTGATGTTAGTAAACACCATGCAGATAAAATATATGTTAAAGAAGCGTTAACATTTGAATTAAGGGAAAACGAAAAAAATTCAGTGTTTATAGAGCGAGATGGTAAACATTATTTAGTAATTAGAACAGAGCAAGAAAATGGCCCTATATCCTTTATGAATCATACGTCATTTAGAAAAATGGAAGAAAATCAAGAATAATAAATTATAAAGGAGATTTTTATGGCAAATCCAATTGAACGAATAGGTGTATATCATTGTGCAAAAATTGCTGAACGTAATAATTGGATGTTTCGTGAACAACCAATTAACGATATAGGTATTGATGCACATATTGAGTTAACGGAATCAACTGGAGAATCAAAGCAGCTTCTTGCTTTACAAATAAAGTCTGGGGCAAGTTGGTTTCAAGAGAAAAAAGAAGATTGCATTATTTTTCGCGATATCAACGAAAGACAATATAATTATTGGACTATGAATTCTTTGCCATGTATTGTAGTTTTGTATAATCCTGATGATGATATGTGTATTTGGCAAAAATTAACACCTGAAACTATCGGAAAAACTAACGATGGAACAGGTAAAGGCTTTTTTGTTAAAATACCTTTGTCCCAAGTTTTCCTAAATGATTTATCCAATGAAGAACTTATATCTTATACTAATTTGCCGCAACATATTACTAATTATAACTTTTTGTTGTCTCAAAAAAAGTTTATGGAAATCATTAAAGAGGGTGGCGAAATTAAGTTACATTCCACAGAATGGGTAAACAAAAGCAGTGGTAGAGGAGAAACCGAGTTAATTGTTGATGATGGAAAAAGCATTCAAAAGTATTCTTATCCATATTGGTTTCCATTTACTCCTTATACTATGGTTTTTCCGCGATTATTCCCTTGGGCTAGTTTTTCAGCTGATGAAGATTTTTTTGAAGAAAATGATGAGTCGCTCTGGCGTGAACTTCACTGTTATTATGATAGTGAAGAAGATGAATGGTTAATTGTTGGTGATACGTTTGAAGAATTTCGAAGCAAATTAGATCCAATGCGAAGCATTAACCATTCAGGAGAAGTTGCGGAGTACATGATGAAGCTTAGCTTAAATAAATTGGGTGAAGCATTCTTAAGTGTAGATGAGTTTGTATCACAAAATCAACCATATGTTGATACAAGACCTAAAGGAGAATTTGAAACATGAAAAAAATTAATCTCAATAAAAATTTAGATAAATATGCTTTGCATGATGAATACATACTTGATCCAACTGAGAAATATGTGATAAATATTAAGACGAAATGGAGTCTCAAATAGCAACAATGATGGCCTTTCAAGTGATGAGGGCTCCTCCAGCACTCAAGAATTATCACGCTTGGTTATTTGAAAATGGTTTTAGTATAGAAAACCCAAACCCGACAAACGAAGCGATTTGTAGTTATTATGGCGTTAAACCACTGTGGAAAACAGAGTATTCACAAGGGATTGTTGTTAAATCTGAAAATGATGGTGATTATTTTATCGTTATGGAATGTAGCAATAAGAATAAGGGTTATAAACATTCAATTGTTATTCTTACTTTAGGCGGATGTCTTTAAGTGCTTTTTATTTTTAAAGTTTAATTATGTGTAAAATAAAACTTAAATGGTATGTAAAAACTAGGGAAAATTTTTATTTAAACAAAATTATTTTATGGAGGCAATAGAATGGAAAATAAGACTGAAATAAAAATTGAATTACCGGAAACATTTAATAAAGTTTTAGATAAACCGGCTACAACATTAGGTGAGAAAATTTCCGACTTGTTAGAAATCATATTTGGCGGGATAACTTATAGTAAAGAAAAATTAGAGTATAAACGTTCTTTGAATTTTGAATTATTTAAAAAAGAGTTAGAGGAAAAAGTTAATTCCATACCGGATGACAAAAGGACAGAGCCTTTAGAAAGTATAGTTGGTCCTGCTCTTGAAGCAGCTAAGTATAGAATTGATACTGAAGAATTTAGAAAAATGTTTGCAAATCTGATTGCTTCTTCTTTAGATTCGCGTAAAGCAAATTTTGTTCATCCGGCTTTTGTTGAAATAATAAAAAATCTTTCGCCTAACGATGCATTAGCTATACATTCGCTGTCTTTCCTTCGTGATAGTCATATAATACCTATAATTTCTGTAGATGAAAGCGTAATGAGTATTCCAAATAACAGCAATCACTATTGTTTTTTGGTAGAAGATTTTGGCTTTCATGAAACAAATGTTATTCTTTCGTCATTGTTAAGAAGTGGATTAATAGAATTTGATTATGTTTTTAATAAGGATACAAACTTCCAAGGATTTACATTTAATGATATGGAACGTAAATTTGCTAAATTAAGAGGCGATTTAGCAATAGGAAGAAATTTAGATAATCCTTTAAAATATAGATATGGTTCTATTAATTTAACAGCATTAGGGTATGAATTTGCAAAAGTTTGCGTTCCAACAAATTATGCCGAGCTTAAAAGAAACAAAGAAAATAAAACTCATAAACACGAATTATAATATGTGAAATTCTATTGACAAACATACATTTGTCTTATATAATGATGTCACAAATTAAATATTAACTTTATAGCGCGTAAGCGGAGCAATATTTATTGACTACCCAAGCACCGTATGAAGATAAGAACAGAGGTAATCTGCACTTATTTCAGCGGTGTTTTTTGTTTGTCTTGCGTGATACCAACGATAAAAGTCCTTTCCTCTGTTCATCAGAGGTGAGGACTTTTTTTTGTGCAATTTTAACGAAAATAAAAAAGTTTTCGAATTTGCTTTCGTTTTTGCCTTTCTAAACCCTTACCCCTTGAGGGGATATTTTCTCTCGTGTACCTTGACAACTGAATGACCGTCCGAAAGTGATACGACTTTGCGATGATATGAGCAAGGCAACGCTGCGGTGAGATTCCGGGGCAGGAACTATTTTGGGTGAAACGGCAAAAAGAGACTTTTGATATGTAGTTAATGAAATTACCCTACCAACAAAATAAAACTCATTACAGACGAAAAAATCATCAAAAATCAACCCGAAAAGCTACAGTAAAAAGGAGTGTGATAGTTATTCCGAGAATGACAAAAAGTAAAAAATCAGAATGGAGCCTGTTCCTGAATGAACGAAACAGAATCTGCTACAACGAGCTTTGCAGAAGATGTGTCAACAGCTGCAAGCAAAGTTTCAGAGCTGTGGTTATATCCTGCAACTATGTATCAAAAAGGAGTGTGAAAAGCAATGAATAATGAATCTTTTTTCAAAATGCCGAAGGTGTTGTTTACAGAAAACTACAAAGGATTATCTGCCGAAGCAAAGTTGCTTTACGGCTTAATGCTTGACAGAATGCAGTTATCTGCAATAAACGGTTGGTGTGATAAAAACGGAGAGGTCTTTATCTTCTATACCATTGCCGAAACAAGTGAAGTGCTTGGTTGTGGTCATGACAAAGCAACAAGGCTGCAGCGTGAGCTTGAAAAACACAATCTGCTCCGTCGTAAATATCAAGGTAAAGGTAAGCCTGCAAAACTGTATGTTTTAACTGTGCCGAAAATAAGCATTGAGCCTCCGTAAAACTCGCAAGTAATAAGACTGAGTAGAGTAAGACTGAAAGTTATATACCAACCGAGAAGAGAAAAAATATTCTTTTATTAAGTTAGTGATAGCTTTAAGAATATAAGGCGGATTGACTGAATGCGAAATGCTGATGAAACAACGCATTTCTTCTTCGGCTCGTATAATACAAATTTGGCAAATCAGACGATAGAAATTTGCAAAACGAACAGTACCCCGTCAGCAAAATTCCCATTAAAAATCAGTGCATTCTGCCCGTATTACTAAGGGCAAAATGCACTCAAAAATGGCTCCGTTGAAAAAATAAAAGTTTTTAAAGAAATGAAAACTGCCCCATAAATACAAAAATTCGGGCAGTACACCGAAATGTACTGCCCTTTGTGTTAGTTTGTGTTTCAGAAAAGTTGTCCCGGAAGCTTCAATTTTTCTTTCGATGGGAATTGTTTGTCAAACTCTTCTGCTTCGGCTTCATTTACAAAATACCCCTGAGGCGGAGAATATTCACCTGTAACATCGTCAAGATAGCCTTTTTTCAGTTCTTTGCAAAGGAAGAATGATGCATCTGCACCTTCAGGTAAGCCGTGATAACGGATGCCAAACTCACTTGCATAAGTAAAACCGCTTTTTCCGTAAAAGTCAATATTACCCTCAAAGCAAACTGCACCAAAGCCCATTTCAGTTGCCTTCTGCAGTGAATAATCAAGCAGGATTTTGCCGTAGCCCTGACGCTTCAGTTCATTTGCAATACAGATAGGACCCATTGTGAGAATTGGAATATCTCTTCCGTCATCGGCTTTGATTTTAGCGTTCATAAACATATTCTGTCCTATGATTCTGCCGTCTTTTTCCATAACAAAATTAAGCTCAGGAATAAAGTCAGCATCATCACGAAGCTGATTCAGAACATAGTGCTCAAGACAGCCGGGACGATAAACATTCCAAAATGATTCTCTAACAAGAAACTCAACTTCTCTTTGTTCTTCTTTTCTTTCATTACGAATTATATAGTCATTTTTATTCATTGTTTTTCCTCCTGAAAAATGTTGACCTTCAATGTGTGGGAGGTCGGATAGATTATAAGCCTTCCTCCCGGTTAAGCTACAATCTCCGTTGTTCTGATTGTCTTTTTCAAAAAGCAATCTCCTTTAATAAAAATTTTTATTTAATCAAGCATTTTGGCAGGATTAACAATATAGTTATCTCTTTTTGTATACAACCAATTCCGGATTTTCTCCGTTTTCTTCATAAGTGCATACGAGCAGAAAATCCATGTTAGCAGCGATGCCGAAGCAACGGTCACCGCCGAATTCACACTCAAGCTGATTGCCGAGATAGGTTGCGTTATCATCAAGGAATTTTACTGTCTGACCAT
>CALEJF010000017.1 GCA_937898625.1 uncultured Clostridia bacterium | reverse complement strand
CCATTTTACCATTCTCATCAAAGTCGTAATAACCTGCTGTGATTGGTGTACCGTCGGCATAAGTTAATCCATTAATTCTTTCTTCTTTTAAGTAAACTCGCTTGTCCTTAACAATTTCGTGACGGTCGCCAATGTAATAGAAATCGCCATTAACTTCAACAAGTTGATATGCTTTCAGTTGGGTATTGTTCTTATAAACATTATTACCAACAATACCTTCACGCATTATCATTTTACCATTTTCGTCAAAGTCATAATAGCCAACTGCGATTGGTGTGCCATCGGCATAAGTAAGGCCATTGATTCTTGCTTCGTTAAGATAAGTAGTTTTATTCTTAACGATTTCGTGACGGTCACCGATAAAGTAGAAATCGCCGTTAAATTCTACAAGCTGATATGCTTTTTGCATTACGTCATCTTTGTAGAAATGGTTATCTTTAATGCCTGTGAATTTATTTGGGGCAGTATAGTTATAATGTACTGTTGCATTAAGCAACGAAACATTACCATCATATGTGCAATCTATATCAATCGCATTCCACTCTTCCTCAGTACCACTGTAATATACATCTTTAAGATTTGTACATTTATAAAATGCATATATACCAATATTAGTTACACCGCCATTGATTATTATGCTTGTAAGATTTGAGCATTCATAAAACGCATATTTATCAATTGTTGTTACACCATTACCGATTGTTACATTTGTAAGTTTATCGCACTCTCTAAATGCACCCCAGCCAATTATTGTTACACTATCAGGAATTGATATGCTTGTGAGATTTTTACAATTTTCAAACGCATCCTCACCAATTATTGTTACATTATCAGGGATTGATATGCTTGTGAGATTTTTGCAATTTTGAAACGCTCCCTCAGAAATTGTTGTTACACCATTTGGTATTGTAATACTTGTAAGGCTTTTACAAGATGCAAATGCACCACTACCAATTTTTGTTACACTATCAGGAATTATTACATTTATAAGGTTTGTGCAGTTGTCAAATGCAACATCACCAATTGTTGTTACTCCATAAGGGATTATTAAGTTTGTAAAGTTATCGCAGTTTTCAAATGCACCATTACCAATTATTGATACAGTGTTTGGGATTGTATAACTTGTTCTTGTGTTTCCACTTGGGTATTTGATAAGTGTGGTTTTATCTTTATTAAACAGTACACCATATTCATCACTTGAATAATACTGATTATCAGTATCCACCGTAAACCCTGTAAGGATATCGCAAGAAAAAAATGCTCGTTCTCCAATGGTTGTTACGCTATCAGGGATTGTTACATTTGTAAGCTCTCTGCATTCAAAAAATGCGTAATCACCAATTGTTGTTACATTATCAGGAATAGTCACACCTGCAAGGCTAAGGCACCAATAGAATGCATAATCACCAATTGTTCTTATTCCGTTACCCATTTTTACAGTTGTAAGGTTATGACAATGTTCAAATGCTTTTTTTCCAATTGTTTCTACACTGTCAGGAATTGTTATGCTTGTGAGATTATTACAATAAGAAAAAGCTTCATCTCCTATTGTTGTTACACTGTCAGGAACTATATAATTTGTTGTTTTACTATCAACCGGATACCTAATCAGTGTTGTTTTTTCCTTATCAAAGAATGCACCATATTCATCACTTGAGTAATATTGGTTATTACCGTCAACTATATACTTTGTAAGACTATAGCAACCCTCAAATGCATATTTTCCAATTGTTGTAACACCTTTACCAATTTTTACACTTGTAAGCCCATTGCATTCAAAAAATGCATAATTATCAATTATTGTTACACTATCAGGGATTGTTACACTTGAAAGATTATAGCAATAGGCAAATGCAGACTCTCCAATTTTTGCTACACTGTTTCCAATTGTTGCACTTGCAAGGTTGTGACAATATTCAAATACAGAGTCACCTATTCTTGTTACACTATCAGAGATTGTTACATTTTCAAGATTACGACACTCATAAAATGAATAGCTTCCAATTTCTGTTATGCCGTTATCTACAACAACATTATAAATTACATCTTTATATCCTTCCCAAGGACAAGTAGTTGAACAATTACGGGTCGCACCTGTACCTGAAATAGTTAATGTGTATGTAGAATAGTCAAAAGTCCAAGTGGCATTATCACCGCATTTGCCCGAATTTCCCATAGCACTTGCTGTGATAGGAACAATGGATATAACCATCATAATTGTCAAAATAAAAGATAAAATCTTTTGTGCTTTTTGCATAATTTCAACTCCTTTTTTATCTTATTTTTATAATATCATAACAGAAAATATTTTTCAAGGCAATTCTTACTATTTTTAATAGCACTATAATAAATTGCAATTAAAAATGACGAGAGGGAAATCTCTCGTCATTTACATTAATATATTGATGTTGAATTATGCTAAAATTGCCTTGTAAAAGACTTTTTTGCCTTTCTTAATGATTACATATCCTTTTTCAAAATCAGCCTTTGTGAGTGCTTTAAATGGTTCTGTAATCTTTTCATCATCAACGGATACGCCACCTTGTTCGATAAGACGACGGCACTCACCTTTTGACTTTGCAATTCCCGCTTTAATCATAATATCAGAAACAAGTATGCTATCGTCGTTAAAATCGTCTTCAACAAGTTCTACTGTTGGCATATTCTCTGTATTACCCTTACCTGAGAAAAGTGCTCTTGCACCCTCCTGAGCCTTATTTGCTTCTTCTTCACCGTGAACAAGCTTTGTAAGTTCAAATGCAAGAATTTCTTTTGCAGTATTCAACTGGCTACCTTCCCAAGAATCCATTTTTTCAATTTCTTCCATTGGTAAGAATGTGAGCATTCTGACACATTTGAGAACATCAGCATCGTCAACATTTCTCCAGTACTGATAGAAATCAAATGGTGATGTCTTATTAGGGTCAAGCCAAACTGCACCTGACTGTGTTTTACCCATCTTCTTGCCCTCAGAGTTAAGAAGAAGAGTGATTGTCATAGCATGTGCATCTTTACCGAGTTTTCTACGAATAAGTTCAGTACCGCCAAGCATATTGCTCCACTGGTCGTCACCGCCGAATTGCATATTACAGCCATATTTTTGGAAGAGCTCATAGAAGTCATAACTCTGCATAATCATATAGTTAAACTCAAGAAATGAAAGACCTTTTTCCATTCTCTGCTTGTAACACTCTGCAGCAAGCATTCTGTTAACGCTGAAGCAAGCACCAACCTCACGAAGTACTTCAATGTAGTTAAGGTCAAGAAGCCAGTCAGCATTGTTTACCATAAGTGCCTTACCCTCAGAAAAGTCGATAAAACGGCTCATCTGCTTTTTAAAGCAATCGCAGTTATGCTGAATTGTTTCCTTTGTCATCATCTGACGCATATCGCTTCGTCCTGATGGGTCACCAATCATAGCTGTACCGCCACCGATAAGTGCAATTGGCTTATTACCTGCCATCTGTAATCTCTTCATAAGGCAAAGTGCCATAAAGTGACCAACATGTAAACTATCAGCAGTTGGGTCAAAACCGATATAGAAAACTGCCTTACCTTCATTTACAAGATTTTTGATTTCATCTTCATTTGTTACCTGTGCAATAAGACCACGGGCAACGAGTTCTTCATAAACTTTCATTTTACTACTCCTTAAAAATAATAAAAGTCCCCTGCATAAAGCAGAGGACGAAAAAATTCGTGTTACCACCTCAGTTTACTGTAACCTCACGATTAACAGCCTTAACGAGTAACTTTTATTACTCTGTACTATAACGGGTACACCCGACACTCCCTACTGTTATTTCAAAAGTGCAACTCCACGATGTATTTCATAAGTTTTGCGTATGTTCTTACACCAACCGAACACTCTCTGCGACTGCAATGGTCTTATTACTTCTTCGCTTCATAGTCATTGAGATTATTATACACAATTAAATTAAATTGTCAATAAGTTTTGGCATTTTCAATCATTTCGGCAGCAGTATCTAACGATAACTGTGTTGCTTCAATTCCACCAATAATTCTTGCTAATTCCTGGATTCTGCCATTATTATCAAGACATTCAACTTTTGTATAAGTTTTGTTTTCACTTTCAGATTTTGAGATTAAGAAATGATTATCAGCAAAACAAGCAATTTGTGCCAAATGAGTAACGCAAAGTACCTGACGATTTTTTGAAACCTCTTTAAGCTTAATACCGATTTTTTGTGCCGCACGGCCACTGACACCAGTATCAACTTCGTCAAAGACAAGAGTTTGAATATTATCCTTTGATGCTAAAACATTCTTAATTGCAAGCATAATTCGTGATAGTTCACCACCTGATGCAATCTTTGAAAGAGGTTTTGGTTCTTCGCCCATATTAGCAGAAATCAAGAAATATATTTCATCAGCACCTGTTACATCATAGGATTTTTTATTCTGTATTATTTTAAACTCTATTGATGACATATCAAGAAATGATAACTCATTTTTTACTTCATTAATAAAATTTTCACCATATTTTTTACGGTTTTCAGAAAGTAAAGTTGATGATTTTTCAAGAGCTATATGCTTTTCAAAGAGCTCTTTTTCAAGTTCATCCTTTTTCTTATCGGAGAATGATATTGCATCAAGTTCTTTTTGTGCATTATCAAGATACGCGAGCATTTCTTCTTCATTAGTGCCATATTTTTTTGATAATTTAAAGAGGACATTTAATCTATCTTCTATTTCATCAAGCTCAGCAGGATTAACTTCAAAATTATAAATAAAATTCTTCAATTCACTTGCATAATCGTTGATACTATATGCCATATCTGTTACAGAATTTGCAATACTATTTAACTCATTGTCAAAAGAAGATGCTTTAATTAAAGAGTTTGATGCAGTATTAAGCATTTCTCCAACACCGTTAAAATTGTCGCTACCATCAATGATTTCAATAGCAGTATTAACATAGTTGAGCAACTGTTCCACATTCTGTAAAACCTTTTTACGGTTTTCAAGTTCTTCCCATTCACCAATCCTGATATCTGCATCAATAATTTCGTTTATTTGATATGTTAATAAATCAATTTTTCTTGCTTTTTCACTTTCGTTTACAATTAAACTGTCAAGAACTCTTTTACAATTGCAATAATCATAATAAGCAGATAAATAAGCTTCTCTTAAATCATTGTTTTCTGCGAAACTATCAATATATGTATAATGCAATTCTTCATTCAAAAGATTATGATTATCAAGTTGTCCGTGAACATTTATAAGTGATTGACCAATCTTTTTAAGCATTGATACAGTGACAGAAACACCATTTACCTTACATATATTCTTACCATCAATTGCAATTTTTCTTGAAATGGCTAATGATTTATCCTCGCAATCAATTCCCATTTCATTTAAAATAATAATTGCATTATCACTTATATCGCCAAAAAATGCAGACACTTCTGCACTATTACATCCTGTTCTTATAAGCTCACGCGATGTTCTTTCACCTAAAACAGCATTTATAGCATCAATTATTATCGACTTACCCGCACCTGTTTCACCAGTCAACACATTCAAGCCGTTGTTAAAATCAACAACAGCATCCTTAATTATTGCAATATTTGAAATTTTAAGGTTTAAGAGCATAATTATCAGCCTTTAAGTAGTGAATTTATTGTATGAATAATATGTGTTGTTGCATCAATGTCCTTACAAGCAACAAAGATAGTATCATCACCAGCTATTGTTCCTACAAGACCCGGGAAGTTCATACTATCAAGAGCAATACAAGCAGCGTTTGCAGTTCCTGAGTAACATTTTACAACAATAATGTTCATAGCAGCATTTGCAGAAATTGCAGAACGAGTGAAAATCATTTTATAATTGTCTTCATTATCTATTTTTTCACTAACAGCATATCGTATATCATTCTTACCATAATGCTCTTTAATAATCTTTAATTCTTTGATATCTCTGGAAATAGTTGCTTGTGTAACATTGTACCCATTATCAGAAAGCATTTTTATAATATCTTCCTGACGAGAAACATTGTTGTTTTTTATGTAATTGAGAATAAGTTCATGTCTTGTTTTTTTCATGTTTTATATTCTCCTTTGAGTTAATTTACTGTTAAGGATATCAAAAAACTCGTCTGACTTAATGCGAATAAACTCAGCATAGTATTTTGACTCTCTTATAATTATTTCAAAACAATCATTTAATTCCAATGACTTATCCCCATCAGTTGAAAGACAAATTTTTTGTGTGTTATTTGATGCTTTAACTGTGATAACTGATTTTTCATTGAAAACAAGAGTTCTGTTAAGTGGCGAATGAGTGCAAATTGGTGTTAAAGTAATGCATTTTAGGTCAGGGTCAATTACAGGACCACCTGCAGACCAAGCATAAGCCGTTGAACCTGTTGGTGTAGAAATAACAACACCATCGCCACGATAATTATTGATTTTTCTTCCATTACAGAATACATCCAAATCAATTAATTTGATATCACCATAACGCGCAATAGCAACATCATTGAGACAGTATCCTAATAGCTTTTCTTCGTTATCAGTTTTCATTATAACTTCAAGCATCATACGTCTGTCTTGAACAAAATCACCTGAAATAAGGTTTTTCAACAAATCAAGTTCATTTCCTTCAAGGCCTGCTAAAAATGCCAAATTGCCTGCATTAATACATAATACCGGCTTTTTATGAACAGCGGCATCCTTTGCAGCGTGAATAAATGAGCCATCTCCGCCAATAACAATAATCATATCAGATATTTCGTATAAGTTTGAAAAGGATTTAGAGCTATCAATTGGAATAGGAAATGATTCTAAACTGTTTGAATCAAAACAATATTCAATATTAAATTTTTCAAGATGATTAATTACATCCTTAAAGATTTCAAGAGTCTTCTCTCTTGTAAAATTAGGTATAATAGCAATTTTCATATTATTCCCCACTTAAAATTGTATGAGATTTTTCAACAATTTCATCAATTTGTTCTTTTGATACACATAGTTGCTTTTTATCGTCCTTTGAAAGATAAATTAAATACTCAATATTCCCTTCTGGTCCTCTTATTGGTGAAAATTCAAGATTCAGGACAGAAAATCCTTCACTAAATGCAAAATCAACAATACTAACTATTACTTCTTTATGAGTATTAATATCTCTGACAACACCTTTTTTGCCAACTTTATCTTTTCCAGCTTCAAATTGTGGCTTAATTAGCGCCACTGTCTTGCCATTTGTTTTAAGAAAACCAAAAAGTACAGGCAAAATTTTCTTTAAAGAAATAAATGAAACATCAATGCTTGCAAAGTCAATTTCTTCTGTCACAGTTTCTTTTGTAAGATATCTGAAATTAGTTCTTTCAAGATTTACAACTCGTTCATCAGTACGCAATTTCCACGCAAGTTGACCGTATCCAACATCGATAGAATACACCTTTGATGCACCACATTGAAGCATACAATCAGTAAATCCACCAGTAGATGCACCTATATCCATACAAATACAATTGTTTAACGATATGTCAAATGCTTTCATTGCTTTTTCCAGTTTATATCCGCCACGACTTACGAAAGGCATTTTTTTGCCTTTAAATTCAATTTTATCTGTGTCTTTTACAGCGTAGCCTGCTTTAGTTTCTTTTTGCCCGTTAACATATATTTCGCCGGACATAATTATTGCAGATGCTTTTGAGCGCGTTTCTGCAAATCCTAAATCAACTACAACGGTATCAAGTCTTTTCTTTTCAGCCATTAGAATTCTCCATAATATATTTAACTATGCTTTCGGTATCTAAAGAATATTTTTTCATTAATGAATTAACGGATGCATGTGATACAAATTCATCATTAATAGCAACATGGCGGTATTTCTTTTTAAAGCCTTTTATGAGCAATAAATCCGCAAACGATTCGCCTACACTACCTGATTTAATAGATTCTTCAAAGAAATAAACATAATTATAATTCATTGCAATTGAGATAATATCAGCATTTATAGGTTTAATTTTATGAAGAATAAGCACAGACGCATTTATACCTTGTTTTTTTAGTTCGTTTACGGCATTTAGAACATTTATACTTATTCGACCGTAGGTAATAATTAAGATATTATTCCCATTTTCAAAATAATCGTAGTCCTTATCAGAAAACTCATATTTAGAGGGTATTTCTGTTTCTCCACCGCGCGGATATCGAATAACCGTAAGATTCGTTGCATTATTAACTGAATTTTCGAGGTCACATTTAAGCCTATCATAAGTAAATGGAGAATATACAGTAACATTAGGAATGCTGTTCAAGAATGAAACATCTAAAATGCCCTGATGTGTTACACCATCCTCACCAACAAATCCCGCTCTGTCAAGACCAATAATAACTTTTTGATTTTGTAATGTTCCATCGTGAACTAATTGGTCATATGCTCTTTGCAAAAATGTTGAATAAACTGCAAAAACAGGAATCATTCCACCTTTTGCAAGTCCTGATGCAAATGTCACGGCATGTTGCTCTGCAATACCTACATCATAAAAACGATTATTATATTTTTCAGAAAACTCTTTTAATCCTGTTCCCAAAGACATCGCTGCAGTAACTGCACAGATTTTTTCATCCTTTTCTGCTAATTCACAAAGCTTTTTACCAAACTCATTTGAAAAGTTGGTTCCTGATTCAGCATATTCACCACTGATAACATCAAACTTTGAAATTCCATGATACTTACTTGGTGACTTTTCAGCAAAATCATAGCCTTTGCCTTTAATTGTACTTATATGTAACAAAACAGGCTCATCAGCAAGTTTAGCAGAATCAAATGCTTCGCATAAATGTTCAAGATTATGTCCATCAATAGGTCCCATGTAATTGAAGCCTAAATCTTCAAAAAATGTGCTCTCGTACATAGAATTTTTAATGTCAGTTTTAATTTTTGAAATTAAACTTGCAATTGGATAACCAATTAAAGGAATTCTATTCAATATTTGTTCAGTTCTTGCCTTTAATTTATTGTACTCGGGTTTTGCACGAACAACAGCAAGATATCGAGCCATAGAACCAACATTTTCAGAAATTGACATTTCATTATCATTTAAAACAACAATCAGCCTTGTTCCTGAACGACCCGCATTATTGAGTGCTTCATATGCCATACCACCAGTCAACGCACCATCACCAATAACTGCGACGGTGTAGTCTTTTTTGCCTTGCATTTTATTTGCCTCTGCGATGCCTAATGCAGCGGAAATAGATGTACTTGAGTGACCACTATAAAAAACATCGTGTTCACTTTCATTAGGTGCACAGAAACCTGAAATACCATTTTCAGTTCTCAATGTATTGAAAACATCGCGTCTGCCGGTAAGAATTTTATGAGTATAAATTTGATGTCCAACATCCCATACAAATTTATCTTTTGGTGAGTTAAAGCATTTATGCATAGCAATAGACAATTCAACAACACCGAGATTAGAAGAAAGGTGTCCACCTGTTTTTGAAACAGATTCTACCATAAAGCTTCTAATTTCAGACGCAAGAATTTCTAATTCGTTAGTATTAAGTTTTTTTAAATCTTCTGGTGAGTTGATGTTGTTTAAAAACTTAAATTCATTCAAAATATTTTCCCCAATCAATTTTGTCTGTTAATAAGCATATAAGCAAGATTTTTTAATGTTTCTGTGTTCTCAAAGATTTCTAATGCATTAATTGCCTTGTCTGTATATTCCTTAACTAATTCCTTTGATTTTTCTAATCCGTAATACTTGACAATTGTTGATTTATCATTTTTTTCATCACTACCAACAGGTTTGCCAAGAGTTTTTTCATCACTTGTTATATCAAGAATATCATCCTGAATCTGAAAAGCAATTCCTAGATTTTCAGCATATTCAATAGCAGCATTAATATTTTGCTCGTTATATTCATCTGCTGTAAGACACCCCAAAACACAAGCCGCTTTAATTAACCCGCAAGTTTTTAATGAATACATTTTCAAAATTTCATCAACAGATGGCTTGTAATCTTCAAACTTCAAATCTAAAACTTGACCACCAACCATACCATTGATGCCTGAAAATGATGATAAAAACAGAATTGCACGAATTATGTTTTTATCGGAGATATCTTTACAGGCTGATATGGTTCCAAATGCATCTGTAAGCAAGGCATCACCCGCTAAAAGCGCAGTATCTTCACCATAAGCTTTATGACACGATGGTTTTCCACGACGCATATCGTCGTTATCCATACATGGTAAATCATCATGAATCAGCGAATACGTGTGTATCATTTCAACAGCACAACCAAAATCAAGTGCCACAGATGTATTACCGTTACATACTTTTGAAAATTCAATTGCTAGTATTGGCCTAATTCTTTTTCCACCATTCGCAACACTATACCTCATTGCATCAAGCACCGTTGAAGGCATATTTTCGGAAAGTAATTTTTCTAATCTCTCGGAAATCAGGTTTGCTTGCTGTTTAACGTAAATATTAATATCAGCCATTGTTTTTTACCTCATTAATATCAACAATTTTTTGCTTTGCATTTTTTAACTGGCTCATACAAAATTCAAAAAGTTTAATTCCCTCTTCATAAAGACTCATAGATTCTTCAAGAGAAATTGAACCTTCTTCAAGCTTTGAAACAATTTCTTCCAGTCTTTTTTCTGCTTGTTCATATGTCATTTTCATAATTACACCTCAATAATCTTTGCACTGACTTCTTTATCAGTAAAACGGATTGAAATATTATCACCAACAGATAAATCATTTGATTTTGAAATTATACTATTATCCTTTTTTATTATTGAATATCCTCTTGCTAATACTTTTAATGGACTCAATGTATCGAGTTTAGAACATAAAGAACGAAAATGTGTTATATAACCACTCAATATTTCTTTATATGATTCATTGATTCTTGCTTGTAACATATCAAGATACAACTCACAATTTTCAATAATTTTTTCGGGTTTTTTTAACACTTGCGAATTAGTTAAACTTTCAATTTTATGTTGTTTATCTTTTATAAAATTATTAAAATCATAATCAAGAGAATTTTTTAACGATAATATATAATTCATTTCCTCACGAATATCAGGAACTGCTAATTCTGCAGCAGCTGAAGGAGTTGGCGCTCGTAAGTCAGCTACAAAGTCACAAATAGTATAATCAGTTTCATGCCCTACACCTGATATGATTGGAATATCAGAATTATAAATCGCATAGGCGAGATTTTCATCGTTAAATGGCCATAAATCTTCAACAGAACCACCGCCACGAGCAATAATAATTGTATCAACATCGGTTGAGTTAAGCTCTTTAATTGCCTTGATGATTGACTGTGCAGCACTATCTCCCTGCACTTGTACACCTGCAAAGACAATTTCAGTCAACGGAAACCTTCTGCCAAGAACATTTATTACATCTTGCACAGCAGCACCTGTTGGTGAAGAAATCAAACCAATTTTTTGTGGAATTTCGGAGATTGACTTTTTGTGTTCAACATCAAACAACCCTAATTTGGCAAGTTTTTCTTTTCTTTGTTCAAAAGCAAGGGCCAATGAACCAATTCCATCGGGTTGCATATCATCAATATAAAGTTGATATCTGCCATCTCTCTCGTATATTGATACTCTGCCACGAATTATAACCGACATACCATTTTCAGGTTTAAATCTCAATTTAGCAGCATTACCTGCAAACATTACTGCACTAATAACTGATTGACTGTCTTTTATACTCATATACAAGTGACCACTTCTGTAATGGTCGACAAAATTAGAAATTTCACCCATAACAAACACGTTATTGAGATTAACATCATTCTCAATAATAGATTTAGCATAAAGATTTAATTGTGTAACAGTTAATACAACAGAATTTTGCATTTTTAATTCCTTTTATCACATATTGAGGCTAGAATGGCAATACCGCAAGCATTATCTGAAGAATAATAAGGTTCAGCAAAAAAAGAATTATACTTTTTCTGTAATTCATTACGGATTATTGAATTTGACATTACTCCACCTGAGAAAACAATTTTTAAATCACCATATTTTGATATTAACTCATTTACGGTGTCGTCAATCGCCGAATAAATATAACTTAAACAATACATCGAAATATCTTCAGGATTCTTGCCTTCATCAAGCATCTTTTTGCATTGATTCTCTACGCCTGACAAACTGAATTTACCATCTCTGCGAAACACTCTGATTTTTTTTAGTTTTTCATTACTATTTAATGCGAGATTTTCAAGATCAGGACCACATGGGAAATCAAGTCCAAGAGAAACTCCAACTCTATCAATGGCTTGTCCGGCTTTAAGGTCAAGAGAATCCGATACAACTGTTGTTGAAAAGTATTCGTCATCTGGCTCAACTAAAAGCGCTTGTGATGTACCACCTGATATATGAAAAGCTAAAAATTTATCACTAATCAAGTCAATTTTATCTGTTGAATATAAGGCAGCTGCAATGTGACCATCTTGATGTGAAAACTCGTATAAAGGAATATTTAGGGCTTTTGATAATGAAACTGCAACCGAAACTCCTGCCAAAAAGCAAGGCATATATGAACCTTCTTCATTACAGGGTTTAACAGAAACCCCAACACCTGAAATATCATATCTATTACCGTTAAAAAGTGCACTCATTAGTTCAGGCAATTGTACTGTATGGTGAAAAACGGCATCGCTTTGACGAATTCCCTTTTCGCCCGATTTAACAGGTAATAGTTTCTTTTTACTGATGATTTTATTAGTGTAAGAATCATATAAGGCAACAGATGTAGTGTAATTACTTGTATCTATTCCAAGATAAAAACTCATTCTGCAACATTCTCTCTTACATATTTTCCAAGAATACCATTAATGAATGATGCATCTTCCTGAGAAGAGAATTTTTTTGCAAGTTCAACAGCCTCATTAATAGAAACACCATTTGGAATTGATGGAACATAGAGAATCTCACAAAGTGCAAGACGCATAATCGCAAGTGAAACCTTTGGTAATCTCTCAACCTTCCAACCGATTGAATTTTCATTGATGATTTTATCAATTTCTTCACAATTTTCGTATGTTAATTGCGCAAGAGAAAACGCAAATGTGTTCTCTTCTATTAAACGAGCTTCTACTGCATTATTAACAATTTCTTCAATAGAGAGTTCATCATTGAAGATTTTTTCAAAAATAAGGGTAAAAGCAAGTTCTCTTTCTTCCTTACGAGTCATAAATATCCTCCTAAATAATTACACTCCCCGCCGAGAAAATGACAGGGAGTGTTTTTTCATTTTTCTGCGGTGCGAATGTTAGTACATCAATTTTGAACTAATTATACCACCGTATTCATAAAAATTCAATAGATAATGTATATTTTCATTGTATATACATTTATTCAACTTCAACTATGAGTATTTGTTCAGGATTAAGTTTTGTCTTTGATAACACAATATTTTTTATCTTAATGACAGAATCATCATTAATTGCGTTTTTAGGTAGAATTATCTCAATATTATCGTCACTTAATGTAACAAGACATTCTGATTTTATTTGAGATTTAATAATATTTTCTATATCAACTTCCAGTTTTATTTGGTCAGATATTTTTAGCAGTTTTTCCCGTGCTAAAGCAACTGTTTCTTCAGATGAATTAGAATCATTAATTATAGAATTTAGATTTTCTTTTGCTGAATCATGTGCTTTTGTTCTATTTATAGTTGCAACATTAAAATAATCTTTTGAACTGTATGAAACCGCACCTGAATTAACATATTGTGCTTCGCCCAAATTAAATTTCTCTGATACTTCAGGCTCATCTATCGTTTTCTGAGGATTTGTGTAATACCAGTTAACAAAAACCGATATACCCAATGCTCCTAGTAAAGCAAACATCAAAATTTGTTTTTTTCCTATGATTCTACTTTTCATCGTTGTCCTCCTGAACAGAAAGTTTTGAAATGGATATTCTTGAAGTGTTAAGATTTAATAATGCACTTACAGCAGAATAAATTGATTGTTGAACATCCGTGTTGTCCCCACCTTCACATGATATTGCCACTCCACGGATTTTTGGTTCAATTGTTTTAATTAAAAGACCGGAGTTATTATTATTGTTTTTTATTATTACATAATTGTTTTCAAGAGTTTTGTCATCATTTTTTTCATTGTTCTTACTTACCTCTTTTCCGTCTTTTGCGTAAATATATTCCGTTGTTTCTGATAATGTAATAATAACTTTTGTTTTACCTGCACCTTCAATATTCTCTATAAATGATTCAATTTTCCTTTCAAGTTGTGTGCAGTATTCGTTGTCTGATGTAACTTCTATCTCTTCATTGTTTTTGTCATTATTCGAAAAAGAGAATTCAGAAAAGAATATAATAGCAATACTCGTTATTCCTGCAACAAGAGCAAAAATTGTTTTTTTTTCTAATTTTATATTTTTTAAATACTGATTAATTTTTTTCAAATTACAGTTACCTCAAAACCCAAAGTGTTTTTTATACTTGATTCTGTATCTAAAATTTTTTCATTATCACTAATATCAACTGTTAATGTATTTACAACTAAATACCCGTCCTCATCAATATATGAATCAATATCAACTGATATGATTTCTGTGTTATTTTCGTTACAAATATTTTTAATTGCCTCAGTAACCATTTTTTCATATCCATTTTTAAAATTTGTATCAAATGAATTTTCGTCATATATAATTAAATCATCAAAGTTTTTGTCATAGTATACATTATCAAGTGGTAGTAACATATAAAACAAAACAAATATTGAAAAAAATACATTTGATATTTTTTTGAGTTTAGATTTTGACATTAATATTTTGCATAAAGCAGAGATAGCTGAAGCACCACAGACAGAGAGCAACCATGAATTAAAAGTTTCCATATTATTTTCCCATTACAATAATAATTCCGGTTGATATTACAAGAACGAATGTTATAAAAAACATTATTATATTCATAAGTGAAAGTATTGATGATAAGCTTTCAAATATATCTGTTACAGAGTCAATACCCAAAAATGACGAAAATATTGAGCAAAATCCCAAAATAAAATACCACAATAACATTTCAATTATAATAGGTAAGTTAATTAGAAGAATAACAATTATTATAAACACACCAAGAGTGTTTTTCATTATAATAAAACTACTGAAAATTGATGAGATTGCATCTCCAACACCTGAACCA
This sequence comes from uncultured Clostridia bacterium, assembly GCA_937898625.1. Lineage (GTDB taxonomy): Bacteria > Bacillota > Clostridia > Oscillospirales > Acutalibacteraceae > Fimenecus. The sequence goes on along the minus strand of CALEJF010000017.1, from coordinate 43,254 downwards.
ACAATTGGTACGAAAGTACCGGATGCAAATTTAATGCCTTTAATTAACAAGCTGTCTGACGAATATGATAATATACTCTGTGTTGTTAACAGGCCAGTGAAAATTGTAGAAAACAACGAAAGAATTATAACTATAAATTTTCTTATTGTTCTAAGTATTTTTTCTTGATATTGTTCATACGAAATAGATGATATAATACTAAAAGATAACATTCCACCTAACAAAGGAATCATTATTTTATCTGCTATATTAGAAATAATTGATGATAAAAAAATCGAAAAAGAATTGTATGTTAATGCCATAGTTGGTTTTTTTGATGCAACTATAATTGATGTCATAACAGGTAAATAAGAATTAATAAAAACGGTTGATAGCTTTATTCCTGTAATAGTGTCCGTCAACATTCTGCTGATAGGCTCAATTATAAATGATAATATAACTAACAGTCCTATATTTTTGATTATATCAGTCAACTTATTTGATTCCTTTAAAAAAGATAAACATATTGCAAGGATTACAATAACAATTATAATTCTGATTATTTTTGGTAAGATATATGTTCCCTTTTCAAGGGCAAGTTCAAGGATAAACTCAATAATTCTTGTTGGCGTTACCTCAAATAACTCATTAAAACTAATTTCATCAATGCCAATATCAGCCAGGTATTCTTCGGTTTGGTCATCTAAATTATCCCAGATTTTCTCGTAACTGTTTGCATATGAATTTAAGCTAAACAATGAAATAAATATTAATATTATCGTTATTATAAGTATCTTTTTTCTCATACTATGTAATGAATTTTAAACAGAAGATTATTAACGAATTGAGAAGTGGCATAGTCATAAATAAAACAATAAATTTAGATATTAATAAAATAATATTAGCTATCGATGATTCACCTGTATCATTTAACGAATCTGACACTAAATCTCCAATCACGGTTATTGCAATTACTTTGAATAAAAGTGATATATGTTCTGAATCAATGTTAAATGTGGTGAAAATTAAAACTAAATCACTGATAAATTTACTTAAATACTCTACTATCAGTGAAAATAACAAAACAACAACAAAAATTCGTAATAGAAAGACAAATTCAGGTCGATATGATTTTAACAATAAAGATAGAACAATATAAACCAATGAAATAATAGCAATTTTGATTAATACATTCATAAATTAAATATTGAACTTATATCATCAAAAATTGATATCACCTGCGGAACAAGCATGGCAATAATTACAATAATTCCTGTAAGAACTGTTAATGTAGCAAATTCTTCTCGTCCTGTTTTTGAGAGCATTTGTTGAAGAATTGCTACAATCAAGCCAATTGCTGCAATTTTAAATAGAAACATAATATCCATAGCAACACCATTTAAACAATTATAATGGTAATAAACAAACCTAATCCAATTATAATTGTACTAATACTTTTACATTTGTTATTTTCATTTTCTTCTAGGTATTTTAGTTTTGTTTTAAAGTATTCTTTATATATTTTACAATTCATTATCTGACCATTTAAATCTGTCTTTCCAAGCATGGACATAAAAGATTTAATATTATCCTTATCTTTATTTTCTAAAAGACTAATAGAATCAATACATGAAAGAATATTTTTATTAACAACACAATCGCAATCATTATCATCAATATTTGATTTAATAATTTTTATAAATGCAAGTTCATCATATAAATCTGTATTATTTAACTCATTAAAAACTTCTTTTATACTTGAATTCTTATATCCTAAATAGATTTCAATGTTTTCAATCATTAAATAACATTGTCTTATAATTTTTGTTTTTCTTTTAATTCGCTTTATTGAAGTCAAAACTATTATCATACATAGTGTTAATACCAAAGTTATTTTCATATTCAATCTCTTTTTTATCAATAATATTTGAAACTATACCAGGATTAGCACTTCCGGCAAGAAATACTATTTTTTTAAAGTCTGCATCTCTAAAAAGCCTTCTATATATGTACTTTCTTTTTAATTCATCCAATGACGATGAATGAGCAGTTAAAATAAATTTAACACCAGAATTCATTCCATTTACTATTTCATCTATTTCATGATTTTGACCAACTTCATCACATATGATTACATCAGGTGATAATGTTCTTACAGCAATTTCGATTCCTCGTGCTTTTGGATAACCAGATAATACATCAGTATTAGGACCCATCAGATTTATGTTTCTTTCTGCAGGAAAGATTTCTTTTCTTTCGTCAATAACACAGATTTTGTAGTATTTTCCAAGTCTCCCTGATGATAACTGATAAGTAATATCTTTCAATAAAGTTGTTTTGCCAGATGACGGAGCTCCAGCTATCAATAAATTCTCTGGACCGTTTTTAAAAACATTATTCATTATGTTTTCTGATATTCCGGTAATATTTCTTGGAATTCTAATGTTTATACAAGTAAAATCTTTAATTCCCTTTATTTTATCTTTTTCAAATACCGCTGTACCCACTAAACCAACTCTTGCCCCATCAGGTAATGTAACATAACCATTTAATAAATCTTCATAATGACTATGCATAGAGTAGCCACACATCTTGTTTACAGTATCGGAAATTTCGTTTTTATATGCTAAAACACAATTGGATGAAGCAATATAACTTGTCTTACCTGATGTTGTTAAAAAACAACATCCAGAACTTGTTACTAAAACAATTGGTCTGTCCGCCCTCAATCTGATTTCTTGTAAATCATTTATAATTGATTCTGATATTTTCATAAGATGCATATGTAATCTTGGTGTCAAAAATGAAATTATATATTTATATTCTGAAATCATATTATCCATAGTTTTTCACCTCTCTAATATTTATGATTACTTGTCCCCAGTTATTACAAAACTTTCTTGAAAAGAAAAACTGTATGTGGTATACTTAAAATATATTTTTGAAAGGTGTATATAATGAAAAATAGAATTAATTCTTTATTGAAAGATAACAAATATATATTTTTCTCAGGACTGACTGCATTGTTTATAATTGTTTTGGTCTATTTCTGCTATTCAATTATTCCATTTGGTGACAGAACAGTATACAGAATGGACCTCTACCACCAATATGGTCCGCTTTTTTCTGAATTATATGACAGAATCACATCAGGTGAATCTCTTTTATACTCTTGGAACTCCGGTATAGGAAGTTCGTTTATCGGTAATTTTTTTAATTATCTTTCAAGCCCTTTTGCAATTCTTGTTTTAATTTTTGGACATGAAAACACTTTTGAAGCTGTTGCAGCCATGATTGCTTGTAAAGCCGTATTGAGTTCAATGTCAATGTCCTACTATTTAAAAAAATCTCACAAGTCCAACGGTCCTGAAATTATTGCATTTGGTATAATGTATGCGTTTTGTGGATATTTTATTGCCTATTATTGGAATGTAATGTGGATTGATGCAATGTACCTATTACCATTTGTTGTATTAGGTATTGAAAAGATTATATATTCAGGTAAATGTCTCAACTATATAATAGCGCTCACATTGTCGATTTATTGTAATTATTACATCGGCTTTATGGTTTGTATTTTTTCTTGCATATATTTTCTTTATTACTATTACTGCTCCCTTGATAATTTTGATAAAAGACATAAGGTATTAAAATATAAAGAAGAAAAGGATAACAAAATTTTTAACTCATTCTTTTTAAATAGTGGTTTCAGATTTGCTTTTTCTTCAATAGCTGCTGCACTTCTGCTTTGCGGTATGTTAATTCCTGTTGCCTATGTATTAAGTTCATCGTCTGCAACATCAAGTACATTCCCCACAGAAGCAAAAAGTTATTTCAGCTTTTTTGATTTTTTAGCAAATCATCTTGCAAGTCTTGAACCTACTATCCGCAGTAGTGGTGAAGATGTATTACCAAATGTATATTGTGGAATTTTAACACTTATTCTTATTCCTGTGTTTTTATTATCAAAGAAGATATCAGCAAAAGAAAAAGTTGCTTCTGTTGCATTACTCGCATTAATGTATTTCAGTTTTAATATAAATATTTTCAATTTCATATGGCATGGATTACATTATCCAAATGATTTACCATATCGTCAGTCATTTATGTATAGTTTTATATTGATAATTATGGCTCACAAAGCATATAAAATTGTACTTGACATTAATAAAAAGTATCTTATAGGCCTTGGTGCTTGCCTTGTAATTTTTATCCTTGCAGTTTATAAGGTTGGCTCCAAAAATGTTTCTCTTTTGACAGTAGTATTAAGTATTATTTTTGTAATCCTTCTTGTAATTGTTCTATGTTTATTATCAAGTAAGAAAAATCAGGCATATGCACTGACTATATTGCTTGTTTGTTCTGTCGTTGCTGAAACTATTGTTTGCAATACAAATCACTATGTTGCTAATCAAAATAAAACTTCATTTGTTGCTGACTATAATTATTTTAAAGAACTTCAAAAGAAAATTAAAAGCAACGATTCCGATTTATTTTATCGTGAAGAATTATCATATTTAAGAACTAGAATGGACCCAAGTTGGTATGATTATAATGGTGTTTCAGTCTTTTCCTCAATGGCTTATGAAAGAGTTGCTAATTTCCAGAAGGCAATAGGACTTTACGGAAATAAGATTAACAGTTTCACTTATAACCCCACATCTCCAATTTATAACTCATTGTTTTCTGTTAAATATGTTTATGACAGAAGAGATTTAGTTGATGAATCACCTTTCTACCATAAGATTGCAGAAAATGAGATTTATAAAGTATACGAAAATAATTTTCACTTAGGTCTTGCTTTTACAGTTTCAGATAAAATATCAGAGTGGAATGTATATGATTACTTAAACCCTGTAGAAGCTCAAGAAGAATTTTTCATTACAGCGGGTGGCGTAAATGATGTTTATATAAAAGATTTTGATTATAATCTTACATTTGATAATCTAAATGAAATCGGACTTTATAATAAAGTTCTCGGTACACTTCCGCTTACAAAAATTGATGAAAAAACAAATGCAAGTCTTTCAGTTGATATTACGGCAAAAAATGAAGGTAATATCTATATCTATCTTTACTCAAGACAATTAGATGAGGTTTCTGTTGAATCTGATACAACATCAACAAAAATGGATGTAAAAGATGGTTACATCCTTGATTTAGGCTACTATAATGTTGATGATAAAATCAATATTAAAATGCCGTTAAAAGAGGATGAATCGTCTGCAAATGTTGAGTTTTTTGTATTTACAGTTGACGAAGAGAAATTTGTTCAATGCTATAATGAACTTAAATCCGGTCAAATGGAAATTACAGAATTCAGTGATACAAAAATCAGCGGTAATTTTACTGCAGGCGAAAATGAGATACTTTACACATCTATCCCATATGATAAGGGTTGGAACATCACTTTAGATAATGAAAAAGTTGCAGAAGAAGATATTATAATTATTTCTGATGCGTTAATTGGTGTAAAAGTCAACAGTGGTGAACATAATATTTCATTTGAATATTCAATTCCTTATATGAATATCGCTTGTATTATCTCATTTAGTTTTGCATTTCTTCTTATTTTAGGATTCATATTGAAGAAAAAGAGGTTGTTTATCTTTAAAAACACCAAAGATAATCTATGGCAACGCTCTGACGGAGAATTACCTGTAGAAACTACTGAAACAGACGAAAATACGATTATTGAAGATAACATTCAAGACGACGAAACTACAAATGAATAAAAACCTAAGGCTCTGTAAAATTAATACAGAGCCTTTATTCTATGCTATTTACTTTTTTATACCTACTTTCAAATTCTTTTCTATTTGCAATAAGAAAGCTTATTTCCGTTCTGAATCTTATATAATCTTTATCAATAACATAATGCTTTGCATAGCCTTTGTCACCATATTTTTCAAGAGCGTGTTGATATGCTCGCTCAATCATTTCATTTATAGTGCAATTTGGTTGATGTTTTAATGTATAGGAGTGAGTCCTTCTGAAAAAATCATTAACATCAGTTGAACGGTCAGCAGAAGATATGATTTTTCCATAATCACTACGAGGCAGATGGTCAGCAGATGCTCTGTGGTCTTCTATAGCTTCCTTAATAACCAATCTTTCTTCATCAGAAAAGAATTGTTTCATGTCTTCGTTATTATAGAAAGTCTGTGCAGATAGTTTCTCGTGATTATTCTTATCAATATGATGAGCAATATCATGAAAACAAGCAATAGCATATATAACATTTAAATCTACGCTGTCAAACTGTTCTGCAAATTTAAAGCAACGGTTTATAACATAGTTTATATGTTCAATACCATGACCACTCTCATTTTTTGAGTATTCAGGAAGAATACTATTCTCAATGTATTCAATCAGTTTTTCCTTCATTTTAATCACCAAGATAATTAGATATATTTTTCCAAGCATTGATTAGTTTATCCATCCCCCATCCTGCGTTAGCAGGTGATGTTGATGGCAGGCAAAATGCATCTCTTTTGATAACATCACGCATGTATTTATTATAATACTTCTCTGCGGTTTTGCCGTTTACAAAGATTTGCTTAATATCAGCATTATCAAGTATTTCCGTTAAATCATTTGCAATAACATTTTTAATTGAACTGTCAGAACTGCCTGAAATATCACAAGACGCAATTACATCCCATAATGCTATGTTATTTGACAGCAAAAAGTATCTTTTTTCTTCAATTGTTACAGGAGTTTCAGCACCCACAACAGCTGAAACAACTTTCCAAAATCTGTTTTGCGGATGGCCATAGAAAAACATCTGCTCACGGGATTTAACAGATGGAAAACTACCTAAAATAAGTATTTTTGAATTTGTATCATATAAGGGTGGAAATGGATGTTGTGGCATATTATTTTCTCCCGAAAAACTTCTTTCTTGGGTGATATGTCGTGAGTATATCGTCTATATCCTGCTTATAAAAATTACTATTTAATACATCACCGTTTGCACTAAAGCAAATAGCATGAATATCTGTAGGGTCTTCTTCGTAGGGATTTTTCTTCATTTTACTTAAATCAAAATATTCTGAAAGATATTTAACTGCACTACCACTTGGAAAAATGATATTTCCCCCGCTTGATTCTATATCTAATCTGTTGAATTCATCAAGTAGTTTTCTAGTCATAATATTATATGAATTATTATCATCGGAACTAACAAGCCATGCGGGATGAACATATAATTTAACATTTTGTTTTTTTACAGCTTTTGCAAATACTTTTACATATTCAAGTGGTATAGTTTCTTGATGAAAAGCATCGACAGAAAGTAAAATTTCATTAACTCCACTATCAATTAGCATTTGGGCAACATAATTAATCTTTTCATAGTCTTTGCTAAAATATCCGTTTGTTATAAGCTGTCTTAGAGGAATATTCATTTCTTTTGCAGCGTTTTGTATGGCACAAACTGTTTCAAAACATAACAAAGGTTCACCACCGAATGTCATAACAGAATTTATATTGTATTCTTTAGAAATCTTATAAATTGCATTTACTGATAAATCTTTATCAATTCTGTCATTACTTATATGTTCCCCTTGAGAACAATGTTTGCATCGACCTGTACAAGCCATAGTAACAACAAATTCTATTCTATTAAGATTTTTAAGGTAATTATTCATTTTATTACACCATACTTTTTTCGATTATATATTCATCCGCTTCTTTTCTTGATTTGAATACTATAACTTGTTTTTCTTCTTTGTATTTCTCGATTAGCTCATAAATATATGGTAATGTTTTTTCGGAAAATTCTTCAATAAACTGCTTGAATTCAGGGTCTAATTCTGTTTCGAGCCAAGGCAAATCATAACGACCTTTTCCGATTCTTTCCGTTGCTCCCTGCAAACAAACTTCTGTGGGTAAATCAAAGAGAAAAACCGTGTCACATTCTTTAAGTCGCATTTCAATTGTTCTTTTATAATTACCATCAATTATCCATTTATCATTATTAAATATTTCTTGTATTCTTTCATCAAAATCTTCTCTTGATATGTGAGTTTTATCTGGCTTATGCCATATAGCATCAAGATGATACAATGGTAATTCTGTACATTTATGTAGTTTTTCAGCAAATGTTGTTTTCCCTGAACCGGGACAACCTATTATAATTACTTTCTTCATAATTTCATCAAAATATATAAAGCACCTCTATAAAGAAGAGATGCTTTGAATAATTAAATACAACTATTTAATAACCTTATCAAACAATAAATTAACACCTTTTTCTACAGTTTTTGCTAATCTATCAACTGACATTTTCTTCTTTTCTTTTATTGGTTGACCATATTTCTTTGTCATTTTACTCGCTTTTGTAAGAACAATTCCCATTGTTGCCACTGCACCTAAATATGAGATAAAATAACCTTTTTTCATTTTATTCACCGTCTTTTTCCATAATTGGAATAATACTTCCTATATCAGTTAAAGGTTTACCTTTAATATCAATATATTTAATACTATTATCATACAGGAAATTTTTGATTTTGTCAAAGTCTGAATGTGTAGATAAATCACCATTAAATAAAAGTACATTTTTATCAACTAACCCACAACATCCACCTATAAATCCATAACTGTATTTATTTATGTGTACACTACCCTTTTCAACAAGTAATGAATTTATATTATCATAACAAGAAACGGCGTTATATATTGAAATATCGTCTGTTATGATGGTGTTATATTTACAAATGCAAACAGAACATTTTGAATAACCTTGTTTTACATCAATAATCTGTTTTTGAGGTAATAAATCGGCAATTTCTTTTGTCAAAATTGATTGGTTACATATTATATAATCACCAATATCTGCAAAATTCAACAAACAGTCACTTGGATATGGTGATTTAATATTATCAATAATAACATATTTCCCGCTATTATTTTCGATAAATTTACATAGTTCTTTTTGACTTGTATCTACCAAAAAAGTTGATTTCCCAACATAATTTGCTAAAATGTCGGCATGTTTACTTATAGGTGTGTCTAAAAGCGGATTTTCAACTACATTAACAACTTTTATAGACAAATCTTCAAAAAGCTTTTTAAGGGTAATATCGTCAATATTTGCAAATACGGTTGTAACCTTGTTTTCAGGAAGAATAGGACTTACTAAAAATCTCTCGCTCAATTCATAATCGCCTCAAATGCTTGTCTAATATTCTTTGCAGGAACAATCTCAATTTCATTAAATAAATATTTAGGCAGTTTTGTAAAGTTGTGATACGGAATAACACATTTTTCAAAGCCTAATTTTGCCGCCTCTTTAATTCTCTGTTCACAGCAATTAACCGAACGAATTTCTCCCGCTAATCCAATTTCACCAAATGCAAGAGTCTTTTCTGGAACAACAACATCTTTAAGGCTTGAAACAACAGCCAATGCAATTGACAAGTCGGCTGCAGTTTCGTCAATGTGCAATCCACCAATAACATTTGTGTAACAATCCATATTTCCAAGGAAATATCCGCATCTTTTTTCAAGTACAGCGATAAGCATCGCCATTCTGTTATATTCAATTCCAGTTGCCATTCTTCGAGGATTACCAAACCCACTTGGTGTAACAAGGCTTTGAACTTCTGCAAGAATAGGTCGAGAACCTTCCATAAGACACGCAACACAAGTGCCCGATACATTTTGCGGTTTGCCTGAAATAAGCATTAAAGATGGGTTTTCAACCTCACAAAGTCCATTATCAAGCATTTCAAAAACACCAATTTCATTTGTAGAGCCATAACGGTTTTTAACAGCTCTTAAAATACGGTAAGAGGTGTTTCTGTCACCTTCAAAATAAAGAACACAATCAACAATATGTTCAAGAACTTTTGGACCTGCAATATTACCGTCTTTATTTACATGACCTACAAGGAAAATCGGAATATTTGATGCCTTTGCAGTTCTTGTAAATAAATTTGTAGATTCGCGAACTTGTGTAACACTTCCCGGAGATGAGTTCAACTCACTAATCTCCATTGTCTGGATAGAGTCAACAATTACAACATCAGGTTTTTCGGATTGAATATAATCGCAAATATACTGTGCGTCAGTTTCACAAAGAATTGACAAATTCTCAGTAAAAACACCAAGTCTTGAAGCGCGAAGTTTAATCTGATGTGCAGATTCTTCTCCTGAAACATACAAAATCTTCAATTCATCGCCTAAATACTCGCAAATTTGCAAAAGAATTGTTGACTTTCCAATACCGGGGTCACCACTTAAAAGCACAACAGAACCTTTGACGAGTCCGCCACCTAAAACTCTGTTGAGCTCTTTTAATCCGGTGTTGTATCTATGGCCTGTATCAGCTGTGATTTCAGCAAGAGGATATACTCTGCCACGATTTGAGCCAACAAAACTCTTTGACAGAGGTTTATCCTTTATAACTGTTTTGATTTCTTCATTTAATGTGTTCCACTCGTTACAACCAGGACATTGTCCAAGCCATCGTGGAGTTTCATAACCACATTCACTACAAATATATACTGATTTATATTTCTGAGCCATTTTTGACCTCCGAAACATTATAATTTATTATTCCAAAGGCAATTGATATTGCCATTTTTCCCTGATATTTATTACTTTTTAAATTAGCAAGTTCTTCATCATTAGATATGAAACCACATTCCACCATAACCGTAGGTCTTGTTGCATTATGAAGAAGATAAATATTTGTACCTGATTTTTTTATAACACGATTATTGTCAGTTTGTAAATGATTTGAAATAGATTTTTGGATGAAATCCGCTAAAAACTTGCTTTCGTTGTTGTTGGGAGAGTAAAATGTTTGTGCTCCACGAACACTTTTATCACTGAATTTGTTTTGATGAATACTGATATATAAGCAATTAGTGTATTGATTCATTATAGCATAACGATTTTTAATATCAGAAATTTTCCTTTGTCGTATGGTGTCTCCAGAGGAATGTATTGCTGTGTCAGTTGTACGAACAAGATGCGTTTTATAACCCATTATTGACAGAATGCCATTAAGTCTTAAAGCAATTTGTAAATTCAAATTCTTTTCAACAGTTCCATCATCAGCAACAGCTCCACCATCTTCCCCTCCGTGTCCCGCGTCAATAATTATGACAGGAATTTCACTTAGAGTAAGATTATCGGAAGAAACTTGTTGTATTTTACAAAATAATAAGCTGAATATAATAACAATGGTTGTAAGAATAATTGAAATATACTTCTTCAAACTAATCACCCATAAATTATATGGGTTTATTCTATACAATATAATTTTACATTAATAATAAATAATTTACAAGCAAAAAAATAAAGCGCACAGAATAAACTGTACGCTTTAATGGACTTTATAAACAAATTACATCATGCTTGCGATTTCAGCAGCAAAGTTTTCTTCTTTCTTTTCAATGCCTTCGCCTTTTTCAAAACGAACAAAGCTAGTTACCTTGATGTCAGCGCCAAGTTCTTTTGCGACTGAATCCACGTAACCGCTAACTGCACCATCAAAGAGGTCTGAACGAACAAATGTCTGCTCAAGAAGACAAACTTCTTTAATCTGCTTTGCAAGACGACCCTGAACAAGACCAACGAAAATTTTGTTTTCAGAGATTTCGGCTTTATGTGAAACTGCGATTTCAGCCATTGTTGCATAAGCTTCTTTTGAAATGAAGTTAACAAAGTTCTTTCTCTGTTTTTGGTCAAGACCATTGTAGATGTTAGCGTCTTCATCACTCCACTTCTTATCATTGATTGCTTCAGCAATAATGCTATTAAGAATTGGTACTGGAAGTGAATCAGGCTTATTGAGTGCACTATCAATTGTGATAGATTTCATCTTAGCAAGTTCATCATCAGAAATATCTGATTTACCTAAATATTCTGGATTCATAGCTGCAATCTGCATTGCAACGTTTTTACCCATTGCATCAAATTCAGCTTTTGCTGCTGTTGCATCATCAGTATCAAATGCAACGATAACACCAACAGTACCCCCTGCGTGGATATATGTTGCAGTATGTCCTTCAACAAGAGCGAATCTACGAACTTTCATATTTTCACGAAGAGCAAGGAAAACTTCCTGAACTTCTTCTTCAACTGTTTTGTCAGAATCAACTGCTTTTGTAGCAAGAAGAGCATCAACATCAGCAGGTTTTGTAGCAACAACTGTCTTAACAACTTTAGCCGCAAGATTAACAAATGGTTCACCCTTTGCAACGAAGTCTGTTTCACAGTTGATTTCAACAAGAGCACCAGCATTAGCGTCACTGTAAGCAGCAACTACACCTTCTGCAGCAACACGGCTTGCTTTTTTAGCAGCAGAAGCAAGACCTTTTTCTCTAAGAATATCAACAGCCTTGTCCATATCGCCATCAGCTTCAACAAGAGCTTTTTTACAATCCATCATACCAACGCCTGTCTTCTCACGAAGAGCCTGAACGTCTTTTGCAGTAAATGCCATTTTCTTTTCCTCCAATTTTTATGGTTTTAAGAATAGCCCGTAACGATTATGCCACGGGCTATAAATTCAATAATTACTCAGCAACTTCTTCAGCTACTGTTTCTTCTGTTTCAACAGCAACTTCCATTTGCTCACCCTGTCTGCCTTCGATAACAGCATCAGCCATTGCACCTGCAATAAGTTTTACTGCACGGATAGCATCGTCATTACCTGGGATAACATAATCAACATCATCAGGGTCACAGTTTGTGTCAACGATAGCGATTACAGGAATACCAAGTTTTTTAGCTTCTGCAACTGCAATCTTTTCTTTTCTTGGGTCAACAACGAACATAGCAGCAGGCTGCTTCTTCATTTCTGTGATACCACCAATGTACTTCTCAAGCTTTTCAATCTCAAGCTCATACTTGGCAACTTCTTTTTTAGGAAGAAGGTCGAATGTGCCATCTTCTTTCATTGCCTGAAGCTGAGCAAGTCTCTTAATTCTCTGCTTAATAGTTGTGAAGTTTGTGAGCATACCGCCGAGCCAACGTGCGTTAACGAAAGGCATACCACAACGCATAGCTTCTTCCTTAACTGAGCTCTGAGCCTGCTTCTTTGTGCCTACGAAAAGAACCTCGCCGCCGTTTTCAGCAACTTCTTTGATTACTTTGTAAGCCTCTTCAAGTTTTTTTACTGTTTTCTGAAGGTCAATGATATAAATACCATTTCTTTCAGTGAAGATGTATTCAGCCATTTTAGGGTTCCATCTTCTTGTCTGGTGTCCAAAATGAACACCTGCCTCGAGTAACTGTTTCATAGATACTACTGACATGTTTTTTTCCTCCTTATTTTATCCTCTGTACGGGTCAACTTCTGGCGGGACATATATAATGCAATACCGACAAAATCACCGCACATGCGAATTGCTGAAAAATTATATCACAACGAAATCATTAATGCAATAGTTTTTTGTAATTTTTATACATTTTTATTTTCATATGTAACATCAATAGATTCACCATCAGAAGTAACTGTTATGTTGCCGTTATAGGCAGTAATGTAGGTTTTAATATGTTGTTCTTCAAGTGTATCAATTGTCTGTTTATTAGGATGTTTAAATGTATTATCTGCTCCACACGAAACAATGGCTACTGAAGGATTTACTTTTTCCAAATATTCAACAGTCGATGATGTATTACTTCCGTGATGACCAACCTTAATAACATCTGAAGAAACATCTATATTACTGCTAACAATTTGATTTTCAATCGTTTCTTCTGCATCACCTTGAAAAAGGAAAGATGTTTCCTCGAAAGTAACTTTTAAAACTATTGACATATTATTCAAATTATCGTTTTGTTCAAAAGGTGCAATAAAATCAATAGTTGCTCTACCAAGATTTATTCTTTCGCCTGAAGAAGCGGTCATGGGATTAACATTATATTTTGCAATTGAATTAATCAAATTATTAAAAGTCAAGGTATCAACCTGATTCTCTTTTGATATTCTCGGCATAACAATACTCTCAACATTATATTCTCTGATTAATTCAGCTGCATTTCCCATATGGTCATCGTGAGGATGTGTAACAATCAAATAATCAATTTTATCAATACCTAAAACGAATAAAGCACTTTTGATTTTTACATTTTGACTTTTTGTACCTGCATCAATCATCATTACTTTACCATCACAGATAATAATTGAACAGTCACTTTGTCCCACATCAAGATAGTAAATTGTAAAATCAGAATCTTGTTTTTCTATACCTTTGATGATTCCAAGTTTACTATACAAAACATGAACAGGCAGTATATTAAGTCCTATAATAATATTAAAAACGATAGAAAAAATAAGAATAAGTAAAGAGGTTACAAGGATTTTTTTCTTATACTTTATCTTGAAAATAGTAGGAATCTTTTTATATCCGTCAGGATTTTTTCTTCCTCTTTTGTACAACTGTCTTTCTTTTTTTGTCATATCCTTTTGCCTTGTTTGTATTTGGTTTATCATTATACTTTGGTTTAATAAGACATTTAGCAGATGTCCCAATCAAATCATTTCTTCCTGCTTTTTTTAACGCCTCATATACCAAATCGTAATTCTTAGGGTTAAAGTATTGCATTAAAGCACGTTGCAAAGCTTTATCGTGAGGAGATTTTGCAACATAAACTTTTTCCATTGTATATGGGTCAAGTTCGGTATAATACATCGCAGTAGATATTGTTCCCGGAGTTGGATAATAATCTTGAACTTGCTCAGGATGTAGTTTTTCATCACGAATAAATTCAGCAAGTTCTACAGCATCTTTTAGTGTTGCACCCGGATGAGATGACATAAGATACGGAACAAGGTATTGTTCTTTACCGATTGATTTAGTGTAATCAAAGTATTTTTTCGAAAACTCCTTATATGCCTTTATGTGTGGTTTACCCATTTTATCAAGAACAGCAGCTGAACAATGTTCGGGTGCAACCTTCAATTGTCCGCTGACATGATATTTAACAAGTTCCTTAAAAAATGAGTCATTTTTGTCACAAAGCATATAGTCATACCTTATGCCAGAACGAATAAAAACTTTTTTAACTTTTGGTAAATTACGAATATCGCGGAGGATATCAAGATACTCCTCATGTGTTGAAACTAATGCTGGGCATGGATTAGGTGCAAGACATTTTTTGCCTTTACAAAGTCCTTTATTAAGTTGAATATCACAGGAGGTCCTTCTGAAATTGGCGGTTGGTCCACCAACATCGTGAATATATCCTTTAAAACCATCTAATTCAGTTAAAAGCTTTGCTTCCTTAATTATTGATTCCTTACTTCTACAAGTAACATATCTGCCTTGATGAAATGCAATTGAACAGAAATTACAAGCACCAAAACAACCACGATTATGTGTAATAGAAAATTCAACTTCAAGAATACCAGGTACTCCCCCATCTTTCTCGTAAGAAGGATGGTAAGTACGCATATATGGTAAAGAATAAACATCATCAAGTTCTTGCGTGGTTAAGGGCTCCATAGGTTCGTTTTGAACAAGCATCATTTTGCCGTGGCGTTGTTTTATAACTTTACCACGAATGTGGTCCTGCTCGTCTTGCTGAATTCGGCAAGAAATCGCATACTCTTTTTTTGAATTCAATACATTATCATACGATGGACATTCAACGCCCTTGTATGGTGTTTCAGTAACCGGCACAGTATAGCAAGTTCCTTTAATATCAGTTATTGATTTAATGTTTTCACCGTTATCTAATCTGTTTGCAATCTGTACGGTCTGCTTTTCACCCATACCATACGAAATCAAGTCTGCACCCGAATCAAAAAGAATGGATGGTCTTATTTTATCATCCCAATAGTCATAATGTGCAAAGCGACGGAGTGATGCCTCTAATCCACCAATAACAATTGGAATATCTCCATAAATTTCGCGTATTCTCTGGCAATAAACAATAACTGCCCTGTCAGGTCTTAAACCCATTTTGCCACCCGGTGAATAGGCATCTGTGCTTCTTTTTTTCTTTGCAACGGTATAATGGGCAACCATTGAATCGATATTACCCGATGAAACGAAGAAACCCAGTCTTGGTTTGCCAAACACCTTGAACGAGTCAGTTTTTCTCCAATCAGGTTGAGATATTACACCTACTTTATAACCTGCATTCTCGAGAACTCTTGTAATTATAGACACGCCGAAGCTGGGATGGTCGACGTATGCATCACCTGATACATAAACAAAATCAACTTCATCCCAGCCTCGGGAAATCATATCATTTTTTGAAATAGGTAAAAAAGTATTATTCTTCACTATTATCCTCTTCATTTTCGCCATAGGGCTTGTCCGCACCGCCTTGTGCTAATGCATTCATTTCGTACCACTGTTGTTTTGAAACAAGAACTTTACGAGGTTTTGCTCCTTCATAAGGACCAATTATACCACGGGTTTCAAGTTCATCAATTATTCTTGCTGCACGGGCATATCCTAATTTAAGCTTTCTTTGAAGTAATGTAGTTGACGCAGATTGTGCTTCAATAACAGCCTCAATAGCCTTTGGCAACATCTCATCTGCCGGTCCATCTTCACCATCATCCGCCGAAGACATTTCTTTCTTCTTTGAACCTGTATTTGCAGCTTGTCGGTCGATTTCCTTCATAACATTATCATCATAAACGGATTGTTCCTGATTTTTTATGAATGTTACTACATTTTCAACTTCTTTATCTGAAAGATAGCACCCTTGTACACGAATAGGTTTTGGAATTCCAACAGGATAATAAAGCATATCACCATTACCAAGTAATTTTTCAGCACCAACAGAATCAATAATTGTACGGGAATCAACTTGTGATGAAACCGAAAGAGAAATTCTACTTGGGATATTTGCTTTAATAATACCAGTAATAACATCAACTGATGGTCTTTGAGTTGCAATTACAAGGTGCATACCTGCAGCACGAGCCATCTGTGCAAGACGACAAATTGAATCTTCAACTTCATTTGGCGCTGCCATCATAAGGTCGGACAACTCATCAATGAAGATAACAATCTGTGGCATTTTCTTTTTGCCTTGACTTTCGCAAATACTGTTGTATCCTGAGATGTCGCGAACACTGTTTTCAGAAAATGTCTTATATCGTGTAAGCATTTCTGTAACCGCCCAAGCAAGAGCACCTGATGCTTTTCTTGGGTCAGAAACAACCGGAACAAGCAAATGCGGAATACCGTTATAAATTGTAAATTCAACCTGTTTAGGGTCAATCATTAAAAGCTTAACTTCGTCAGGAGTAGCATTATAAAGAATACTCACAATCATCGAGTTAAGACAAACCGATTTACCTGAACCGGTTGTACCTGCAATAAGAAGGTGTGGCATTTTAACAAGGTCTGAATAGACAAATTCACCTGTAATATCTTTACCTAACGCAACCGTCAATTTTGATTTAGCATTTTTATATGCAGGAGTATCGACGACTTCACGCAGAGTAACAGACTGGCGGTTTTTATTTGGAATTTCTATTCCAACAGCCGCTTTATTAGGAATCGGTGCTTCAATACGCACGCCTGAAGCAGCTAAATTCAAGGCAATATCATCAGCAAGATTTGTAATTTTACTAATTTTAACACCTGCGGCAGGTTGAATTTCATATCTTGTAACTGATGGACCACGAGCAATATCAACAATTCTTGTTTCAACACCAAAGCTTTTTAATGTTTCAACCAGTTTGTTGGCATTTTGTTTAAGCTCATTTTCAAAACCAGCCATATTATTGTTTTTAGGAAGGCTAAGACAGTCTAAAGAAGGGAGAATATATGGTCTAATTTCTTCATTGTCAAAGTTATCCTTTTCAGTTTCTTCTACTTCCTTAATTTTAAGCTGTTCTTTTGGTTTTGTTTCAACAGTTTTATTTTCTGTGCTTTTCTTTATTATGTCGTCAAGATTAATAACCTTTTCTTTTGTGTCTGCTTCAACATCATCTGACTTTGATAATTGAGAATCGATTTGAGTTCCCTTGACAGACGAAAAAGATATAAGATTATCATCTGTATCGTCAGATTTAACAATTGCTTCCGGTTCGGGACCCAATGGTACATCGGGATTGAATTCTTTTCTTCTTTTTTCTCTTTCAACATTTCGCTGTTCAATTTTTTCACCATACTCGGTAATCTTTTCTCCTGTAAACTCGCCAATTTTCTTTACAGGCTTTGAAACACCTTTAAAAAGATTTCCTAAAGTTATATTGGTAATTACCATTATAAGAACAAATGCAATTAGAAAAGCAATAATTAGTGCAGCAAGTTTGTTGCTACCGGTAATTAAAAGAATAACACCACCAAACAATGCACCCCAAACGCCGCCACCAAGCATACTACCATCTATTTTGTACATATTATATGCATCTTGAATTGCTTCGCCATATGTAGAAGAATTGCTTTGAAAAATGTGTACAATAGAACTGAGAACAGTTAATAAAACAAAAGCTTCAATTAATTTAACAATTGTCTTTTCATCTGATTTGTCAAGAGCAATAATTGCAGAAATTACAATTAAGAACAATGGGAAAATAAATGAGCAAAAACCAAATAAACCAAATGTGAATGTTCTTAACGCGCCCCACAGTCCATCAGCATCAATTACAGCAAGACAAAACGACAGTATGCCGACTGAAAACAAAAGGATAGCAGTCAGCTGTTTATTCATTTTAAAAGAACTGAAAGATGTTTTTTTATTGGTTTTTTTTACAGTACGTTTCTTTCTTTTCTTTTGTGCCATTTTAACATCTCCAAAATTATAAACCTAAAGCGCTGCAAACAATTGTAACAACACCAAGAATTAAACAATAATAGCCAAAGTATTTCCACATATCTTTTTTAAGAATCCATTGTAAAAGTTTAATACATGCCACACCAACAACAGCAGCAACAATCACACCTATAATTGTAGGTAAAAGTTCGAGTTGAGCACCTGCATCAACTGCATCTTTTAGTTCTACAGCATTAGCAACCAATATAGCAGGAATACCTAAAATGAAAGAATATTCAACCATATATTCTTTTGATACACCACAAATCATTCCGGTTGAAATTGTTGAACCTGAACGAGAGATACCAGGAAAACCAGCCGCAAAAACCTGAGCTAATCCAACAGCAAATGAATCTAAAGTATTAACTTCTCTTGTAAGAGTCTTTTTTTTGGAAATATATGTAGATGTCAATAATAAACAACCTGTAAGTAAAAAGCAGAAGCCTTCAAGCAAAATGCTGTCATCCTCTGAAAAAGCACTAAGCCAATCCATAAGTTTCATATCATTACCTACAGGGATTAATAAGAACAAAAGAGGGATACACGAAAATACAAACATAACGAGCATTTTCTTTTTGCCTTTAAGCTCCTTAAATTTGAATTTGCCTGTAAAAATATCTTTTATCAATCCAAAAAAGTCAACAACTAACTCAAAGATAGTTTTATGAAAAACAATAAAAACTGCAATCAATGTTCCTAAATGTAAAAGAACAGAAAATAATAAAGAACCTTCTCCTCCAACACCCAAAAAATGTTGAAACAGTGAAAGGTGACCACTGCTTGAAATTGGTAAAAATTCAGTAACACCCTGAACAACACCCAAGATTATTGCTTTAATAATTGACATATAATCATCTCCGTTTATTAATTTCAAAATATAAATATGACATTGCGTCATTTAAATTACCAATACTATCAATTAAACCTTCCCTGACGGCATTTACACCATCAAGAATTGTGCCAATATCCATCACAAGTTCGCCTGTTGAAAGCATTAATTCTCTAAAACGATTCGCTTGGATATTAGAATTACTACAGACAAAATTAACAATTCTCTCCTGCATTTTAATTAAATTTGAAAGAGTTTGTGGAACACCAAGAACAAGTCCGTTAGTCCTTACAGGATGGATGGTCATTGTGGCACTTGGAACAATAAAAGAACGATTAGTGGATACAGCCAACGGAACACCAATAGAATGACCACCACCAAGCACTAATGATGCCGTTGGTTTGTTAATACCTGATATTAGCTCAGCAATAGCCAATCCTGCTTCAATATCACCGCCAACTGTGTTGAGGATTACTAACAAACCGTCTATATTATCATCTTCATCAACAGAAACCAACTGTGGAATAATATGTTCATACTTTGTAGTTTTATCAGTTGAAGGAAGCAAGTAATGTCCTTCTATCTGCCCAATAATAGTAATACAATGTATGTTCTTTCCTTTTTTATTAACCGAAAACCCACCGTTATCATTTATTTCTGATTCTTCTTGAACATTGTTTACATCTGAATTCTCGCACATAATATAACCACCTTTTAAAGAATAAATGATTAATTTTCATTTTAGTTATATTATTTGCCACAATATCCTA
Source organism: uncultured Clostridia bacterium (assembly GCA_937898625.1). Taxonomy (GTDB): domain Bacteria; phylum Bacillota; class Clostridia; order Oscillospirales; family Acutalibacteraceae; genus Fimenecus. The sequence continues at coordinate 22,926 of CALEJF010000017.1, read as the reverse complement.
AATATTGTATCATACCAAAAAAATAATATCAATATTTTGTTCAAAATTTAGTTTTAATATCTATAAAACTTATTGACAAATTTATATCAATATAATAAAATTATAAAAGATTGTTAAAAAAATGAAAAAGTCCAAGGAGTGATTCAAAAATGGGTATGACAATCGGACAAAAACTTATTAAATCTCACCTTGTCAGCGGTGATATGACACCCGGTAGTGAGGTTGGACTTAAAATTGACCAAACATTAACTCAAGATGCAACAGGTACAATGGCTTATCTTGAACTTGAGGCAATGGGTATTGAGCAAGTTAAAACTGAACTTTCAGTTGCTTATATTGACCACAATACATTACAGACAGGTTTTGAAAATGCAGATGACCACAGATTCATTCAGAGTGTTGCAAAAAAACGCGGTATTCGTTTTTCAAGACCCGGTAATGGTATCTGCCATCAGGTACACCTTGAGAGATTTGGTAAACCCGGTAAGACATTAATAGGTTCTGATAGCCACACGCCAACTGGCGGTGGTATTGGTATGCTTGCTATGGGTGCAGGCGGACTTGATGTTGCCGTTGCTATGGGTGGCGGTACATATTATATTACAATGCCAAAAATGGTTAGAGTTAATCTAACAGGAAAACTCAGCCCTTGGGTTGCTGCAAAAGATGTTATTCTTGAAGTATTAAGAATTATGACCGTTAAGGGTGGCGTTGGCAAAATTATTGAGTACGGTGGAGAAGGTGTTGCAACTCTTTCTGTTCCGGAAAGAGCAACAATCACAAATATGGGTGCAGAGCTTGGTGCTACAACATCTGTATTCCCTTCTGACGATGTTACAAAAGCATTCTTAAAGGCGCAAGGCCGTGAAGAAGATTGGGTTGAACTCAAAGCAGACGATGATGCAGTTTATGATGAAATAATCAATATTGATTTATCTTCTCTTGCACCAATGGCTGCTTGCCCACATATGCCTGACAGAGTTAAATCTGTTACAGAAATAGGCAGAATTAAAGTTGACCAAGTTTGCATCGGTTCATGCACTAACTCATCACTTCTTGATATGATGAAAGTTGCTGCAATTCTTAAAGGAAAAACAGTTAATCCTGCAGTTAGCCTTTCAATTGCACCTGGTTCAAAACAAGTTCTTAATATGATTTCACAGAATGGTGCACTCTCTGATATGATTGATGCAGGTGCTCGTATTCTTGAAAGCGCATGTGGTCCATGTATCGGTATGGGACAGTCACCTAACTCTGCCGGTGTTTCACTTCGTACATTTAACAGAAACTTTGAAGGCCGTTCTGGTACTGCGGACGCAGGTATATATCTTGTAAGCCCTGAAGTTGCTGCAGCATCCGCAATTACAGGATATCTTACTGACCCAAGAGAATTAGGTGAATTTCCTGAAATTGTCCTTCCTGATGAATTCGTTATCAATGATAATATGATTGCTATGCCTGCATCACCTGAAGAAGCAAAAAATGTTGAAGTAATGTATGGACCTAATATCAAACCGTTCCCAACCAGTGAACCTATGGGTGATGACATTACAGCAAAGGCAGTGCTTAAAGTTGGTGACGATATCACAACTGACCATATTATGCCTGCGGGTGCAAAAATCCTCCCCTATCGTTCAAATATTCCTTTCCTTTCACAATATTGTTTCGGTGTTTGTGATAAGACATTCCCTGAAAGAATTAAAGCTGAAGGAAAAGGCATTGTAATTGGCGGAGCCAACTACGGACAAGGCTCATCTCGTGAACACGCAGCACTTGTACCGCTTTATCTTGGTGTTAAAGCGGTAATTACAAAATCATTTGCAAGAATTCACTGTGCTAACCTTATCAATGCAGGTATCTTGCCTCTTACATTCCGGAATGCTGATGATTATGATAAGATTTCTCAAGGTGACGAATTAAGTCTTAAAGGTATTAAGAATGCAATTATAAATAATGAACCAGCAATTCTTGTGAACCTTACAAAAAATGAAGAATATGCAATTAATTATGACCTTTCACAGCGTCAGAAAGACATTATTCTTGCAGGCGGTCTTCTTAATTACACAAAAGAATCATTTTAAGGAGTTATAAATATGGAAAATCAGATTAAAGAAGCTCTTGCAAAGTACGAAGCTCTTATCAGAGAACAACTTGCAAGAAATGAAAAAATTAAAGCAACAAAGGATTTTGTAGATTTTGAAAAGCTTGATAAAATTATCATTGGTGTTTGCGGTGGAGACGGCATTGGTCCGATTATCACAAAAGAATCTGCAAGAGTACTTGAATATATGCTTGCTGACGATGTTAAAGCCGGTAAAATAGAATTCAAAGTAATTGACGGTCTTACTATTGAAAATCGTGTTGCTGTTATGAAGGCAATTCCTGATGATGTTCTCGCTGAACTTAAAGAATGTCATGTTATTCTTAAAGGACCTACAACAACTCCACAAGCCGGTGACCCATGGCCAAATATTGAAAGCGCAAATGTTGCCATGAGAAAAGAACTAGACCTTTTCGCTAATGTTCGTCCTGTTAAGGTAGCACAACAAGGCATTGACTGGACTTTCTTCCGTGAGAATACCGAAGGTGCTTATGCAGTTGGTTCAAAGGGTGTTAATGTTACTGATGAACTTTCAATGGACTTTGTTGTTACAACAACTGAGGGTACTGAAAGAATTGCTCGTATTGCTTATGACTATGCAAGAAGAAATGGAAAAGAAAGAGTTTCAATTATCAATAAAGCAAATGTTATTAAAACAACTGACGGTAAATTCTTGAGAATCTGTAAGGAAATTGGTAAGGAATATCCTGAAATCACAACTGATGAGTGGTATATTGACATTACAACCGCCAAACTTATTGACGAAAAAAGAAGAAAAGATTTTAAAGTATTTATTCTTCCTAATCTTTATGGTGATATTCTCACAGATGAAGCTGCTGAGTTCCAGGGCGGTGTTGGTACTGCCGGTAGTGCAAACCTTGGCAAGAGATATGCTATGTTTGAAGCTATTCACGGCTCTGCACCACGAATGATTCGTGAAGGCAGAGGTCAATATGCGGACCCATGTTCAATGCTTCGTGCAACAGTTATGCTCCTTTCACATATCGGCAAACAAAAGGAAGCTGATTTACTTGAAAGGGCACTTGATATTTGTATGTTTGAAGAAAAGAAACTCACAATTACAGGCCGTGATAATGGTGCAACATGTAGTGAATTTGGTGACTACGTAATGGAAACTGTAAAAAAACTTTCATAAGAGGTAAAAATTATGACAAAATATGATGGCGTTTCAAATTCTGTTATTAAACGTCTTCCAAGATACTACAGATTTTTGGGTGAACTAAAAGAAAAAGGTGTTATCAGAATTTCATCAAAAGATTTATCCCAAAAGATGGGGTTTACTGCGTCACAAATCAGACAGGACTTAAACTGTTTTGGTGGGTTTGGTCAGCAAGGATATGGTTATAATATCGAAAGTTTATACAATGAGATAGGCGCTATCCTTGGTGTTAACAAGAATAGAAAAGCAATTTTGATTGGTGCAGGTAACCTTGGTAAAGCTGTTGCATTACATATGTCTTTTGAACAGCGTGGATTTAATCTTATTGGTGTGTTTGACAGAAACAAAGCACTTTCAGGCCAGTTATTGAGAGGTTTACCTATTCGACATACTGATGGTATTTATAATTTTTGTAAAGACAACTCCCCTGTTGTTGCTGTTCTTTGTATACCAAGTGTTGCTGCAAAGGAATTAGCACCTCAACTTGTTGAGTCCGGTATTAAAGGTTTCTGGAATTTCAGTCACTATGATATTGCTGCAGATTTTCCAAATGTTGCAGTTGAAAATGTACATTTAAGTGACAGTTTAATGACACTTAGTTACCATGTTAGTAATATTGAATAAAAAGAGGCTGTGTTCACAGCCTCTTTTTAATCCTTTGATTTATAATACAATTTACAATGACAATAACCTTCAAATTCAGGGTCTGCAATCTGCTCGCGAAATTCCTTGCAAATACATTTAAATTCTTCTGTTTTAAGCAATCTGCAAGGACAATATCCATCTTTTGCTTTTAATCCGGCTTTAACTTTTTCTACAATTTCTTTATTTTCGTTTAATCTTACTGCCAAAACACTCACCTCTTGATTAATTATATTATATACTTTAAAGAAAAGCAATAACCCGAGGCAAATGCCTCGGGTTATATTTATAGTTTTAGATTATTTGTTGAAATACTTAACCGCTGCCTCAAACATACGGATATCATATTCACCGGGAACATTTTTATAAAGACCGTTGCCGATACGCTCACTGTGTCCCATCTTACCGAAGACACGGCCATCAGGAGAAGTAATACCTTCGATAGCACACAAGGAACCATTTGGATTAAAGTCTATATTTGAGGTTGCATTACCGTCAAGGTCAACATACTGTGTAGCAATCTGACCATTAGCAGCAAGTTCTGCTATTAACTCCGGAGAAGCAAGGAATTTACCTTCACCATGAGAAATAGGAACATTGACAACATCACCAACATTCATAAGGCTGAGCCATGGAGATTTTGTTGATGCAATTCTTGTATGAACAATTCTGCTCTGGTGACGACTGATGTTATTAAATGTAAGTGTAGGACAATTCTCATCAGTATCAATAATCTTTCCGTAAGGAACAAGACCAAGTTTAATAAGCGCCTGGAAACCATTGCAGATACCGCACATAAGTCCATCTCGATTATCAAGAAGGTCAGTAACAGCCTCTTTAACTGCAGGGTTACGGAAGAATGCTGTAATAAATTTAGCTGAACCATCCGGTTCGTCACCGCCTGAGAAACCACCAGGAATGAAGATAATCTGGCTTTCTCTTACCTTTGCAGAGAAACCTTCAACACTTCTTGCAACATCTTCAGCAGTAAGGTTTCTTATTACGAAGATTTCTGCTTCACCGCCTGCTTTTTCAACTGCACGAGCAGAATCATATTCACAGTTAGTGCCCGGGAAAACAGGGATAAGCACCTTTGGTCTAACAACCTTATTTGCTGGAGAAACACTACATTTACCATCGAAAGAATATGTAGGAATTTCACCTTTGTCTTCTTTAGCTTTTGTAGGATACACATCCTCAAGTGTTGCAGTATGTAACTTATAAAGTTCTTTTATTGTAGCACAATCATCGTCAAGTTTAATTACAGGTTCCTCAGTCGTTGTACCAATTTTCATTACACCCGGAAGGCTGACATCTTCATCAAGCTCTGCAACAATAAAGCCCCACATACCAAGATGCCAGTTACCTTTAAGGTCAGCAGATGAAGTAAAGCCGATATTATTACCGAAAGACATCTTCATAACTGCTTCACCGATACCATGTTCAACTGCCCATGCAGCTTTTACTTTGCCTTCTTTACAAAGATTGTGGAATGCTTCCCATGTAGCTTTGAGACTTTCAGCGCTCTCGTCAGTAGCACCAAAGAGATATACGGGATGATTTGCTCCTTTGAATTCCGGGCTGATAACATCCTGCTTTTTAATCGGAGCAATTGCAAAGGAAATAAGTGTTGGTGGAACATCCAAATCAAGGAAAGTACCTGACATTGAGTCTTTACCACCGATAGCAGCAGCACCTAATTCTAATTGAGCATCAAGTGCACCAAGAAGAGCAGCAAAAGGCTTGCCCCAACGCTCAGGCTCTGTTTTAAGCTTTTCAAAGAATTCCTGTAAAGTAAGATATGCAAGTTTGTAATCGCAACCTGCAGCAACAAGTTTTGCAACAGAGTTATAAATTGATGCATGAGCACCTGTATAAGGGTCAACTGAGAGATGGTCAGGGTCACAACCCCAGCTAAATACACTTGCCTGGTCTGTTTCCTGACCCGGAAGAACAGGTAATACTGCAGCCATTGACTGTGCAGGAGTAAGCTGACGCTTGCCACCATAAGGCATAATAACACTACCTGCACCAATAGTTGAGTCAAAGCGCTCAACAAGACCACGCTGGCTTGCCGTACGAAGGTCAGATGCCATTTCTCGTAATGAGCTGTACATTGCCTTACTTAATACTGAAAGGTCCTTTTCATTAACTGCAACATCAGTATGCTTAATTGCACCATTAGTATCAAGGAATGCACGGCTAAGGTCTGCAATAGTATTGCCTTTCCATTTCATTACCATACGTTCTTCTTCCGTAACAACAGCAACACAATATGCTTCAAGGTTTTCTTCCTGAGCAAATGCAATAAATCTATCTGCATCCTCAGCAGCAACAACAACAGCCATACGCTCTTGTGATTCAGAAATAGCAATTTCTGTTCCGTCAAGACCTTCATATTTTTTACGCACTGCATCAAGGTCAATTTGAAGACCCGGAGCAAGTTCGCCGATAGCAACAGAAACACCGCCTGCACCAAAGTCGTTACAGCGCTTAATTAAACAAGTAACCTCTGCATTACGGAAAAGTCTCTGAATTTTTCTTTCTTCAGGAGCATTACCTTTTTGAACTTCAGATGCCATAGTAGTAAGTGATTTCATATTATGGCTCTTTGAAGAACCGGTAGCACCACCGATGCCATCACGACCTGTACGACCACCAAGAAGTACGATTACATCACCTGGAGCAGGACGCTCACGGCGTACATTATAAGCGGGAGCAGCAGCAACTACTGCACCACATTCAAGTCGCTTTGCAACAAAACCATCGTGATAAATCTCAGCAACATGACCTGTAGCAAGACCAATCTGGTTACCATAAGAAGAATAACCTGCAGCTGCAGTCTGACAGATTTTACGCTGAGGAAGTTTACCATCTAATGTTTCAGCAATTGTCTTTCGAGGATCCCCCGCACCAGTTACACGCATTGCCTGATGAACATAAGCACGACCTGAAAGAGGGTCACGAATACAACCACCAATACATGTTGCAGCACCACCAAACGGTTCAATTTCTGTTGGGTGGTTATGGGTTTCATTTTTGAACATAAGAAGCCAATCCTGGTCTTCACCATTAACAGTTGCTGTAACATGGATTGAACAAGCATTGATTTCTTCACTTTCGTCAAGTTCGGGAAGAAGACCACGCTTTTTAAGAGTTTTAGTACCGATAGTAGCAATATCCATCAAAGTCTGTGGACGAGCTGCAGCTTTTTCTTCACCATAAACCTCTACTCTTGCAGCAAGATATCTTTCATATGCCTCCTGTACTGCTGGGTCATCAATACGAACATTGTCAATATGTGTAGAGAATGTTGTATGACGACAATGGTCAGACCAATATGTGTCAACAACACGAATTTCTGTAATTGTAGGGTCTCTGTGTTCTGTATCTCTGAAATAAGCCTGTAAGAACTTGAGGTCATCAAGGTCCATTGCAAGGCCTTTTTCATCAAGGAGATTTTTAAGTGCAAATTCGTCCATACTGATAAACCCTTCAACAGTAGCAACTGTTTCAGGAGCAGCATATTGAACTGTAAGTGTTTCAGGTAATTCAAGAGATGCTTCACGGCTTTCAACAGCATTGATTACATGATTTTTGAAAGAAGCAATATCTTTTTCCGTTAAAGCTCCGTAAAGAGCATAAACCTTTGCAGTACGGATAATAGGACGTTCCCCTTGAGAAATAATCTGAATACACTGAGCTGCAGAGTCCGCTCTCTGGTCAAACTGACCCGGAAGAGCTTCTACTGCAAAAATATATGCATCAGGAATATCTACGCTATAAGATACATTATCAAGCTGTGGCTCAGAAAAAACAGTTTTTACAGCATAGTCAAACAATTCTTCTGTAATATTTTCAGCATCATAGCGATTAAAAAGGCGAATATCCTGTAATTTCTCAATTCCAAGCAAGTTTTTTGCTTCATTAAGAAGACCTTTTGCCTCGTTATCCAAGCCACTCTTCTTTTCAACGAATATACGATATACCATCCTTATTTTCCCTCCTTTAATACTTTAAGTGCTTTTGCGCCAATATCATTTCTATAAAAAGCATTATCAAAATGTACTTTTTTAACTGATGAGTATGATTTTTCAATTGCGGTAACAAGGTCGTTTTCTACTGCAACTACACCAAGAACACGGCCACCTGCTGTTACAACATCATCACCATTAAGCTTAGCACCTGCAATATAAAGATTATCATTGAAGTCATCATCAACAGTGATTTTAAAACCACTTTCATATTTAATAGGATAACCTTTTGAAGCCATTACAACACAGCAAGCAGATTTATCACTGAATTTAACCATATCTTCAGTCAAACTTTCGTTTTCTACTGCAATCATAATGTCAAGTAAATCACTCTCAAGAAGTGGCAATACAACCTGTGTTTCAGGGTCACCAAAGCGACAATTATATTCGATAACTTTTGGTCCGTTTGGTGTAAGCATAAGACCAAAATAAAGACAACCTTTAAATGTTCTGCCCTCTGCCTTCATTGCATTGATTGTTGGAATGAAAATTGTTTCCATACATTCTTTTGCTATATCCTCTGTATAATATGGATTGGGAGCAATTGTGCCCATCCCACCTGTATTAAGACCTTCATCATTATCATATGCTCGTTTGTGGTCCATTGAAGAAATCATTGGAACAACAGTATTGCCATCAGTAAATGAAAGAACGGATACTTCAGGTCCGGTTAAAAATTCTTCAATAACAATGTTATTTCCGCTTTCACCGAAGATTTTATCTTCCATAATTGATTTAACAGCATCAACTGCCTCTTCGCGTGTCATCGCAATAATAACACCCTTACCAAGAGCAAGACCATCAGCTTTAACAACTGTTGGAATTGGAGCCGTTTCAAGATATTTAAGTGCATCTTCTGCATTATCAAAAATCTCAAAAGCAGCAGTTGGAATATTGTATTTTTTCATTAAATTCTTTGAAAAAGCTTTGCTACCTTCAATAATAGCAGCACCTTTTTTAGGACCAAAGCATTTAACACCCACTGCATTGAGAGCATCAACTGCACCAAGTACAAGTGGGTCATCGGGTGCAACAACAGCAAAGTCAATTTTATTATCAACTGCAAATTTTACGATATTGTCTATATCTTTTGCACCGATATTAACAAGTGTTGCATCATCTTTCATACCACCATTGCCCGGTAATGCAAAGATTTCTGTAACATTTTTATTTTCTTTTATCTTTTTGATGATAGCGTGTTCTCTACCGCCACCACCGACAACCATTATTTTCATAGGTATACCTCAAGAAGATTAATGATGGAATAAACGCATTCCTGTAAATGCCATTGCGATTCCATACTTATTGCAACAATCAATAACCACATCGTCACGGATTGAGCCACCTGGTTCAGCAATATATGAAACACCACTCTTGCGTGCTCTTTCAATATTGTCACTAAATGGGAAGAATGCGTCTGAGCCAACTGAAACGCCTGTTATTGTATCAAGATATGCTCTTGCTTCTTCTGCAGTAAGTGGTTCGGGCTGTGTCTTAAAGTATTTCTGCCAGATTCCATCTGCGCAAACATCTTCTTCATTTTTATTGATATAGCCGTCGATGACATTATCTCTGTCAGGACGACGAATATCATCTTTAAACGGAAGAGCAAGTACTTTTGGATGTTGACGAAGATGCCATGTATCAGCCTTTGTACCTGCAAGTCTTGTACAATGGATTCTTGACTGCTGACCTGCACCAACACCGATTGCTTGTCCATCATAAGCATAGCAAACAGAGTTAGACTGTGTATATTTAAGTGTAATAAGAGCAATTATAAGGTCGCGTTTTGCTTCTTCAGGCAATTCTTTATTGTCTGTAACCATATTTGAAAGAAGTTCTTCATCAATTCTGAAATTATTTCTTCCCTGCTCAAAAGTAATACCAAAAACTTGTTTCTTTTCCTGTACAGCAGGTACATAGTTAGCATCGATTTTTACGATGTTGTAGTTACCATTTCTTTTACCTTTAAGGATTTCAAGAGCCTCAGCTGAATAACCAGGGGCAATAATACCATCAGAAACTTCACGAGCAACAAGCTTAGCAGTTGTAGCATCACATTCATCACTAAGAGCAATCCAGTCACCAAATGATGACATTCTGTCAGTACCGCGAGCACGGGCATATGCACAAGCCAAAGGAGAATCGTCGAGGTCGTCAATATCATCAACAAAGCAAGCTTTTTTAAGAGAATCAGGAAGTTTTACACCCACAGCTGCTGAAGTAGGGCTAACGTGTTTAAACGATGTTGCAGCAGGCATACCTAAAATATCCTTAATCTCCTTTACAAGTTGCCATGAGTTAAACGCATCAAGAAAATTGATAAAACCTGGTCTGCCGTTAAGAATTTCAATAGGAAGTTCTGAACCATCTTCCATATATATTTTTGATGGTTTTTGGTTAGGGTTACAACCATATTTAAGTTCAAATTCTTTCATTGTAGTTCTCCTTATACATTCTTATTAACGATTCTTGTATCAGCTTCACCAGTTGCAAGGTCAATGTATCTTACAAAAAGAGAAACCTTGTTATCTTCATTAAGGTTTTTCCAAATAATATCAGTCATTGTGTCGATGTCAACATCAGGAAGTGCAAGTGTTTTTGGCTCACCTTCAAAACTTGGAAGTGGATTTCCATCACATTTATATGTATGGATAAACTTAGCCTTACCTGCAATAGGATTTGAATAAGCAAAATTGTATCTCTGACAAGATGAACCATCACCATCTGCTGATTTCAAGATTGACATAGCATAATTCATATCACCATTTTCAAGTCTAATAATACCTGAAATACGAGGTGTATAGTTTGGAGCATCATCTTCAAACTCACGAGTACGAAGTGCCTGTTCAAATGTCATCTGCTTATCCATAAGCTCATAAATTGTATCTGTCTGGTCACCATTTGTAACGATGGTCTTATTGCCAAGAACTCTTACAGGATAATAGATTATAAGATGAGGGTCAGTCATTTTTGACTCATCAAAGGCTTTTGTACGCATTGCATCGCCTTCTGCTACAAAAACCCTGTTACGGCTGTTTACACTTCTACCCATAATAAAGTATGCTGTAATAGCCTTTTTTCCATCAGCACTTTTACCAATAATAATACCTCTACCATGGTAAGGAAGTGAATTAAGTTCGCATTCAAGTGACTTGATTTCCATTTGGATAACCTCCGATTATTTAATATATGTTTTTCCGTTTTCAACTACAATTCTATCATCACAGAAAAGTTGCACTGCTTTAGGAAGGATTTTCCACTCAGCCTCTTCCATAATTCTTTTCTGTAATGTTTCAGGTGTATCATCATTCATTACATCAACTGCCTTTTGCAAGATAATTGGTCCTGCATCACATTCAGCAGTAACAAAATGGACTGTTGCACCTGATACTTTAACGCCTTTTTTTAAGGCTTCTTCGTGAACATGCAATCCGTAAAATCCTTTTCCGCAGAATGATGGAATAAGAGCCGGATGCACATTAATCATTTTATTCTGAAAAGCATCGCAAACATTTTCATCAAGAATTGTCATAAAGCCGGCATAAACGATTAAATCTGCTTTTTCTTCAATGAGAATATCTCTCATAGCACAACTGTATGATGCAATATCCGCAAAATCTTTTCTTATAAGTGTTCTTGTTTTTATTCCATTGTTCTGAGCACGAGTAAGTGCATAAGCATCGGCTTTTGAAGCGATTACACAAGTAATTTTTCCGTTACCAAGCTCTCCTCTTTTCTCAGCATCAATAAGTGCCTGAAGGTTTGTGCCACCACCGGATACAAGGACTACGATTCTTTTTTCCATTATAAAAGCACCTTCTCGTCGCCTTCAATAATTTCACCAATTACATAGGCATCAATGCCATTTTCTTTAAGAACAGAAAGAGAAAGTTCAACTTCGTCAGCAGGTACAACAATACTCATACCTACGCCCATATTATATGTATTGTACATATCACGCTCAGGAATATTACCCCATTTAGCAATTACATCAAAGATTGGAAGCACCTTAACAGCAGATTTATCTATCTTTGCACACAATCCATCAGGAATTGAACGAGGAATATTTTCGTAAAATCCACCACCTGTGATATGTGAAATACCCTTTACATTAACCTTTTCGATAAGAGCAAGTACGGGCTTAACATAAATCTTTGTGGGAACAAGCAAAGCCTCTGCAATACTCTTACCACCTAATTCCTCACGCTCCACATAAAGTTCAGGATTATTGTTATCAATATCAAAAACCTTACGGCACAAGCTGAAGCCGTTGGAATGAATACCTGTTGAAGGAAGAGCAATAACTACATCACCCACAGACATTTTACTGTTATCAATCATTTTTGGCTTGTCTACGACACCAACTGCAAATCCAGCAAGGTCATAATCTTCTACAGGCATCAAGCCTGGATGTTCTGCTGTTTCGCCACCAATAAGAGCAGCACCTGACTGAACACAACCTTCAGCAACACCACTAACGATTTCAGCAATCTTTTCAGGAACATTTTTTCCACAAGCAATATAGTCAAGGAAAAATAAAGGTTTTGCACCAACGCAAATAATGTCATTTACACACATAGCAACTGCGTCAATACCGATTGTGTCGTGCTTATCCATAAGAATAGCTAATTTAACTTTTGTGCCACAACCATCTGTACCGGAAACAGAAATAGGATGTTCCATACCAGCAACACAACCAAGGTCAAAGCATCCGCCAAAACCACCTACATCATCAACAGAACCTTCATTACGAGTTCTAGCAACATGTTTTTTCATAAGTTCAACAGCTTTGTAACCGGCAGTAATGTCAACACCAGCTGCTGCATAGCTTTCTGACATAGAATTTTTCATTATAGTTCTCCTTTTGAAGAATTAGTTTTTTTAATTGATATTAGCCTTCACCATTCCAGCAGTAAGTACAAATCTTATCTGCAGGAAGTCCGATAGCTTTTATAATACCTTCAATTGATTGAAATTCAAGAGATGTGAAATGTAATTTTTCACAAATAGCATTTCTTAAATTCTTTCCTCTTTTAGAAGAAGAATCGGTATATTCACTGATATACTTTAATCCTTCCTCACCTTCCAACTCAACAATTGTACTACGAGCAATAAGTTCCATATCCGATGTTGCACGGGAAAAATTAAGGTATTTACAACCGTACATAATGGGTGGACAAGCAGAACGTATATGAACTTCTTTTGCACCATTTTCATAGAGAAATTCAACTGTTTCGCGAAGCTGAGTACCACGAACAATACTGTCATCAACAAAAAGTAATTTTTTATTTTTAATCAAATCGTGAACAGGGATTTGTTTCATTTTTGCAACACGATTTCGTTCACTCTGATTTGATGGTGTAAAACTTCTTGCCCATGTTGGAGTATATTTAATAAACGGACGAGCAAACTGAATTCCACTTTCATTTGCATAGCCAATTGCGTGAGGAGTACCGGAATCCGGAACACCACTTACATAGTCAATTTCCTGTGCTACACCATTTTTTTTGTCCGTTTGAGCCATAATTTGTCCGTTTTTATATCGCATTACCTCAACATTTACACCTTCATAACAAGATGTTGAATATCCGTAATATGACCAAAGAAAAGCACATATTTTCATATCTTTTCCTGCTTCTCTTAAAACATTAAAGGAATCTGCGGTAAATTCAACTATTTCACCAGGACCAAGCTCTTTAAAATCAGCATAATCAAGCTTTTTGTATGCAAAATCCTCAAATGAAACACAGTATCCATCATCACGCTTACCAATTAAAACAGGAATTCTGCCTAATCGGTCGCGTGCAGCAATTATGGAACCACGATTTGTAAGAATCATAATTGAAGCAGTACCCTCAATTAAACTTTGTGCATATGCGATACCATCAGCAAAATTATCCTTCTGGTTAATCATTGCAGCAACAAGTTCAGTTGAGTTAATACCATCATTAGTCATGGCACCAAAATGACCACCATTTGAGAAAAGATAATCCTCAACAAGCTTTTCTTTATTGTTAATTAAGCCTATAATGCAAATCGCATACAAACCAAGTTTTGAGCGCACAAGCAAAGGTTGAGCATCAGAATCACTGATGCAACCAATTGCCGCATTACCCTTCATTTGATTTGAAACATTCTCAAACTTTGTTCTGAATGGTGAATTTTCAATTTTATGAATTTTTCGTTGTAATCCTTTTTGCTCATCATAAGCAGCCATACCGCCACGACGAGTACCAAGGTGAGAGTGATAGTCAGTGCCAAAAAACACATCTAAAACTGTATCATTCTTACTGACTGCGCCAAAGAAACCACCCATAATTTACTCCTTATGCAAAGAAGAGCTCTGAAAGTGTCATTGGGTCAATGTATTTGCCGTCTTTGTAAACACGCATATTACCTGATGCGATTTCATCGATAAGCATTACATCGCCGTCAGCATCGTAACCAAACTCAAATTTAATATCATAGAGAACAAGTCCCTTTTCCTTGAGGTCATCAGCAACAATCTGAGTAATTTTCTGTGTCATTTCTTTAATATCATCATACTGCTTATCAGTCATAACACCAAGAGCAACAAGAGCATCCTTAATTACAAGTGGGTCACCTTTTGCGTCATTCTTAAATGTCATTTCAACATAAGCAGGAAGGTCAGCACCTTCTTCAATATAGTCACCATAACGACGGATGAAACTACCAACAGCTTTATGACGGCAAATAACTTCAAGACCGTGACCAAAAACTTTTGCAGGAAGAACTTCCATTGTAGTATCATCAAGGTTAGCATTTACATAATGAGTTTTAATACCTGCTGCATTAACTTTTTCAAAGAAATAAATTGACATACGAAGGTTCACATCACCAACACCATCAATTGTAAGACCAACTGAATTTTCGCCTGGGTCAAAAACGCCGTCTTTGCCTGTGCAGTCATCTTTAAATTTAAGAAGACAGTTACCATTCTCAAGTTTAAATACGTCCTTTGTTTTACCTGTGTAAATTTTTTCCATGGTTATAACTCCTTTATGTGAATAAATAATTTATGAATTTAATTTAGACATAATGTCTGCATCTTTTTTAAGAACAACCTCTGCAGCATCCTTACGCATTTTATCAAGTTTATCTGCAAGTTCTTTATCTTCAACAGCAATAATCTGTGCAGCAAGTAAAGCGGCATTGGCACCGCCATTAATAGCAACAGTTGCAACAGGAATACCAGATGGCATCTGTACAGTTGAAAGAAGTGCATCCATACCATCAAGATATAATGAAGCACAAGGAATACCAATTACAGGTAGTGTTGTATTTGCAGCAACAGCACCTGCAAGGTGTGCAGCCATACCTGCAGCCGCAATAAGTGCACCATATCCGTTTGCTCTCGCATTCAATGAAAAGTCACGAGCCTGTTCTGGTGTACGGTGTGCTGAATAAATATTCACTGTATATGGAATACCTAAATCATCCAAAACAGCAGTTGCTTTTTTTATAATAGGAAGGTCGCTATCGCTTCCCATAACAATACCAACTTTTTTCATAAAAACCTCCAAAAAATCATAAAAGGACAGCCCTATCCTGAAAAATCAAGTAGAACTGCCCAGACGGTCGGCAAAATGTAATCTCACCGTGCTCCTCTGTGGTGCTCCACATAATTCCGTCAGTCACACGGTTATTAAATAACATAAAATATTATATAATTTTTGTAGAATTATGTCAATTAAATAACCTTTATAAAATCACTTTGCATATAACAAAATTATTAAAATAATCCATAGGATTTTTGTATATTTTTTACTCTGCTTTACTTTCACAGTAAAGACATCTGTAAACTCTGTTTTCTTTATCTTTTAGAACAAAAATATTGGGTAATTCCTGTTCTACTGTTGTAATGCATCTTGGATTCTTGCATTTGATTACATTTTCAATTCTATCAGGAATATCAATATTCTGTCTTTTTGCAAGTTTACCGTCTTTAATAATGTTTACTGTAACACCCGGGTCAACATAACCCAAGGCATCAAAGTTAATATCAATGACTTTATCAACCTTAATGATGTCTTTTCTACCCATTTTAACACTTTCAGCATTCTGAATAAGTGCAACCTGACAGTCGAGATTATCAAGACCTAAAAGATTATATAAAATCATACCGTTTCCTGCAGTAATGTGGTCAAGCACAATACCATCTTTAATTTGTCCGATAATCATTACTTAACCCCCAATAATTTCATAATAAGAGCCATTCTGATAAATTTACCATTGTTAACTTGTTTAAAATAACAAGCACGAGGATCCTTATCAACAGCAACAGAAATTTCGTTCACTCTTGGCAGTGGGTGCATGATAGATAAATCCTCTTTTGCACATTCAAGTTTCTGCGGAGTGAGAATATAGCTGTCTTTAAGGCGAATATAATCCTGCTCATTGAAGAATCTTTCTCTCTGCACTCTTGTCATATAAAGAATATCAAGTTCAGGCATTGCCTCTTCAAGAGATGTTGTTTCAACATACTCAAGATTTTTTGCTTCAAGTTCAGTTTGTTTGATATATTCCGGCACTTTTAATTCTTCCGGTGAGATAAGAACAAATTTAACATTCTTATATCTTGACATAGCACCAATAAGAGAATGAACTGTTCTGCCAAATTTAAGGTCGCCACAGAAACCAATTGTAAGATTATCAAATCTTCCCTTTTCACGCTGAATTGTAAGCAAATCAGTAAGTGTCTGTGTTGGATGATTATGTCCACCGTCACCTGCGTTGATAACAGGAGTATCTGTATTCATAGATGCAACCATTGGTGCACCTTCTTTAGGATGACGCATTGCAATAATATCAGCATAATAACCAACTGTACGAATTGTATCAGCAACGCTCTCACCTTTTGCGGATGATGAGCTCTGTGCTTCTGAAAAACCAAGTACATTACCACCAAGGTTAAACATAGCAGATTCGAAACTTAAACGAGTTCTTGTTGATGGTTCAAAGAAAAGC
Organism: uncultured Clostridia bacterium; assembly: GCA_937898625.1. GTDB lineage: Bacteria > Bacillota > Clostridia > Oscillospirales > Acutalibacteraceae > Fimenecus. The sequence goes on along the minus strand of CALEJF010000017.1, from coordinate 5,978 downwards.
GTTGCTAAAATTTTACCTTTGCACTTTTCAGAATACTTTGCAGGATTAGCAATAATATCATTTGCTACCGCAATAAGTTCATCAATCTCATTAACGGAAAGTTCTTGAATATCAATAAGACTTCTCATAATATATCTTCCTTATTATTTAGCACCATTTACTTCAAGGTACTTTTTAATTCTTTCAACATTTTCACGGTTATTTTCGTCTTCTTCAAGATATTCAATAATATCATAAACATCAACTACTGAATAAACAGGGAAACCGAACTGCTCTTCAATTTCTTGCATTGCACCTTTTTCGGTCTGACCCTTTTCCTTACGGTCAACCATAATAAATGTAGCAATAACCTTTGTTCCATCAAGATGTTTAAGAATATCCATTGATTCACGAATAGCAGTACCAGCAGTAATTACATCTTCTATGATTACAATTTCTTCACCTGCTTCGGGAATATAGCCCACAAATGTACCGCCCTCACCGTGGTCTTTTACTTCTTTACGGTTAAAGAAGAAAGGAACATTAAGACCATTTTTTGAAAGAGCAACAGCTGCAGAAATTGATAATGAAATACCCTTGTAAGCAGGTCCGTAAAGTACAGCTTCCTTCTTACCAAGTTTATCGAAGTAAGCTTTTGCATAGAACTCACCCATCTTGGTAATCTGGTCACCTGTTTTAATCATACCTGCATTAACAAAATAAGGAATTTTTCTACCACTTTTAGCAGTGAAATCACCAAATTTAAGAACGCCTGCACCTTCTAAAAACTGTATAAACTCTCTTTTGTAAGCTTCCATTTTAATATCTCCTTAATCAACAAATTCAGCAACACATCTTTTGTATGCTGCAACAGGGTCAGCAGCTACAGTAATAGGTCTACCTACAACAATATAATCAGAACCTGCTTCCTTTGCTTTTTCAGGTGTCATAACACGAACCTGGTCGCCAATATCACCGTCTGCAAAACGAATTCCGGGTGTAACTGTAACAAAGTCTTTACCACATCTGTTATGAACCTTGTCGGCTTCAAGTGGTGAACAAACAACACCGTCAAGACCAGCCATTTTTGCATTGTGAGCATAGTGCATAACAACTTCGTCAATTGGCTCTTTTATAAGCAAATCTCTCTCCATAACTTCCTGACTGGTTGATGTAAGCTGAGTAACAGCAATAAGAATTGGTCTGGTGCCATCAGCACGAGTTAAACCTTCAAGAGCACCTTCCATCATAGGAATTGCACCACCTGCATGAAGATTTGTCATATCAACATCAAGATTTGAAAGAACCGCCATTGATTTTTTTACAGTATTTGGAATATCGTGCAGTTTAAGGTCAAGGAAAATCTTGTGTCCTCTTGCCTTGATTTCTTTTACAATTGATGGACCTTCTGCATAATAAAGTTCCATACCGATTTTTACAAAGGGTTTTACATCTGTAAACTTATCAAGAAAAGACATTACATCTGCTTTACTTGAAAAGTCACAAGCAATAATTACATCCTTACCCATTAGTGTGCGCCTCCTATAATTTCATTTATATCTTTAACATTAAGTTTTGCAAGTTCTTTTGGCAAGTCCTCAATAATAGTTTTACAAGCAAACGGGTCAACAAGATTTGCTGCACCTACCTGCACTGCCGTAGCACCTGCCATCATCATTTCAATTACATCTTTTGCAGAAGAAACTCCGCCCATACCAATAATTGGGATTTTGACTGCATCATAAACCTGATATACCATTCTGACAGCCACAGGGAAAATCGCAGAGCCTGAAAATCCACCCATTTTGTTAGCGATTACAGGTTGACGACGTTTTATGTCAATCCTCATACCAAGTAATGTGTTAATTAAACTAATCCCATCTGCACCAGCAGATTCAGCAGCTTTTGCAATTGATACAATGTCTGTAACATTGGGTGAAAGTTTAATGATTATTGGTTTTGTAGTAACAGCCTTAACTGCCTTAACAACTTTTTCAACTGCAGCAGGCTCTGTGCCGAAACTCATACCGCCATTATGAACATTTGGACAAGATACATTAACCTCAATCCATCCAACTTGTTCACATGCATTGATTTTTTCGCATGTGTAAGCATATTCTTCAACTGAAAAGCCACTTACATTAGCCATTACAGGTTTATTGAAAACCTTTGCAAGTTTTGGTAATTCTTCACTGATAACCTTATCAACACCAGGATTCTGGAGTCCGACAGAGTTAATCATACCCGCACTACATTCTGCAATTCTTGGTGTAGGATTACCAAAACGAGGTTCTTTTGTTGTACCTTTAAATGAGAAAGTTCCAAGAACATTTATGTCATACAGTTCAGCAAATTCGTAGCCGAAACCATAAGTACCACTTGCAGGAATAATTGGATTATCAATTTTAATACCAAGAAGATTTACTTTTGTATTTACCATATTATCTCCTCCCTTGTGAGTACTGGTCCATCTTTGCAAATTCTCTTATTTCCATATTTTGTCTTACATGAACAACCCATACAAGCACCAAATCCACAACCCATTCGTTCTTCAAAACTATACTGACCACTTGTTGTTGCAGTTGATTCAATCGCTTTAAACATTGGCATTGGACCACAAGTGAAGAAATATGAGTATTCCGTTTCTTTAAGTGCATCAGTAACAAAGCCTTTGATTCCGTATGAACCGTCAACAGTTGTTACTTTAACATCAGCACCAAGCTTTTTAAACTCATCCTCATAGAAGATTTCATCTTTTTTATTAAAACCAAGGATAACAGTAACACTCTTACCCTCAGAAATAAGTTTTTTACAAAGATTGTACATTGGTGGCACACCAACACCACCACCAATAAGTACAGGCTTGTCCAATGATTTTGATGTATCAAAACCATTACCCAAACCACAAAGAACATCAAGTTTCTCACCTGTGTTCATTTTACTCATTACTTCTGTGCCTTCGCCAACAACTTTGTAAATTATTGTGATAGTTGAGTCATCGTAATCACAAATCGAAATTGGTCTGCGAAGGTAGAAACCATCAAGCTTTATATTAATAAACTGACCGGGTGCAACAATTGAACTTGTATCACCCACAAGTACCATTTCAAAAATACTGTCAGTCAACTTTTTGTTGGATTTAATTTCATAAAATCCTTGATACATTATTTATCCTCCCAAACAACTTTGCCATTGCAAATTGTCATTTTACATTTACCATAAACCTCTGCACCTTCAAATGGAGTACTTTTACCCATTGAAAGAAAATCATCAGGGTTAACAATATATTTTTCATTTAAATCAAATACTGTTAAGTCAGCTTTATTTCCAACTTTAATTTCACTACCTATGTTAAATCTTTTGTTTGCATTTATTGAAAGTAATTCAACAAGCTTTTCAAGTGAAATAATATCTGTTTTTACAAAATTAGTGTACATAATCGAGAATGCTGTTTCAATCCCGACAACACCCATATTGCTTTTTTCAAGACCTTTACTTTTTTCCTCTGCACTATGTGGTGCATGGTCGGTAGCAATCATATCAATTGTACCATCAAGAACACCTTGTATAAGAGCCTTTTTATCACTTTCATCACGGAGAGGTGGATTCATTTTAAATCTGCCGTGTTCTTGTAAATCTTTATCAGAAAGAACAAGATAATGTGGTCCGGTTTCACAAGTGATATTCACACCATCTTTTTTAGCCTGACGAATAAGCTCAACACTTTCTTTTGTTGAAATGTGGCAGACATGATATGCACAACCCGTTTGCTTTACAAGTTCAATATCTCTTTCAATCTGTTTCCATTCACTTTCAGAGCAAATACCTTTATGATTATGCTCTTCTGCATACTTACCCTTATGAATATAACCACCTTGGAGTAAATCATTAACCTCACAATGGGCAACAATCATTTTGTTGTGTTCTTTTGCTATTTTCATAGCATTAAACATCATTTCATCACTTTGGACTCCCCTGCCATCATCAGAATATGCTATACACATTTCAGCCATTCCCGCAAGGTCAGAAAGCTCATCACCCATTTGATTAACCGTTATCGATGCATAAGGATAGACATTGATTACAGCATCTCTGTTAATGATGTCAATTTGTTCTTGTAAATGAGAAATTGAGTCAGGCACGGGCTTTAAGTTAGGCATTGAACAAACTGATGTATAACCACCACGAGCAGAAGCCAATGTACCCGTTTTAATTGTTTCTTTATAAGAAAAACCCGGCTCACGCAGATGCACATGTACATCTGTAAAACCGGGAAAAACATAATAATCTGTATAATTGTAGACAAAGTCAGCGCAATCGGGCGCTATACATTCAGAAATTTCGGCAATAATTCCGTCGGTAATTAAAATATCTTTTTTTACGAATTGTGAGTCATAAAAAATTGTTGCATTTTTAATTAACTGTTTCATTTCATCACCCATAAAAACCGAAAATACATCTTTTAAAATAATACCATATTAATATGTTGTATGTCAATAAAATCAAGGCACAATATATGTAAAAAAGTGGAGTATTTCCACTCCACTTTTTGTAGATTTTAATAATTCTCTGCTTTAACCATAAAATATGCTTTTGGATGAGCACAAACAGGACAAAGTTCAGGCGCTTCTTTGCCAAAATGAACATGACCGCAGTTGGAACAAACCCACATCATATCACCATCGCGAGAGAATACAAGTCCGCCCTCGATATTAGCGAGTAATTTCTTGTATCTTTCTTCATGGTCCTTTTCTATTTTTGCAACCATTTCGAAAAGAGAAGCAATATGGTCAAAACCTTCTTCTTTTGCTACCTTAGCAAATTCTGCGTACATTTCTGTCCACTCATAATTTTCACCTGCAGCAGCATCTTTAAGGTTTTCAATTGTAGATGGTATACCACCATCGTGAAGAAGTTTAAACCAGATTTTTGCGTGTTCTTTTTCATTGTTTGCAGTTTCTTCAAAAATCTGTGCAATCTGAACATATCCATCTTTTTTTGCTTTAGATGCATAATATGTGTATTTATTTCTTGCCTGTGACTCACCTGCAAATGCAGTCATAAGATTAGCCTCAGTTCTTGAACCCTTAAGTTCCATTATAATCACTCCTTATTTTTAATAATATTATTCTACCATAATTTTGAAAAAATACAAGAAAAATTATAAAAATTATGTTATAGTATTAGAGGTGATTTTATGATTGAAAAATACAAAATTGAAATTATCGGTCATATTTACAATGACTATAAGGAAAAATTTGGTATTCCGCGACAGAGTGGGCTTACGAAAAGTGTTATTTCAAAAATAGTTTTTGATAAAAAATATTCAGACAAAGCATATTTTAAAGGACTGGAACAATTTACACATATATGGCTTCTTTGGCAATTCTCGGAAACAAAGGAAAAAGAAATATCGCCGACTGTAAGGCCACCGAAACTTGGTGGAAATGAGCGTGTAGGAGTTTTTGCAACTCGTTCACCATTCAGACCAAATCACATCGGTCTTTCCTCGGTACAAATTGAAAGAATTGATTTTGAGGAAAATATAGGTACAGTTATTTATATAAGAGGTGCTGACATAATGAACGGAACACCAATTCTTGATATAAAGCCATACTTACCATATACAGACAGTCGTCCTGAAGCATCAAATGGATTTGCCTTAGATAATACTAAAGGTTTGCTTAATGTGAAATGTGATGATGAAGTATTAGGTAAAATTCCATTTGACATAGTGGACGGGTTATTTGAAACATTAAAGCACGACCCAAGACCATCATATCAAAATGACAACGAAAGAATATACGGTATGAGTTATGGACACATACAGGTAAAATTTAAAGTTGAAAATAAGGAATTGACAATATTGGATATTGAATGAATAACAATAAATAGCATTAAGGCTCCCATTGAAATGGGAGCCTTATATGTTTTTCATTCTATAATAAGTTTACCGTCAGCATCAACATTGTGATATCCTGTTGCGATTGGTGTGCCGT
>CALEJF010000016.1 GCA_937898625.1 uncultured Clostridia bacterium | reverse complement strand
TCTTTGTACCTGATGCTACTGCAACCTTAATCTTCTTACCTGCAACATCATATTCTGCTTCCTTAACACCGTCCATACCACGAACTGCTGTAAAGTCAACATCTGCGAGTGTTTCGCCTGTAAGTTTTTCAACTGCTGTACGGAGAGCTGCTTCCATAACACCACCTGTTGCACCGAAGATTGTTGATGCACCTGTGCTTTCACCGAATGGCTGGTCAAATTCTTCGTCAGGAAGGTGTTTAAAGAAGATACCTGCACTCTCAATCATACGAGCAAGTTCTCTTGTTGTAAGAGCGATATCAACATCATGATAACCTGAAGCTGCCTGGTCGTCACGCTTTGTTTCAAATTTCTTTGCTGTACAAGGCATAATACCAACAACAACCATATCTTTAGGGTCCATACCAAGCTTTTCAGCATAGTAAGTCTTCATAACTGCACCGAACATCTGCTGTGGTGATTTACAGCTTGAAAGGTGAGGAATCTGCTCTGGGTAGTAGTGTTCACAATACTTAATCCAACCTGGTGAGCAAGATGTAATCATAGGAAGTGTTCCGCCATTCTGAACTCTTTCAATAAGTTCGTTTGCTTCTTCCATAATTGTAAGGTCAGCAGCAAAGTCTGTGTCGAAAACCTTGTCAAAGCCAAGACGACGGAGTGCTGCAACCATTTTGCCTTCAACATTTGTACCGATGTGCATACCAAATGCCTCACCGAGAGTTGCACGAATTGAAGGAGCAGTCTGAACAATAACGAATTTTTCAGGGTCGTTAATTGCTGCAAGAACTTTATCTGTATCGTCTTTTTCTACAATAGCACCTGTTGGGCAGTTAACGATACACTGACCACAAGAGATACATGAAACATCTGCAAGGTCCTTATCAAATGCAGAACTTACGTGAGTATCAAAACCACGAGCATTAGCACCGATAACTGAAATACCCTGCTGGTCACAAGCTGCGATACAACGACGGCAAAGGATACACTTGTTGTTATCTCTTACCATATGAGCTGCTGAATCGTCAAAGTTGTAACGAACCATTTCACCGTCAAATCTGTCTTCAACATCTACACCGAATTCCTTGCAAAGCTGTTGAAGTTCGCAAGTTCCGCTGCGTACGCAAGAAAGACATTTTCTGTCGTGATTTGAAAGGATGAGTTCAAGAGTCATTTTTCTTGAATGTCTAACCTTTTCTGTATTTGTGAAGATTTCCATTCCCTCATTAACCGGGAATACACAAGCAGCAACAAGGCTTCTTGCACCCTTAACTTCTACCATACACATACGGCAAGCACCGATTTCGTTGATGTCTTTAAGGTAGCAAAGTGTAGGGATTTCAATACCCGCATAACGAGCAGCTTCAAGGATAGTGCTGCCCTTTGGTACTGAATAAGGTTTATTGTTAATTTTAATATTTACCATTATTTTGCACTCTCCTTATTTCTTAATAATTGCGCCGAATTTACATGAATCCATACAAACTCCGCACTTGATACATTTATTACTGTCAATAACATGTGGGTTCTTAACTGTACCGCTGATAGCACCAACTGGGCACTTTCTTGAGCAGAGTGTACAACCCTTACAAGCGTCAGCAACGATTTCGTACTTAACAAGTTTCTTACAAACACCTGCAGGACAAGTCTTATCAACAACGTGAGCAATATACTCATCCTTGAAGAATTTAAGAGTTGCAAGAACAGGGTTTGGAGCTGTCTGACCAAGACCGCAAAGTGAGTTTTCTTTGATGTAGTAGCAAAGTTCTTCAAGTTCGTCAAGGTCTTTAAGTGTTGCCTTACCATCAGTAATCTTTTCAAGCATTTCACGAAGACGCTTTGTACCGATACGGCAAGGAGTACATTTACCGCAAGATTCATCAACTGTGAAGTCGAGGAAGAATTTAGCGATGTCAACCATACAGTTGTCTTCGTCCATTACGATAAGTCCGCCTGAACCCATCATACAGCCGATTGCTGTAAGGTTATCATAGTCGATTGGTGTGTCCATAAGAGAAGCAGGAATACATCCGCCTGAAGGACCACCTGTCTGAGCAGCCTTGAATTTCTTACCATTTGGAATACCGCCACCGATTTCGTCGATAACTTCACGAAGTGTTGTACCCATTGGAACTTCAACAAGACCTGTGTTGTTAATCTTACCACCGAGAGCAAATACCTTTGTTCCCTTTGATTTTTCTGTACCCATTGATGCGAACCAGTCAGCACCCTTGAGAATAATCTGTGGAACGTTAGCAAATGTTTCAACGTTGTTTTCTGTTGTTGGTTTACCGAAAAGACCTTTAACTGCAGGATATGGAGGACGAGGTCTTGGCTCACCACGGTTACCTTCAATTGAAGTCATAAGAGCTGTTTCTTCACCGCATACGAATGCGCCCGCACCAAGACGGATGTGAAGGTCAAAGTCGAAACCTGAATTGAAAATGTTTTTACCAAGAAGGCCATATTCCTTAGCCTGGTCAATAGCAATCTGAAGTCTGTTAACTGCGATTGGATATTCAGCACGAACATAAACATAACCTTCAGTAGCACCTGTTGCATAACCACAAATTGCCATTGCTTCGATAATACAGTGTGGGTCACCTTCAAGAACTGAACGGTCCATGAATGCACCCGGGTCACCTTCGTCAGCGTTACAAACAACATATTTCTGGTCAGCCTGATTAGCAGCTGTGAAGCTCCATTTAAGACCTGTTGGGAATCCGCCGCCGCCACGGCCACGAAGACCGGAGTCTTTAATTACCTGAACAACCTGCTCAGGTGTATACTCTGTAAGACATTTAGCAAGAGCCTGATAACCGTCATAAGCTATGTACTCATCAATATTTTCTGGGTCGATAACACCGCAGTTACGAAGAGCAACACGTTCCTGCTTTGCATAGAATGTTGTGTCGTTAAGAGATTTAACTTCTGTTTCTGTTACTGTTTCATCATAGAGAAGACGAGTAACAATTCTACCCTTGAGAAGGTGTTCTTCAACGATTTCAGGAATATCTTCAACCTTAACCTGTGAATAGAAACTTCCTTCAGGATAAACAATCATAATTGGGCCGAGAGCACAAAGACCAAAACAACCTGTTCTGATAACTTTGATTTCTTCACTAAGTCCCTTTTCAGCAATCTGAGTTTCTAAAGCCTCAATAATTGCCTGGCTGTTTGAAGAGGTACAACCGGTACCGCCGCAAACAAGTACGTGTGAACGATACATTATGTTTCCTCCTTATTTGATAGCATTAACTGTGTATTCAGCAACAACATTACCGTTAACGATGTGGTCATTAACAACCTTTGCTACTTTGTCAGCAGTCATTTTAACATAAGTTACTTTTTCTTTGCCGGGCTGAATTACTTCAACGATAGGCTCATACTGGCACATACCGATACAACCTGTCTGTGAAACTGTAACGCCCTTGAGGTTTCTTTTTGCAACCTCATCAACAAATGCGTTAAGAACAGGACGAGCACCTGCTGCGATACCGCAAGTTGCCATACCAACAACTACTCTGATTGCATCGTCGCCTGTGTCTTCACGAACTGTCATCTTCTGCATTGTTGCTTCCTTAATAGCCATAAGTTCTGCAAGAGTTTTCATTTATAACACACCTCCGTGTTTTCTTTAATAAATTCAAGTATCCACTGTGAAACTTCATATGTATCAAGTGGAACATCACCTAATATTGCTTTGACTTCACGAGTATCACAAACAAATTCTTTTTCGTCGACTGTCAGTTTATAAAGAAAGTCACGGTCAGTATTCATTGTGATAAGCATCTGAATAGTGGACGGTACATCACCAAGGGGTGTGAAATCCACACTATCCGTCTTGAAAATTGCCCTGACCTCAGTACCAACACCGAGTTCCGACTTTATTTCAAGACTGCCACCCGTCTGCTCTGCCGCCATTTTAAAAAGTGGAATACCCATACCAACTTTTCTTGTTGTTCTTGTTGTAAAGAATGGGTCAATAACACTTTTAACCTGTTCTTCGCTCATACCCTTACCATTGTCATAAATGCCAATAAGTAATGTGTGTTGAGTTGTATTTTCATTAACTTCAATTGTAATAAGCGAAGCACCGGCAGAAATTGAATTCTGGGCAATATCTAAAATGTTAAGAGATAACTCCCTCATTATGCCATGTATTTCTCAAGAATGCCTGGGATATCGTCGCCAACAAGTTTACCGTAAACTTCGTCGTTAACTGTAAGAACAGGAGCAAGACCACAAGCACCGATGCAACGGCAAGCTTCAAGAGAGAATTTACCGTCAGGTGTGCACTCATCAGGGCCGATACCAAGTTGTTCTGTGATTTTGTCAACAAGGTCCTGAGCACCTTTAACATAACAAGCAGTACCAAGACAAACTGAAATGTTGTACTGACCTTTTGGAGAAAGTGAGAACTGTGCGTAGAAAGTTGATACTCCGTAAACCTTTTCAAGTGGAACATCCATACCTTCAGCAATCATAACCTGAACTTCATAAGGAAGGTAGCCGTAGATACCCTGTGCTTCCTGCATTACATGCATAAGCATACTCTTGTCATCCTTATTCTTTTCAATGACAGCTTTGAGCTGTTCCTCTTGCTCCGGTGTTCCTGCAAACGGAATGGAACTTAATTTTTTGAGCATTTTGGAATTTCCTCCTTTGTTTGATTATGGTGGATTAAAACCCACCCTCATTTAAGAATATAATACCGTAATTATTACATAACAGTACATGTTAAAATTATAACAAACCAAACGGAAAAAGTCTATCTTTTTTTGAATTTTTTATACTATTATAGACATTATTGGCGATTAGCACATAAATTGTGGTTTTCTTTTGTATTTATTAACTATTTCTCACTACTTTTTTAAGGGCTTTTACAGCATTTTCCATACTATCCTGCCCTACTGTTGCAACCGAAAAGGCTATTTCAGGGAATGTAGTATTATCATTGGCGGGAGTTAAAAGAATCCCTGTTTTCTCTGCCTCTTTGCAAAAGTCTTGTGCAGACATTTCTATACTAAATCGGCATTTAACATAAAGTGGTGAGTTTGTTTTTAAAATCTTAACATCATTTGGAAATGTTTCTGTCAGCAAATCTGTCAAAATTTTGGATTTTTGTCCGTAGATTTTTCGTGATTTTTTTATCTGGGAATTAAGGTGACCGTCGCGGATATAACTGCAAAGTGCAATCTGGTCAGCCTTTGAAACAGTCTGGTTATAAAGGTCTTTTTTTTGCTTATATTTTTCTGTAAGGCTTTGTGGTAAAATCATAAAACTTATACGGATTGATGGAAGTAAAAGTTTTGAAAAAGTGCCTAAATACACAGTATTCTCTCCACCATTCAAGCCTTGCAAAGATGGTGTTGGACGGTTAAAATAACGGAATTCGCTACCATAGTCATCCTCGATTATGAGTTTGTTATTTTCCCTTGCAAACTCTGTCAAATCAAATCTTTCCTTAACACTCATAACATCTCCCCATCGGGTTGAATATGATGGGGAAACATAGATTATATTGCTCTTTTCGCGATTATCATTAACCCTAAAACCATAGTCAGTGAAAATGGCAATTCCCTGACGATAGGACAAATCATCAAAACAAACCGATTTTTTATTCTTAATAAGCGGGCATAAAATATTTAAAAGAGTTTGTACCCCTGCACCGATTACAATATTATCTTCGGAGCAGACGCAGTTTCTCGTTTCCCTCGCATATTTTGCAATCTCGCATCTAAGGTCATACTCTCCTTGCGGGTCGCCGTAAAAAAGCAGTCTTTTCCCTTGTCGCAAAGCACTTTTTAAGTATCTTCTCCAGATATCCATATTAAAACTTTCCGCATCTACACCTGACGAGGAAAAATCGTATAAAACCTCATTTTTTTTACTGTCATTTCTTTGCTTAAACTCTGTTTTTTTTGCAGAGTTTCCTCGTTTGGAAACATAGTATCCACTCTGACTTTTAGGCAGAATATATCCGTCATCACAAAGGCACATGTACCCCTGCTCAACGGTGGTTTTGCTCACACCCAACTCCTTTGAGCAACGGCGGATTGAAGGAAGTTTTGTCCCCTCTTTTAGTTTGCCATCTTCAATTAGATTTTTATAATAATCATAAATTTTCATATACAATTTTTCATTTTTAGCCATATAACTGTCCCCTTAAAAATTCTAAAATTTGTATATTTTATTAAAGACACTTTTAGTATATTATATACTCATAAAATCCACTTTGCAAGGGGTGAAATCAGTGAAAAAAATCGCAGTTATAAACGACCTTTCAGGCTTTGGCAGATGTTCACTTTCTGTAGCACTTCCCATTCTCTCTGTTATGGGACATGAATGTTGTTCTGTCCCTACCGCAATTCTCTCTAACCAGACAGGATATGATGATTTTTATTCAGTTGATTTTACCGACCATTTAACTCCATTTATTGATGTTTGGAAAAAGCAAAATGCACAATTTGATGCCATTTTAACCGGCTATCTTGCAAGTGAAAAACAGGTTGATATTATCCTTGATTTTATTGAACATTTCGGCAAAAATTCACTTGTTTTTGTTGACCCTGTAATGGCAGATGACGGTATTCTTTATAACACTTATGATGACGCACTTTGCAAAAAGGTAAAATTACTTACCAAAAAGGCGAATATTGTCACACCAAATCTAACGGAATTGTGTATTCTTTGTGATGCAGAGTATAACGAAATAATTAATGAAAAAACGACTGATAAAATTTGCAAAATGGCAAAATCTCTACTTTCAGAAACCACAAAAGCTGTTATCGTTACAGGTATAAAGGACAACGACGACATCACAAACCTTATTTTATGTAAAAATGGTGCAAGTGTAATAAAAGCACCACTTTTAAATGGCAGTTATTCGGGTACGGGTGATATTTTTTCAAGTGTTGTCTGTGGTGGAGTCAGTAAGGGAATGAATATTTATGATGCAGTTAATCTTGCAACAGATTTTATTATAAAATCAATACTTGATACTCCGACAGAACTTAATTATGAGCCTGCAGGAGTGAATTTTCAAAAGCATTTGGAGATGCTTGTAAATGCAGAATAGAAAATCACTTTTAAAAACTACAAATACTGCAATTTTTACTGCAATCATCTTACTTTCCACAATACTTATTAAGTTTTCAACAGGACTTGGTGAGGGTTATATCCATTTTGGAGATTGTTTTATTTATCTCTCGGCTTGTATACTCCCTTTCCCCTATTGTCTTGTAGCAAGTGCACTTGGCGGTGCTTTGGCAGATGTTTTAGGTGGTTTTGCAGTTTGGTCCATACCCACAGCAATTATAAAAATCTTAATTACATTACCTTTTATGCTTATGTGCCAAAACAGCAAATCACCAAGAATATTGAGTATAAAAGTTGTATTGATGACTATTGTTTCGGGTGTTATTTCAATTCTCGGCTATTTTGTTTCAGAATGTATCCTGTATTCAGTTGCATCTGCTACACTTTCAATAATCGGCAACACAATTCAAGCTGTTGCAAGTGGAATTCTATTTGTAATCATCGCAACAGCACTTGATAGAATCAACTTTAAATCTAAAATCTCAAAAGGAGTTTAATATGACTGATATTGTATATACTTATGGAAATCAGGCTTACCTGAATATTACAAACGCTTGCCCTTGCAGATGCACTTTCTGTATTCGCAACAATGGTGACAGCGTTGGTGAGGCAACAACTTTATGGTTTGACCACAACCCGACTATTGACGAAATCAAGGCTGAAATTGATAAATTTGACTTTTCAAAATACAACAACTCAATTATCATCTGTGGCTATGGTGAGCCAACTTGTGCTCTCGACAATATGATTGAGGCTTGTAAGCATTTAAAGAGCAAGGGAATTAACATCCGTCTTAACACAAACGGACTTTCAGACCTTATTAACAAACGCGACACCGCAAAAGAGATTTGCGAAGTTATTGATTCTGTTTCAATCAGCCTTAACGCACCAACAAAGGAAAAATACAATGAAATAACAAAACCATCCTTTGGTGAAAAATCATTTGATGCCATGTTAAAATTTGCAAAAGAGTGTAAGAAATATGGTACACCTGTTAAATTGACAGTTGTTGATGTAATCAGCAAGGAAGATATTGAAGATTGTAAAAAACTTTGCGAAGGAATTGGAATACCACTCCGCGTTCGTGAATATACAGCGGAATAAACCTCATCTCTTCGCCTCCCTCTGACGAGGGAGGTGGCATTTTCGTAAGAAAATGACGGAGGGAGAGAAAATTAGTTTTGCACTTACCAAATCTCTCCCTCAGTCTCACCACATTCGACAGCTCCCTCGTCAGAGGGAGCCCATTTTTATACATAAAAATAACCGAACAACATTCCTCGTTGTTCGGTTATTCTTTTACAAATTTAATTATATCGCTGATTTCACAATCAAGCGCGTAGCAAAGTGCATCAAGCGTTTTTGTACTCATTGCTTCGCCTTTCTTTATACGGTAAAGAGTATTGGCAGAAAAGCCTTGTTTAAAAATCAAATTATATTCAGTTATTCCTTTTTTATAGAGAGTCTCATAAAACGGCTCATAACTAATCATTTATATCACCAAGCAAATATTATCATACTTAATTTCTTGACTATACCTAAAATATTGAGTATAATTGTATATAAGTTATGAAAGGAGAGGTATAAATATGATAATGAAAGACTATATGGGACGCTGTGGCTCATGTATGTATTGCGATTTATCAAATAGTTATCGTGCAGTATACACAACCACTTTCCATTGTACGAGAAACAATTATTCAGTTCAGGCTGATGAAAAAGCATGCAACAGGTTTGAACCCGCAAAAGGTCGTTCAAACGAAATAATTGCCAAATACGACAAATAAAGGAGGTATTACACAAATGGGTGTAATTATTGCTTTGTGCCTAATCGGTGCTATCATATATTTTATGACATCATTTAACAAAGATACTGATGCCGGTGATGTCGGAAAGATTGATGAGAATTTTATAAGACGTACTTTTGACTTTTATGATGGATTTGAATCTTTATGTGATAATCACTCTGCAAAGGGTGTTTTTTCACTCAATTTAGTCGAAGAGAACTCGAATTGGGCGGAATTTGAGATGCAATGCTCTTTCTTCTCAATTGATGGTGAGCAAGCTACTGACAGATTAAATTCTGTTAAACTTGTATATTCAAGCATTAAAAAAGATGCTAAAAACTGGAAAGAAGCAAACCAAAAAGCAACAGAATACATAAAATCCTTTTATTGCAGAGAAAATCTAAATGGAATCTTTACTGACTTGGATGAATATGTATTTGAGGACAATTGTGTAATGCTTTCCACAAGCAATACATTATTCAAGCAAGATGGCGCTCAGATTAATTCAACTTTATCAGCAATTAAGCAAAAACTTCACGAAAAAAATCCTAATGCTGAAATAAAGTTTTATCCCAAAGGTTTTGTCTTAAATATTACATAAAACTTAAGCAAAGAAAAAATTCAAGAACAGAGAAAACTCCCCAAGGTTGTTTTGTTTACCTTGGGGAGTTATCTTTTAGAAAGGTGTGAAAGAAGTTTCAACAAATGAAAACGAGTTATCAAATTAAATTATGCTACAGTTGTTTTTGCTTCAGAAACTCTTGTGTTCACCGTATGTAAGTGGAGATGTTCTCCCCTTGCCACAGCCTTTTTATGATTTCTGATACGGATTGCACGACGGATGTTACCGATTACAATTCTTTTTACTGCCTGTTCAAAAGCGATAACCTTTTCTTCGTGCATAAAGCCATATACCAAAAGAATTGAAACTGCTAATTCTATTAAAGTTGTGATTGCGAATGTTGCTGACATAAAATCAACCTCCGATTTATTTTAATTTGAATTTTTACCGAACAAACTGGAACAAATGTTCTTTACAAGTCATATTATAGACCATTTTTTGCAAATGTCAATACAAATGTTCGAAAAATTTTATATTTTCAGTCCGTTTTTACGGACATAATTTGCGGTAAATTATGGATATTTTTTCTTTGCAAACTTATATTAACACAATATATTGTGGTTGTCAATATGTTTTATACAAGATGTTTGAATTTAAATAGATTTTATCATATTTAGAGTTAGTTTTGTTGTTTTTCCATTTTTGTTCGACAAATTTGAATTTGTCAAACAAAAAATAAAGGTGATTCTAAAACACAACTTGCACGAAAAATAATAAAAAAATATTGTTTTTCCTATTTATTATTTTATAAAAATAGTGTAGAATAATAAAGATAATGGGAAATTATATATAATTGTATTACTTACGAGGTAAAACTATGTTTGTAGATATTGCTAAAATCAAAATAAAAGCGGGTGACGGTGGTAATGGTGCCGTTGCTTTTCACCGTGAAAAATACATCAATGCAGGCGGTCCCGACGGTGGTGACGGTGGCAGAGGTGGTAACATCGTTTTTAAGGTTGACGATAATCTTTCCACTCTTGCAGATTTCCGTTACAAGAGAAAATACAAGGCTGAAAACGGTGCTAACGGTAGTGGTGGCAAACGCAGTGGCAGAAAAGGACAAGACCTTATAATCAAAGTGCCACGCGGCACAATTATCCGTGAGCAAGAGAGCGGAGTCATTATGGCAGATATGTCAACCGACGACGAATTTATAGGTGCAAAAGGTGGTCGTGGCGGTTGGGGTAACTCCCACTTTGCAACATCAACCCGCCAAACACCAAAATTTGCTAAAAACGGTGCTCCCGGTGAAGAATGGGAAATAAGCCTTGAGCTTAAACTTATTGCAGATGTTGGTCTTTTAGGTTTTCCTAATGTTGGTAAATCTTCACTTATTTCTGTTGTAAGTCAAGCAAAACCACTTGTTGGCGATTACCATTTTACAACAATTATTCCTGTTTTAGGTGTTGTTTCAATGGGTCCTGAAAAGAGTTTTGTTATGGCAGATATTCCAGGTCTTATTGAAGGTGCTGCCGAGGGTATTGGTTTAGGTCACGAATTCTTGCGTCACGTTGAAAGATGCAGAATGTTAGTTCACATTGTTGATGTTGCTGGTAGCGAAGGCAGAAATCCTATTGAAGACTTTGAAGCTATCAACGCTGAATTAGAAAAGTTCAATCCTGAACTTGCAAAATGCCCACAAATCGTTGCAGGTAATAAAATTGACCTTGCAACCGACGAACAGTTGACAGAATTCAGAGAATATATCGAGAATAAAGGTTACGAATATTTTGAAATTTGTGCTCCAATCAGACACAATACTCAGGAACTTATAAATTCAGTTGCTCGTATGCTTGACACACTCCCACCTGTTAAACAGTATGAGAGTGAAGAAATCCCAATGGAAGTTATTGCTAAAAAGAGTAATGATGGTTTCACCGTTACTGTTGAAGACGGAGTTTACATTGTTGAGGCAGACTGGATTTACAGAATTCTTTGTAAAACTGACCTTGACGATTACGAGTCGCTCCAATATTTCCAGAGGGTTATTCAAGAAAGAGGAGTTATTCAAGCACTTATTGACAAAGGCATTACTGAAGGCGACACAGTAAGTATTTACGATCTTGAATTTGATTATGTTCCATAAGAGGTTTTTATGAGATTATACGGTAAAGATATAAAGGTTGACACTTTAAGTCCCCTGACACTTGCTTTTACGGGCGATGCAGTTTTTTCACTCTTTATTCGTGAAAAACTTGTCTGTGAAGCCAATCGTCCCGTTGGTGAGTTACATAAGCTTTCGGTTCAATCCGTTAAGGCGTCAGCTCAAGCAGAAGCTATGAGGAAAATTATGCCCTTGCTTACGGAAAAGGAAACAGAGGTGTTCAAGCGTGGCAGAAATGCACACACATCCCACACACCAAAGAACCAAAGCGGATGTGACTATCATTACGCAACGGGATTTGAAACACTTTTAGGTTATCTCTACTTAAAGGGAGAAAGCGACAGACTTAATTTCCTGCTTAATGAAGTCATCAACAGTTTTGGAGATGACCAAGGTGAAAAAGCACCTGAATGATTTAAAAGAATTTCTTTTCGACACCGGTATTTTTATACTTGGTGGAATTGGAATGAGTATTGCCGTAAACTGCTTTTTAGCAAAAAACGGTATTCTCTATGGTGGATTTTCGGGAATTGCAACAATTCTTAATTTCCTTTTTAACATCCCCATTGGTACTGCAATTTTTGTAATGAACATTCCCCTTTTTATTATCGCTTTAAGAAAACTGGGCGGAAAATTTATAAAAAGGACTATCTGGGCAACATTTATTACATCAATCATAATTGACTCAGGTTTCTTTTTGCCCGTTTATTCAAATGATTTGCTTTTGTCCTCTGTTATAGGTGGGGCATTAGTAGGTGTTTCGCTCGGAATAATCTTTATACGGAATGCCACAACGGGTGGAATCGATATTATCGCAAAGCTTATTCAAATCAACCATCCACATTTTTCATTTGGAAAAAGTGTTCTTATTTTTGATGGTTCTGTCATTTTGCTTGGTGGAATCGTCTACCGAAATATTGATGCAATGCTTTATGCAGCAGTTGTAACCTTTGTCAGCGCACAAGTCCTTGACTATGTTATTTACGGTGTTAGCCGTGGTGCTACAATTATGGTTATAACTGAAAAAGGTAATGAAATCCGTAATATAATCTTAAATGACTTTAACCGTGGTGTTACGGTGCTTAAAGGTCAGGGTGGTTACTCTAATCAAGATAAGGATGTTCTCCTTTGTGCTTGTTATGACAACCAGACACAAAAATTTATTAAGAAAATAAAATCCACCGATGAAAATGCTTTTTTCATTGTTACACAGTCAAAGCAGATTCTCGGCGAAGGATTTAAAAATAGTATTTAATTCATTTTATGAGGTAATATATGGCTAAGAAAGACAATATCCGAAATTTTTCAATTATCGCTCATATCGACCATGGTAAGAGTACCCTTGCAGACAGACTTCTGGAACTTACTGAAACTGTCGCAAAGCGCGATATGACCGAACAATTACTTGATAATATGGACTTGGAGCGTGAGCGTGGTATCACAATCAAAGCTCATGCCGTTAAACTTGACTACAAGGCAAAGGACGGCAATACATACGAATTGAACCTTATTGACACCCCCGGTCACGTTGACTTTAATTATGAAGTTTCACGTTCACTTGCTGCTTGTGAAGGTGCTGTGCTTATTATCGACGCATCCCAAGGTGTTGAGGCACAGACACTTGCTAACACATATTTAGCACTTGACCACGACCTTGAATTAGTACCTGTTATCAATAAAATTGACCTTCCTGCCGCTGACCCCGACCGAGTTGCAAACGAAGTTGAAGAGGTTATTGGTCTTCCTTGTGATGAAGCACCAAGAGTTTCTGCAAAAACAGGTGAAAATATCGAGGCAGTCCTTGAAAGCATTGTTTCACTTGTTCCACCACCTGAAAATCGCGATGATGAACCGTTACGTGCACTTGTTTTTGACTCTGTTTATGACAGTTACAAAGGTGTTATCGTTTATGTCCGTGTTATGGACGGTAAGATTAAACCCGGTGACACAATGCGAATGATGGCAACGGGTGCAGAATTCAATGTTGTTGAAGTCGGATACATGCGTCCGAATGCTATGGAGCCACAAAAAGAACTCACATCGGGTGAGGTTGGATATATTACTGCATCCATCAAAACTGTTGGCGATGCCCGTGTTGGTGACACAGTTACAACTGCAGAAAATCCGGCATCCGAAGCACTAGCAGGTTACAGAAAAGTTAATCCAATGGTTTTCTGCGGTGTTTATCCTGCCGACGGTGCTGACTATGAAAACTTGCGTGAAGCACTTGAAAAATTGCAGTTAAACGACGCAGCCCTTTCCTTTGAGCCTGAAACATCGGGTGCTTTAGGATTCGGTTTCCGCTGCGGATTTTTAGGGTTACTACACCTTGAAATTATTCAGGAAAGACTTGAAAGAGAATATAACCTTGACCTTGTTACAACAATTCCAAGTGTTATTTATAAAGTTCACCTTACAAATGGTGAGGTTATTGAAATTGACAACCCAAGCCATTACCCTGACCCTGCAAATATTGATTATTGTGAAGAACCGACTGTTGAAGCTCACATTTATGCTCCGCCTGAATATATCGGTACAATTATGAATCTTTGTCAGGACAGACGCGGTGTTTATGTGAACACAACACACCTTGCAAGTGATAGAGTTGATTTACACTATATTCTCCCACTTAACGAAATCATTTACGACTTTTTTGATGTGCTTAAATCACGCACTCGTGGTTACGCATCATTCGACTACGAAATGAGTGACTATCAGCGTTCAAGCATCATTAAACTTGATGTTCTTCTCAATGGTGATATTATTGATGCACTTTCATTTATGATTCACTCTGAAAAGGCTTATGCAAAGGCTCGCAGAATCGCTGAAAAACTCAAAGATAACATTCCTCGCCAGATGTTTGAAATTCCAATTCAAATGGCTATCGGTGGCAAGGTTATTGCCCGTGAAACCGTTAAGGCTATGCGAAAAGATGTTCTTGCAAAATGCTATGGCGGTGATATTACCCGTAAAAAGAAATTGCTTGAAAAACAGAAAGAAGGTAAAAAGCGCATGCGTCACTTCGGTACTGTTGAAGTACCACAAGAGGCATTTATGGCTGTGCTTAAACTTGATGATGAATAAGGAAATTTTTGAAAAATTAGCAGAATTAGAAATTGAATATAAAAAGGTTGAGCATCCTGCTGCTTTCACAATGGAAGAAATTGACGAATATCGCCTTACTGAACACGGTCATATTCCAAAAAACCTTGTCCTTCGTGATGTTAAGGGTACAAGAAATATGCTTGTTGTTCTTCACGGTGACAAAAGGGCAAATTTGCAGTTAATCCGTGCAGAAATTGACTCAACAAAATTAAGTTTCGCATCCGATGAAAGATTGGACAGATACTTAAAGGTTGAAAAAGGCTCTGTTTCTCCTTTCGGTGTTATTTATGACACCGAAAAAGAATTGGAAATCTACTTTGATGCAGACTTGAAAAAGGAAGAAATTGTTGGTTGCCATCCAAACGACAATACAGCAACAGTATTCTTGAAATTCGATGACCTTGTTAAGTATGTAAAATCCTGTGGCCACACAATTTCCTACATAAAAGTATGAAAAACATAGGTTTATACTTACACATTCCCTTTTGCAAGTCCAAATGCCCTTACTGTGATTTTTACTCATTTTTAGGTAAAGACACAGAAAAGGATGACTACACAAAAGTTTTAAAAGACAGGGTTCAATCAAGTATTTCTACCTTAATGCGTAAAGGCGATACACTTTACATCGGCGGTGGTACTCCATCAGTTTTAGGGGCAGAAAACCTAAAAACTCTTGTTGATACTTGCAAAAAAAGTTTTTTAACAAATGATGCAGAAATTACCGTTGAATGTAATCCCCACGGACTTGACAAAGACTTTTTCAAGGCTTTATACAATTGTGGAGTAAACAGAATTTCAATGGGAATTCAATCTGCCATTGATAGTGAAAGACGAGTTTTGGGCAGATTAAGTGACAGAAAGCAAGTTGAAAACGCAGTTAGAATGGCTCAAAGAGTAGGTTTTGAGAATATTACTCTTGATGTTATGTTGGGTGTACCCAACCAAACGGAAAAGAGTTTAAATGAAACCCTTGATTTCTGCATTTCTCTTGACGTGCCACATATCAGTGCATATATGCTTAAACTTGAAGAGAATACTCATTTTTATAGAAATCAAGATAAATACAATTTTCCCGATGATGATTTGACTGCAGATTTGTATTTACAGATGTGCGAAGTTCTTGAAAGCAACGGCATAATGCAATATGAAATTTCAAACTTCTCAAAAAAAGGATATGAAAGCAAACACAATCTCAAATATTGGCATTGTGAAGAATATCTTGGACTTGGTCCGTCGGCACATTCATTTTTAGATGGTAAGAGGTTTTATTTTGACCGAGATTTTAATGCATTTATGAATGGCAACTCCCCTATCCAAGATGGTTTCGGTGGAGATTTCACGGAATATGCAATGCTCAATTTACGCCTTGTTGAGGGACTCAATGAAAATAGAGTTTTCGAGAGATTTGGGTTTAATATTCCAAATGAAATATATGATAAATCAAAAATTTTCATTGATAACGGATATATGCTCAAAAATGAAAATGGTCTGGCATTAACCCCAAAAGGGTTTTTAATGTCGAACAGCATATTAGCTGAAATATTGTAATTATGAGCGATAAACAATTACCAAAAAGAAGAGCATAAGGTTACAAGGATACGATTATTCCCAAAATGGTTGTTATTTTGTAACAATTTGCATCAAGGATAAAAGGCATTTACTTGCACATTATATGTAATCAAACGGATTTTGAACAACATTGGAATTATATTGAATACAACGCGTTGAAAGAATATAATACTCAAACAAAGGACTTGAGATAATGAATATCTTTTATAAAATAATAGCAACAATTCTTGCATTTTTCGTTTATCTCCCAGCGGGAAACATCTCGGAATACTCGCCAAAGAGTGAAGACCCTGAATTAGTGTTTTCTGTACTTTCCGATGTGCATATGGAGGGCAATAACACCGAAAGATTCAATCTTTTCGGTGAGGGAATCCGTGATGTAAACTCCGCTACAAGGAACGATGTGATTGTTTTCTTGGGCGACAACACGATGAATGGTCAAAAAATTGAACACACATTTTTCTATGGTATTCTTGACCGATATAACCATATTGAAAATGTGCTTGTTACATCCGGTAACCATGACCTTTGCCCAAGTGCACAGAATTCAGGTGACTATAACACACAGGCTAATCAGTTTATCAGTTTTTACAACGCATTTGTAGACGAAGATATTGAAAAGGCATATTACAGCCGAGAAATTAACGGTTATAAATTTATTGTTTTATCATCAGAAACCGATGCAGGAGTACAGCAATATATTTCTTCAGAACAACTTGCCTGGCTTGAAGATGAACTTGAAATCGCTGAAAAGAATGGTAAACCGATTTTTATTCTCAACCACTATCCGTTAAACCATACTTGGGGAAATGTGTGGGCAGAAGGGCATATCGGTGAAGACAGCGAAAAACTCCGTACCATATTAACAGAATGTGAAAGCAAAATCGTTTATTTCTCCGGTCACTTACATATGGGACTTTATGATAATCAAGTTTCACATGTAAACGAAGATAATATTACATATATCAGCGTTCCCGCTTTTGGTGCTGATAACAATGTTGGTGATGCCGACATTCAAAATAAGGGTATGGGACTTTATGTTGAGGTTTGTGAAGATGAAATTCTTGTTCGTATGAGAAACTATGCAGAGCATAAGTGGCTGGAGATTGAATATACAGTTGATGTATAAATAGGAGTTTATAAATGGGAGAATATGAATACAATAATAGTATATATTATTTGCCACTAAAGATTAACACTACAGAATCTAATATAGCACGGACATATATTGGTGGAATATTCCTTTTCGTTACTTTACCTTTTTCTCTTCTATCTTTTTTTGCCATTGAAAAATGTATAGACAAGGGTTTTGACTTTTTCTTCATATCCTTAATTGTTACTACTTTCATAATCTCTTTAGTTTCTTTGATAATAATACTTCCAAGACACCTGACAATAGATACTGAAAAAATTCAATTGAAATGTTTGCTATACAAAAAAGCAATATACTGGGCTGATATGACAAGTTTATCTACCAATATTTCTGATGTTGCCTTCGCAACACGTGATTCTGTTTGGGAAAAAGATAAAAACCTGATAATGCACAAGGCAAATCAAACTGGTCCTGGTGCTCGTGTTGGTATAAAAAAAGTTGAATTGATTTTCCGGAAAACAAATGGTAAGATGGGAAGCTTTAAATTTTTCATACCAATAGATTTACATACAAATTTTGATATACTCAATAAAACAATTAAACACACTTACAGAAAAATGAAAACAGAGAATATTGTTTAATTAAAATATAATATCCTTTGACAATATATTTTTAATATGTTAAAATACCAAATTGTGCATAGCACAAATATTAAAACGAATTGAGGTGGACGAAATGCCTATTAAAATTGACGACCAGTTACCCGCAAGACATAATCTTGAGTTAGAAAATATTTTTGTTATGACAGAGCAAAGAGCGAGTATTCAGGATATTCGTCCGCTTAAAATTATTCTTCTTAACTTAATGCCTACTAAAATCGAAACAGAAACCCAGATTTTAAGGCTTTTGAGTAACACCCCTTTGCAGGTTGAGATTGAACTTTTGCAGGTTGCTACTCACGAGAGCAAGAATACAAGCAAAGAGCATATGCTCAAATTTTATAAGACCTTTGACGACATAAAGGACCAGAAATTTGACGGTATGATTGTCACAGGTGCTCCTGTTGAAATGATGCCTTTTGAAGATGTTGACTATTGGGACGAGCTTTGCACAATTTTCGACTGGGCAAAGAGTCATGTTTACTCATCATTTCACATTTGTTGGGGTGCTCAGGCTGCGCTTTATTACCACTATGGAATACCAAAGTACAAGTTACCTGAAAAGATGTTTGGTGTTTTCCCACACAAGCCACTTGATATGTATCATCCGTTACTCCGTGGTTTCAGCGACCTTTTCTATGTACCACATTCAAGGCACACAGAAACCAAAAAAGAGGATATAGCCCTCATTAAAGACTTGCAGATTCTCTCATATTCCGAGATTTCAGGTGTTCACCTTGTGGCAGATATGGAATGCAGAAATTTCTACTGCACAGGTCATAGCGAATATGACAGCGACACACTTGCTCGTGAATATTTCAGGGATTTACATAAGGGTTTGGATATTAAGCTCCCTTACAACTATTTTCCTAACGATGATACACGACTTACTCCTCCACTCACTTGGCGTGGTGCAGGCAGTTTGTTGTTCCAAAACTGGCTCAACTACTTTGTGTATCAACGAACACCGTATGATGTAAATGAGATTAAGTAGCAAAAAAAGCCGAACAGATTCTGTTCGGCTTTTTTATTGCGTAAAGAGTTAGATAAATTGGAGTTTGTTGCGTAAAGAAAAAGGACGCCGAGTCGACGTCCTCTTACAAGTTTTATTCTATTACCTTGTACCCTTGTTCCTCAACTGCTTTTTTGAGAGTTGCAGGAGCTGCATCTGCATCAAGAGTAACTATTGCTGTGCCGTCCTTGTGGCTTACAATTGCCTCTCTTACCTCTGCCACCCCTTCAAGTGCTTTTTTAACATGTGCCTCACAATGCGGACACATCATACCTTCAATTTTCAATGTAATTTCCATAGGTTTTTTCTCCTTATATTTAAATTTGATTTTTTTATCTTTTTTACTGTTGTGAATATCTTTAAAATTAAGTCGCAACGCATTTGATACTACACAGAATGATGATAAGCTCATTGCCGCCGCACCAAACATCGGGTTTAACTCCCAACCGAAAAGGTTTATAAATAAACCTGCCGCAAGAGGTATCCCAATTGCATTATAGAAAAACGCCCAGAAAAGATTTTCGTGGATATTTTTTAGTGTTGCACGGCTTAGTCGAATTGCAGCAGGCACATCGGAAAGTTTGCTGTTCATAAGAACAATATCTGCCGAGTCAATGGCAATATCCGTACCTGCACCAATGGCAATTCCAATGTCTGCTCTTGTTAATGCAGGTGCATCGTTAATTCCGTCACCAACCATAATAACTTTGCCTTTGTCTTTAAGTCGACGGACAACCTTTTCTTTTCCGTCAGGCATCACTCCTGCAATAACCTCATCTACACCTGCCTGTGCACCAATTGCATTGGCAGTTTTTTCATTATCACCTGTAAGCATCACAACACGAATACCCATATTCTGCAACTCTTTAATAGCTTTTGGGCTATCTTCTTTAATTGTGTCCGCTACTGCAATTATGCCCAGGAGTTGACCATCCATACTGAAAAACAATGGTGTTTTGCCATTTTTAGCAAGTGTTTCCGCCAGTTTTACTGTTTCGTCATCGACAGAAACCTTTTCGCTGATAAATTTAATGCTACCACCATAAAGAGTTTTTCCATTTAGCTCTCCTGTAACTCCGTTTCCTGAAAGAGCCTTGAAATTTTGTACATCTAAAATGTGTATTTGACTTTCTTTCCCTTTTTGCACAATGGCTTTTGCCAAAGGATGCTCACTCTTTATCTCAAGGGAATAAGCAAGACCTAAAAGTTCATTTTCCGTTGCACTTATTGGTATAATATCCGTAACCTTGGGCTTACCCTCGGTGATTGTACCTGTTTTATCAAGGACGACTGTGTTTACTCTGCCGGTTTCTTCAAGTGAAACTGCAGTTTTAAAAAGAATCCCATTTTTTGCACCCACACCATTACCAACCATAATTGCAACGGGAGTTGCAAGGCCCAAAGCGCAGGGGCAACTGATAACAAGAACGGAAATACCACGAGCTAAAGCATAGCCGAAGGTCTGCCCTGTTAAAAGCCAAACAATCGTTGTAATTACAGCAATTGTGATTACAACCGGCACAAACACACCTGAGACCTTGTCGGCTATTTTTGCGATTGGTGCTTTGGTTGCAGCGGCATCACTAACCATTTTGATAATCTGTGAAAGTGTAGTGTCTTCGCCAACACGCAGGGCTTCACATTTAATAAATCCTGACTGATTTATTGTGCCACCCGAAACTTTGTCACCAACTGTTTTGTCAACAGGAATACTCTCACCAGTGAGTGCTGACTCATCAACTGCAGTGTGTCCATCAATAATCACACCATCAACGGAAATCTGCTCACCGGGACGGACAATGAAAATATCACCTTTTTGCACTTGTTCTATCGGCACTTCTGTTTCTGTTCCGTCTTTAAGAATTACCGCCGTTTTGGGTGCTAATTTCATTAATGATTTGAGTGCATTTGTAGTTTTACCCTTGGAGTGTGCTTCGAGCATTTTGCCCACAGTAATAAGGGTTAAAATCATAGCGGCAGACTCAAAATAGAAATCGTGTAAATAGTGATGAGCCATTTCTACATCTGCTGTCATTTTAAATAAGACATAGGTGCTGTAAGCAAAGGATGCGCCTGAGCCAAGGGCAACAAGAGTATCCATATTAGGGGAGCGGTGCAAAAGCCCTTTAAAACCATTTATAAAGAACTTCTGATTTATTACCATTACTATTATGGTTAAAAGCAATTCACAAAGACCTATTGCAAGTGGATTTGATGCCAGTACTTCGGGCAACCACCAGCCCCACATAACATGTCCCATTGATATATACATTAGGACTATTAAAAATCCTAAGGATGAAAAAAGTCTTCTCTTGAGTTTTGGAGTTTCTGTGTCTTTCAACTCGTCGTTGGGCTCTGATGCCGTATTCTTTGCATCTTTAAGACTTGCGCCATAGCCTGCCTCTTTTACGGCAGAAATGATTCTATCGGCGTTTGCAGAGCCTTCAACACCCATTGAATTTGTGAGAAGACTGACAGAACAGGAATCGACACCTTCAACCGCATTGACGGCTTTTTCAACACGCGCAACGCAGGCAGCACAACTCATACCCGTAACATTAAATTGTGTCATTTTCTCACCTTCTTACTAAAAGCGGGACGATGTGGGCTCCGTCCCCTACAATTATTCATTATTCAATATTCATCCTTCATTATTCATTAAATGATTTCTTGATGCTGTGAGTGTATTCTTTAATAACATTGTAATTGTCATTGGTCCTACACCACCAGGGACCGGAGTGATAAATGAGCATTTATCTTTAACATTCTCAAAATCAACATCTCCACAAAGCTTGCCCTCTTGATTTCTGTTCATACCAACATCAATTACAACCGCGCCGTCTTTTACCATATCCTCTTTTACGAAATATGCAATACCCACTGCAGCAACGAGAATATCTGCTCGTTTTGTCACCTCTGCAAGGTCTTTTGTGCGCGAATGACAGATTGTAACAGTACCATTCTGACCGAGCAAAAGCATAGCCATAGGCTTTCCTACAATATTACTTCTGCCGATTACAACACATTCCTTACCCTCAACAGAAATATCATAATACTTTAGCATTTCCATAATTCCTGCAGGTGTGCAAGGCAAAAATGAATGGTCGCCAATCATAATATGGCCCGTGTTTACAGGGTGAAATGCGTCAACATCCTTATGTGGTACGATTGCATTAAGAACTTTTTTCTCATCAATCTGTTTTGGTAGTGGCAACTGACAGAGAATACCATCAACTGCATCGTCATTGTTGAGTTTTTCAACTAATTCTAACAATTCTTCTGTGGTTGTTTCTTCAGAAAGAGCATATTCAAATGACTCCATTCCCACTTCTTCGCAGCCTTTTTTCTTGTTATTAACATATACTCGCGAAGCTGGGTTATTACCAACAATTACAACTGCAAGACCTGTTTTTTTGCCTTGCGCTTTGAGGTTTTCAACCTCTGCTTTGATTTCGTTTCTTACTGACGCGGAAACCTCTTTACCATCAATAATCTTATACATTCTCCTGCACCTCCGCTGATTTGGACTTTTTAAGTTTCACAAAATTATATATTGTAAGTATTGTACAAACAACAACTATTGCAAGTGACAATACCTGTGATGCACGAAGAGTTGTGTCCCCAATATAAAGACTATCCGTACGAAGTCCTTCCACGAAGGTTCTTTCAATGCCGTAGATAATTCCGTAACCTAAAAACAATTGTCCGTCGAATTTATAGAATTTTTGACAAACAATGTAAAGGACAACAAATCCAAAAAGACACCAAAGTGATTCGTAAAGAAAAGTTGGATGTACCGGTAAATTGGGGTCCATTTCAATACCATTTTGCACAAATTCTGCTTGATTGCTGTTTATGTAAGCAACAATCTTATCACTTGTCATACCCCAAGGAAGAGTTGTGTTTGTACCAAAGGCTTCCTGATTAGTGTAGTTACCCCATCTGCCGATTCCCTGCCCAATAAGCAGGCTCATACCAAAAAGGTCAAGTAACTTAACAAATTTAAGTCCTGTTTTTTTACAAACAAAATATGCAACTATAATACCACCGATAATGCCACCATAAATGGCAAGTCCACCTTCCCAGATTTTAACTATATCTCCAAGGTGGTCCTTGTAATAATCCCATTGGAAGATAACATAATAAAGTCTTGCGCCTACAACAGCACCGATAATGCCATAAATCAGCACATCCACCATACTGTCAAGGCTCATTTTCCAAGTATAAGCCTTTCTGCCCCCAAAAAGAGCAGCAAGAATAAAACCGAAGGCTATAATAACACCATAAAACTTAATTGTAATGACTCCGTCACCCATTGGGATTTCAAGAAAATTTGCATATACATCAAACTCCCAACCAAGTCCCGGAAACTCAACAAGAGTATGGTCTGTTAAAAACTTCATAATCTCTCCTCCTTATTTCTGCTTAATTACTGACATTGAGGAATTTTCAACATTTAATGCCTCTTTAAGGCGACGATTAATGTCCTCTACTGTAATGCTTTCAAGGATTTTAAGTTGGTCAAAAAGACCTTCACCGTTAAAATGCGCGCTGATTAAAGAGTTGCTTATGGAATCAATACTGTCGAAATCCATAATAAGACTTCCATAGTGCTTTTTCTTTATTCTCTGGAATGATTCTTCATCAACACCGGTTTCCATAAGTTTTGTGATTTCCTCATTTATTCTTTCGCGAACTTTTTCATAATCTGCACTTTCGCCGTTGAAAATATGTGCAGAATAGCCGTAACCCTCAAAATACTCTGTATCAAAGGTTGTATTGATTAAGTTATCATTAAGCATTTCTTCGTAGAGTGAAGATGTTGGTCCTGCAATAATGTCAAGCAAGATGTTACTTTCCATTGACTCTTTAAGTGTTCTCAATGGTGATTTGATATCCTCTTTAAAGCCGATTGCAAAAATAGGCATAGCAACTGACAAATTCTTGGTAGCAGTTTTTTCAACTACTGTTGCCGGTTCTTGGCAGAATTTACGCTCTATCTTCTTGCTCTCCTTTGGTTTGAGCATCTTGTCTGCGATTCTAAGCACTTGTTCAACTGTTACATTACCTGCAACTGCAAGAGCCATATTTGCAGGGTTATAAAATGTGTTGTAGCACTCATAAAGTAAGTCCGCAGTAATGTGACTTATGGACTCAACTGTGCCTGCAATATCAATTCTTACAGGATGCTCGTGGTACATAGCACGAAGCAAAACGAAAAGAGATTCCCAACCGGGCTCATCTTCATACATTCTGATTTCCTGCCCGATAATGCCCTGCTCTTTCTGTACTGTTTGCTCTGTAAAATATGGGTTGCTTACAAAATCAAGTAAGATTTCAAGAGAGTCCTCAAAATTACCCGTGCAGGAAAAAAGATAGCAAGTCTTGTCAAAGGATGTGTAAGCATTTGCAGATGCGCCCGTTTTAGCATATCTTGCAAAGGCATCAAGCTCTTCACTTTCAAAAAGCTTATGCTCTAAAAAGTGGGCAATACCCTCGGGCACTTCTGTGAATTTTTCATTTCCCTGGAGTTTGAAACAAGTGTCGATTGAGCCATATTTTGTTCCGAATACTGCATAGGATGAAGAAAAATTATCCTTTGGATAAACAAAAATTTTAAAACCTGAAGAATGGTCAATTTCAAAATATGAATCCTTGAGGAGGTCATTTTTTATCTCTTTAATATTAGTCATTGTTTTCCTCCCCTTTCAACAAATAAACTGTATCAACAGTAACTTTCTTTGCACATTCAATTACCTGTTCGCGGGTAACTGCACCGATTTTCTTTGCAAATTCTTCACCACTGATAACTTCTTCGTCAAATTCCTGTGAGCTATAAAAATTGCAAACTGAAACAGGTGAATCTTCAACACCTTTAAATGCATCGCAAAGAGCTATAATTGAAGACTTAAAGTCTTCGTCAGTAAATTCGCCCTTTTTCATAATATCAAGTTGGTTAAGAATTTCTGCAAGTGCTTTTTCGTAGTTTTCCTCTTCAATACCACTTTGAATAAAGATAATTCCTTTTTCACGATTAAGCCTTGCACCACAATAATAGCAAAGGCTCATTTTTTCACGGACATTAAGAAAAAGCCTTGAATACGGTCCACCACCAAAAATATCCGTCATAACTCTGTATGCGAAATAGTTGTCGTTTTCGTTTTCCATACCCGCACGAAGACCGATTACAAGTTTTGCCTGATTAACATCCATTTCCTCGGTAAAATAACGAGTTTCGTCTGCTTTTGTAACAAAAATTGTTTCAAGAGTAGCAGGGTTTCTGTTTTCGATTTTATCAGCGAAGGATTTAAACTTTTTACTAAGCATTTCGCCATTAATACTACCACAAGCAGTTATTACAACCGTGGCAGTCTGGAGCATATTATTATAAGCATCTAAAAGTTGCTTACTGTTAAGTTTTTTTACATCTTCTTCAAGTTTTTCGTAATCAATTCCAAAAGGCTCATTCTTGCACATCAATTGACGAGCACGAGAAACAGCGTAGGCTCTTTTATCGTTCTTCATAGCCTCAATGTTTTCAAGAGTGAAACGAATTTCACGAGTTGTCAAATCTTCATCAAAGCCCTTTTCCGTACAATTTGGATTTTCAAGAATCTCCACAAGGAAATCAATTGCTTCTTCTGAAATAGATTTTCCGTCAAGACTGAATTTATCGTCAAGAATTTCCATTGAAAATCTTATTCTTACTTTGTCGCCCACTGCTGAAATATGAGTATCAAAGCAAGCATTGTACATACCCTCAACTTTTGAGTTGAAAGCCTTTATGGTGTTATATTTCTTTGATGTATGCTCCATATAGCCTACAAGTACATTTTGCGCCGGAAAATACTCACCTATTGGCAGAAAAAAGTCCACCTTAATACAGTTTGTTTTGAATTTATCAGTGTTTACACAGAGAAACTTTACGCCTTTTGCAATCTCTGTATACATTTTATTGTTCATTCGTTTGTCACCCTTATTATATAGATAATTAAATATACCATATTTTGCATCTTTTTTCTACTGTTTTAGTAATTTACTTTTCCTTAATTTTCAATTATTTTTTCCTTTTTGGTATAAATTAACCACTTTTCCATTAAAATATAGTTACAGACATTTAAAAATCGTTGACTTTATCTTCAAATTAGACTAAAATAGATAGATATTGAAAAATTAAAATACTATGAAAGGAAGCATTATGAAAGCATTTTACAATCTTCAAAAAGCCGGTCTCGGATTTACTCTTGACCGATTGCTTAAATACATTGATAGAGACCCACATGCTAATATTGTAAAATTAAGCAAAAAGATTGAGCCAATCTTTAACAAGATTTTCCCACCTGAAAACTTTAAAAAATTTCAGGAAGTTGCACAGGATAAGAACAATATTTGGACTCAGTTTGCTATCAGTCTTGTAAATGACATTGACAGAAATGTGCTTAAACAAATGCTTCTTTCTTTTGGTATTGATGCAGGTTACTACGGCACAAAGAAAGTCCGAGCTAACCGCGAAAAGTACAAGTGCAACATTCCTTTTAATATTCTTTTTGACCCTACAAGTGCTTGCAACCTTAATTGTAAGGGTTGTTGGTCGGCAGAATATGGTCACAAGCAAAATTTAACTCTTGACGAGATGCAAAGCATTGTGACTCAGGGTAAAGAATTAGGTTGCCATTTCTATTGGCTTACAGGTGGTGAGCCTCTTATTAAGAAAAAAGAGGTTCTTCAAATCTGTGAAAACAACAAAGATTGCATCTTCCTCATTTTCACAAACGCTACTCTTGTTGACCAAGCTTTCTGCGACGAAATGAATCGCATCGGTAATATTACTCTTGCATTGAGCCTTGAAGGCAACGAAGAGTCCAACGACTGGCGTCGCGGCGAGGGTGCTTACCAGACTACACTGAAAGCTATGGATTTACTTAAAAAGAACAAGTGTATTTTTGGTGTTTCCGTATGCTACACAAGAAAAAACCTCGACACCGTTACAAGTGACGAGTTTGTTGATTTCATCATCAATAAAGGTGCTAAATATATGCTCAATTTCAACTATATGCCTGTTGGTATCGGTGGAGATAAAGAGCTTGTTCCTACACCTGAACAGAGAAAAGAACTCTATTTCTGGAACAAAAAAATGCGTAATGGTAAAACCGGTAAGCCAATTTTCATTATGGACTTCCAGAATGACGGTGAATATGTTGGCGGTTGTATTGCAGGTGGACGAAACTACTTCCACATTAACTCTGCAGGCGATATTGAACCATGCGTATTCATTCACTTCTCTGATTCAAATATCCGTACACACACACTTTTAGAGGCATTACAGCGACCCCTCTTTATGACATATTATAAAAATCAACCGTTTAACGATAATCATCTTCGTCCGTGTCCAATGCTTGAAAATCCCGAAAGGCTTCGCGAGATAATCAATCAGACAGGTGCAAAATCGTCCGATTTACAGCATCAGGAAACTGTTGAAGAGCTTTGCAGTAAATGTGACGAGTACGCAAAGGACTGGGCTCCTGTTGCAGAGGAAATCTGGAACAGCACAAAACATAGAGATACCCACACCCAGTATTATCGTGATACAGATGAGGGCAAGGCTGAATTTAGCGGTTGCACAGGAAATTGTGCAAACTGTAACGCTCACAAATGAAAATAATGACCACATTCCTACAACGGTTTGTGGTCGTTTTTTTGTTTAATTTGTTATTCAAATTGGGAGTTTATCGGGATAAACAATTCGTAGGGGTCGGCGTCCTCGACGACCCGCCGTTGGCTTATCTATTCATTTGGTTCGGGTCGTCGAGGACGCCGACCCCTACAACGAACTCCCCGATAAATTCAAATTTGTTTGGCAAATGTAGTTTCATTTCTTAACCACAAACAAAAAAGCCACTCGATTGAGTGGCTTAATCTCTTATTAGTCGTTTGTGTAAGGCATGAGAGCGATTTGACGAGCTCTTTTGATAGCTGTTGTAAGCTCTCTCTGATGATATGCACAAGTGCCTGTTACACGGCGAGGAAGAATCTTTGCTCTTTCTGATGTGTAACGACGAAGCTTTGCTGTATCTTTGTAGTCGATTTTCTCAACTTTTTCTACACAAAATGCACAAACTTTTTTACGACCTTTTCTGTTAGGTCTTGCGTTTTTATCGTATGCCATTATAGTTTTCCTCCTATTAAGATTTACTTAGAATGGGAGTCCCTCATCGTCATCTGCAAATGGGAATCCCTGGTTGTCGTCGGGTAAAACTGAGAAACTGCCTGCATCTGCGCTCTGGTAAGAAACAGCCGGTGCTGATTCCTGTCTTGCGCCAAAGTTACCGCTTTCACTCTTGCTGCCGCAGAAAGAAACATTATCAGCTACAACATCATAGTTTGTACGCTTATTTCCGTTCTTATCTTCATAGTTACTAACCTGAAGTGAACCCTGAACAGCAATCATCTGACCTTTTTTGAAAAATCTTGTCACGAAATCTGCTGTTTGTCTCCATGCAACAACACCGATGAAGTCAGTCTGTCTGTCCTCACCCTGTCTTTGGAAACGACGGTCAACTGCAACAGTAAAACGTGTTACTGAAACACCACTTGGTGTTGTGCGAAGTTCGGGGTCTGCAGTAAGTCTGCCCATAATAATTACGCTGTTTAACATAAATCTTTACCTCCGATTACTTCTTAACGATTAATGTACGGAGAACACCGTCAGTAATCTTTGCAACACGCTCAAGCTCTGCTGGGAAACCTGCTTCTGCTTCATAGTTAAAGAGAACATAGTAACCTTCAGCCTCGTCATTGATAAGGTAAGCGAGTCTTCTCTTGCCCCACTCATCAACGCTTTCAAGAGTGCCGTTTGATTCCATAAGAGCCTTGAATTTTTCTACAAGCTCTTTTGCAGCCTCCTCACCCTTTGTAAGTGAGTAAACCATAATAGTCTCATACTTTGACATTCTTTTACACCTCCTTATGGACTTTGCCCCCCAAACTCTCCTTGGGAGGAAGGATATGGACCATACAAATTTGTCCATAGCAAATATGAATTATAACAAAAAAGGACTTATAAGTCAAGTCCTTTTTCTTTATTTTTGTTTTATCTTCTTTTCACGAATAATGAGTTTTTCCTGAAACTCACCATCACATTTTTCCACCACAACCATAAAAATTGTAATATACAACAGATATGGGACAGGACAGAATATTCCGGGATTTACCAGCGACATCATTTCAAGGCTGATATACGACAGAAAAATTGTCATATTAAAAAGAGTTGCTCTTCGCCAGATTAACATATTTCGTCTTATAAATTGATAAAGGAAGGCTATTATTCCCACCGTTCCAAAACTTGCACACACCTGAATTGGTGCACAGTGATACCAACACAATGCAAAATCAACTGATGCGTGAACATCGCGATTACCCATATAACCAAGTCCAGTACCAAAAATCGGATTAGAAAGAAAATCGTTTATACCTCGTGCATAGTGAATCGCACGTATCTCTGTACTTTCGCCCATAAGGAAACCATTAACTGCACTAAAGAGTCTGTCAATGGTATGACCCAAAAACTTTGTAATTTCAGGTGCAAAGGCGAGGCATCCAAACAAAGCACAGGCACAGATAATCACATACGCCAATCTTCTTCTCTTATCGTAAAGCATATACATTACGATACACATAACAATTTCGATTGAGCCGAAAACCATTCCGCCACGGGAACCTGTAAGCAGAATTGCCAAATAAAATAAAAATCCAAAGACTGTTGCATATGACCTCTTATTTGCCATTAAAAATGCAAAAGGAATTGTTATCATAAGGGTTGTGGAACAATTGTTACGCCACTGCATAAAGATAATTCCGCCCTTGTCAATAACCTCATTTATATTGATAATATAGTATGAAAACACCATAAAAGTTGCGAAACATCCTGCAAGTACCATAACCTTTGTAAGGTAATCTATAAGGGAGTAATCTCTTTCTTTTCCGCCAATCTGTGCATAAAAGAAAGAATAAATAAGTACCATTCCAAATCCCAGCCCAATCATATGATAGAGGGATGTGGGAGCAAGATATTCTTCAGGCAGAATAAAGCCAAATCCACCCAAAAGAATTGCTATTGACACAAATACCATTGGTTTGAACATTGACCCCTTTGTAGTAATCCTTTTCCAATACGCAACCAACGGAAACAATACAAAAGGTATAACAGGAACAATAAACCACTTGAAACTCATAAAAGCATCAAAAGAGTCGTAGCACTTTATGGCTACAAGAGCAGTTAATGAAAATGGTGCTAATATTGCCATTATATCATCACTTAGAGTAAAACAAAAAGCAGAAATATAAACACCTATAATTGTACCTATTATATCAAATTGGGCATCAGGGAATAAAGCCGCAAGTGTAGTTAGCACACTGCAGAAACAGAATAAAATCGCCATCCATTTATCACTTAAAAGAAAGGCTCTGATTTGTTGTATTCTCTTTAAGGATTTTTCAGATTTGAAAATAAGCTCCATAAGAATATTCCCCTATAATTTATCACTTTAATTATATCTTAATAAAGCATATTTTCAACACTTGTTACAATTCCTTAATAATTATTACAAAAATCTTACAAAATCAGATTTAACAGTTTATTAATCAAATATCTATTTTTTAAAAACAATTATCTGATATATTTTATACAGTGGTTCATATGATAAAACCCAAAAACAAATTACACCATTCGATTATCGTTGAACCCAATTTCATTTTCATTCTCCTTTTTGTCCGTATGGACGCAAAAACTCCCACCTTTTAAGGTAGGAGTTTTTGTTTTATTGGTGTTTTTAATTTATTTGTTTTTAGATGCCATTCTCTGAATTGCTTTTACGATTTCAACAATTGGGATAATGAGGAATGCAAGTCCGAGTGAAATTGCATATTCAAGTCCTGAAAGTTGAGTGAATTCGAACATATTTGCAAGGAATGGAATTTCAACAACTGCTGTTGTAAGAAGGAATGAACCAACCATAGCACCATAAAGTGCAATATTGTGGTGTCCCTTAAAGAGCATTGCAACTGCTGAACCGCGCTGTGAACGCATATTGAATGAATGGAAAATTTCGCACATTGCCATTGTGAAGAATGCCATTGTCATACCATCTGCGCTATCCTGAATATTATAGAAAGCAAGATGGCCTGTTTCAATAAATTCGCCGATATAGAAAGCGATAACTGTAAGAACAGAAACGATTATACCCTGATATGCACAGTCAAAACCAAGTCCGCCTGCAAAAACACCGTCATTCTTACTTCTTGGTTTTCTTCTCATAATATCTGCTTCCGGTTTTTCAAGACCGAGAGCAAGTGCCGGGAAACAGTCTGTTACAAGGTTGATAAAGAGAAGATGTGGTGCACGGAGAATGGTAAAGTTCATAATTGTTGCAAAGAAGATTGAAACAACCTCTGAAAGGTTTGAGCCGAGAAGGAACTGAATTGCTTTACGGATGTTGTCGTAAATTCTTCTGCCTTCACCTACTGCTGAAACGATTGTTGCAAAATTGTCATCTGCGAGAACCATATCTGCAACATTCTTTGTAACATCAGTACCTGTAATACCCATACCAACGCCGATGTCAG
Source organism: uncultured Clostridia bacterium (assembly GCA_937898625.1). Lineage (GTDB taxonomy): Bacteria > Bacillota > Clostridia > Oscillospirales > Acutalibacteraceae > Fimenecus. Next base: position 35,389 of record CALEJF010000016.1, on the reverse strand, counting down.
CACTCTTAATTGATGGAGCATCATTAACGCCGTCACCTGTCATAGCGGTAACATAGCCCTTGTTTCTCCAAGCATTAACAATTCTTGTCTTATGTTCTGGCTGAACACGAGCATAAACGCAAATGTTTTCAACGATTTTTTCAAATTCTTCGTCTGAATATTTATCAATATCAGCACCCATCATAGCCTGACTATCATCTGTGAGAATACCAAGTTCACGGGCAATAGCCTTTGCTGTGTTAATATGGTCACCTGTAATCATAATAGGCTTGATACCTGCACCACGGCACTCAACAATAGCATCCTTAACTTCAGGACGAACAGGGTCAATCATACCTGTAAGACCGATAAATGTCATATCAAATTCAAGAGATTCTGAATCGTATGTTTCAGGTGCTTTATCATAAGTTTTATATGCAACGGCAAATACACGAAGGGCTTTGTTACCCATTCTTGTATTTTCTTCCATGATTTTTGCACGGAACTCGTCGTTCATTTCATAAACTTCGCCGTTAATGTCAACATGGGTACACTTCTTGAGAATTTCGTCAGGAGCACCCTTTGTAAACTGAACAAATTCATTGCCCTTAGCATGAACAGTTGACATCATCTTTCTGCCTGAGTCGAAAGGAACTTCGCCAACTCTCGGATATGCAACGACCAACTTAGCTTTTGGAAGGTCAAGTGTTGCTGCATAGTTAATGAGGGCTACTTCGTCAGGTTCACCTGTGCTCTTTCCATCTTCTGCAACTTCAGCATTTGTGCAAAGAGCCATAGCAGTTGCCAACTGTTGCTCGTTTGGAGCATAGTGGTCAACAACTGTCATAACATTCTGTGTAAGAGTACCTGTCTTGTCAGAACAGATAATCTGTGTACAACCAAGTGTTTCAACGGCTGTCATTTTACGAATAATGGCATTTTTCTTTGACATATTTGTAACGCCAATTGAAAGAACGATTGTCATAACTGCAACAAGTCCCTCAGGAATTGCGGCAACAGCCAATGCAATAGCAGCAATAAATGAGTGTAAAGCAACATCAAAATATTCTGTGCTGCCACCGATAATGATTTTTGAAATAATATTGTATGCAAAGATAACTACGCAAACACCGATAACGAGTTTTGTAAGCACCTTTGAAAGCTGTTCAAGTTTAATTTCGAGAGGAGTTTTACCTTCTTCTGCAAGAGTAATAGCATTTGCAATTTTACCCATCTCTGTGTCCATACCGGTAGCAACAACAACTGCCTTACCACGGCCATAAACAAGAGTTGAGCCCATATATGCCATATTCTTACGGTCACCAAGAGCAACCTCGTCGCTGTCATTTTTACCCATAAGAGCATTTACAAGTTTTGTAACAGGAACGGACTCACCTGTAAGAGCTGCTTCCTCAATTTTCATACTTGCACACTCGAAAATACGACAGTCGGCAGGAATTGCATCACCTGCATCAAGAAGAATAACATCGCCTACAACCAAATCTTCGCTCTTAACGGTTTCAACCTTACCGTCACGAAGAACTTTTGTTGTTGCGGCAGACATTTTCTGCAACGCCTCAACTGCTTTTTCAGCCTTGCTTTCCTGAATAACACCAAGAACTGCATTAATAAGAACAACAACAAGAATGATAATTGAGTCTGTTGGCACATACATACCGGTACTAGGGTCGTGCTCAATAAACTCTGTTACAGCAGAAATAACAGCTGCAACAAGCAAAATGATAATCATTGGGTCTTTAAGCTGGTCAACAAAGCGAGAAAGCATTGATTGCTTTTTAGCCTCTGCCAACTTATTCTTTCCGTTTTCCTGAAGTCGCTTTTCAGCTTCAGCAGTTGTAAGACCGGCTTCGCTACTCTTTACTTCTGCAAAAACATCGTTGACTTCATGAAGATAATGCTTCATAAAAACACCTCTTTATATTTTTTTGCTTTCGCAATAAATTTATACAACATTTTACAATGCAAACGCCATTTTAACAAGGGACAAATTGTAATTTCTGTCCGTAGGTATTTGCAATAATTTATACAATATTAAAAAAGACCTCCTGCAGTATTTATCTGCCGAAGGTCTTGCTACCTGAGTTTCAGGAACGATAACCAGCCGTAAAAAGGCGAATGTTGATTATCGTAAATAAGCTACTCCCCTTGGGATTTATAACAAATTTAGTATATCACCTAAGGGAATTTTTGTCAATGAGGGATAGTTTTGTTTTCATTTATTTTTATTCTTTTTAATTTTTTGTTCACAAATAAAAACAGCTGTGAGTACAAAAACTATGGTTATTACTGCTTTTAAAGGTACCATATGGGTAATGGTTGCCATAAAATACTCATTTGCAGGTGCTGAAAGTTTAATCGGGAAGAAAACATAACTTAATAAGAGCCAAGTAATTATTGCTGTAACAGCACCTACAAAAACATCTCTAATCTTTATTTCCATATGCATTTTTCCATTTAAAAGTCTGCAGGGAGCCTGTTTTTTCGTTAGTGTTCAAATCAAATGACATAATTTCAACACCCTGTCCTCGTTTTAAAGTCACTACATAGAAATTATTCTCAACATAGGTTGCGCCCAAAACCTGAACAACATCTTCGCCAAGGTCATACCTTACAACCTCTTTGAGATTACCATTTTCAAAGTTATATCTGATATAGTAGTTGCCCTGCAAGAGCCTTCCGTTATTCCAATAAGTATCCACCGTGAACGGCACTGCGAAATCGGACTGGGAAAGATTTATATATAACTTATGATTATAGGCAACTTCCGTGTAAGAATATCCATTATCACCTGTAACAGGAATTGAAACTGTTTCCTTTGGCTCGTAAGGATTTGTCACATTGAAAAGTGAAACTTTGCAATCGTCCGTCGCACCCGTTTGCGTACCATCCTTACCAACACCAATTAAATAGCCATCAGCTATCGGGTGAAGATACTCTGAAAAGCCCGGTATTTTCAGTTCTCCTTTAACAGTTGGCCTTTCAGGGTTACTCAAATCAATTACAAACAATGGGTCTGTCTGGCGGAATGTAACAACATAAGCCATATTACCTACAAAACGCACTGATTTAATCGATTCGCCCTTTGCCAAATCTTCAACCTTACCTACAATCTTCATATCATTGTTAAGAATATAAAGGTTGTTTGCTCTTTCATCAACGGACATTGTAATACTAAACCCGTCAACAACGGTCTTATTCTGTGTTGTTGCGATTCGGAAATACTCACCGTCATAGCTCATTGAGAATTGGTTGTTGATGTAACCAGGGACTTCACCCTTGCACTTGTATTCTACACCTTTTTCTGTGTATTCAAAACGATAAACTTTTGTTGTTTCCTGTGATTTGTCGTCCCAATTAGTTTCACTTAAAAATAATCCTTTTGAAGATGCATATAATTTATCGCATTGTCCTAAAACTGCTTCACATTGAGGCTCTTTGTCTTTTTCAACATCAAGAGTTGTAATCAGTGCATACGTTGTAGACTTTGTATCTTCTACAATAGAAATACCATCTGCAGGAACTTTTTCACACACACCGTTAACTGCAAATTCAGGTATGCAATCATCACGATAGTTTTCACCGCGAACATTTACATAATATGTGCTGATTGTATAAAGTTTTGAACCTATCATTCGGCTTGATTCTATATTGCCGTTCTGCACATATTCTGTCACTTTTTCAGGAGATGCTTTATCTGTAACATCATAAATTTCTACAAAAGTATCGCCCCATGATACAACGCAACTATCAGTATAGATTTCTGCTACATCATCAGTTGAATTTGTCTTGGTCTTTTCCTTTTGACGGTGACAATTGCCAAGGATTACAAGACGATTATTATAGATATATATATCAGTTATATTCTTGCCTTCTTCAAGAGTAATGTCTGCCACCTTTTTCATTTCGCCATTTTCTAATTGGACTATGGAAACAGGTGAATTCAATCCTGAATTTACAACATAGAGATAATTGCCGTCAGTTTTGATAATGTCGCCTTCATCAACATCCTTTTCCTGGGTGTTGGTCTGACCAAAATCCTTATTGGAGCTGCCATTTATATTAACAGCAGCATCGTCGGTTACAGCACTTCCGCCAACTGCTGATTCGGGTGCTGCACTATCACCTGCTAACATATCACCCTCAGCAATTTCCTCATCTGCATATTCGAAAAATCCGTTAAGGATATTGTCTTTTTTGCTTTCCTTATGGAGTTCGTCAAATCTCTCATAAATTTTGTCATAGGACTCGTATTGCTGAACTTCTGCATTTTCGTTTAAAGCAGGTGTGTTTTTATCACCTATTCCTAAACCGAAATACATTCCCACAAGACCCACAACCACCATAAATGATGCTGCAATCGGTAAAATCTTCTTTGCCGTATTCTTTTTCTTTGGCATTTCTATAACATTAGTTTCTGTGTTTTCTAATTCTGATAAGATATTTTCTTTATCAAGATTTTCAGGTAATTTGACCTGCATTTTTTCATCAAGTGCATTTTTTATATCTTTTTTCATAATTCCAACTCCTCTCTGAGTTTTGATAAGGCGCGTTTTTGCTTTGTTCTGACTGTTGCTGACGGCAAATCCATTATTCTGCCGATTTCGTGGGATTTGAACCCTGCAACAACGGACAAAAGAACAATCTCCTTTGAAACATCATCAAGCTTTTCCAACGCCTCACGGACGGGAATTGAAAACTCAATTTCACTATCAATGTAGCCCGTGTCTTCAAACTCGTTTGTATTGTTGTTTTTAGATAAAATTCTTTTACAGGTATTTGAAAGGGACGAGAAAAGGTAGGATTTGAATTTATCGGGATTTTTTAGGGATGATATACTTTTAAATACGGAAATTGCTGTTTCCTGCACAGCGTCCTGTGCATCGAAACTGTTTTTGCACACAGCAAGAGCAAACCGATACATATCAGTAGCAAAATTTTCATACAAGTTGCCATAAGCATTCTTATCCCCTGCCATAGCAGATAGGACAAGCTTTTTAATTTCTTTACTCATAATCATACCTCCCAACAAAAGTTGTTAAAAAATCCCTTTCATAATATAAGAGTAGCAAAAATTGCATTTTGTTTCAAGAAAAATAAAAAAATAAAAGGACTTACGGAAATCAAAACCGAAAGTCCTTTATTGATTAATATATATTTAAAAGAGAATAATAATTAACTGGGAAACAATTACAACTAAAATAAGTGACACGGGATAGGTCGCTGCATAGGCTGAAACAACATCCTCTGTTCCTGCTACTGAGATAAGTGTTCCCAAGGCAGGAGTGCTTGTTCTGCCACCTGTTATTGCACCTAAATTATTAAGCAAACTGAGTTTAAGTACATATTTTGCGAAGAAGTATCCCACAAGTAATGGAATAATAGTCATTATAATGCCATAGATAAAATACATTGGGTCAAAGTTTGCTATAAAATCTGCACCACCGGGAATTCCTGCACCCACAAGGAACAGTATAAGTCCCAATTCCCTGAAAAGTTTAAGTGTTGATTGCTCCGGAATAATGCAAAGTTTACCAATTCTGCCGAAATGGCCAAAGATTAAGGATGCTAAAAGACATCCGCCCGTAGTAGTTAGTGAGAAACAAGCACCATCAAAACCATTACTGCTTAAAGGAATGGTGATTTTACCCAAAAGAACACCCAAAACTGATGCAAGAAAAAATACTGCCAGTCCGTGAGTATCAAGCTTAATCAATTTGCCATTATATGCTTTTTCCGAAGCAGTTGCCTTATTAAGAGATATTTTTGCTCTTTCCTCTGCCATATCTGCTTTTGTGAGCTTTGGAATAATCTGTACAAAGAGGACAATTCCCACAACACCAAAGATATATGAAATTCCGTGGCCTACGGAAACTAAGTTTGTATATTCCTCTGCAACGGTAGCCTTTGCAGCCGCAAAAGCAGGAGTTGAGGTGATTGAGCCTGACAAAAGCCCCACAATCATAGCAGTAAAGCCCTCGCTTGTTTCAATGGACGAGCCAAAGCCAATTGCTCTGCCTACGAAAATACAACCTATGGCAGACAAACCACCTGCAAGAACAATGGCAAAACTTAAAAGTGCATAGGATTTAAAATTTTTCTTCAAATTACTGAAAAATCCGGGTCCTGCAATAAATCCAACAGAACTTACAAAAAGGATAAGACCTAAACTTTCGATAATCTCAAGGGATTTACCCGTAAGACTCACTCCAAGTTGATTTTCCAAAGGCTCGTAAAAGAAAACACCAAATAGCAATGCAATAATAAAAACACCTGCATCCCCAAGAGAAATGCCCTTGATTTTTATTCTGCCCAAGGCGTAACCTAAAACGAGAATAGAAAAGACGCAAAACAACAAAAATGAAACACCTGACACGGTAATTGCACCGCCGAATAAACTCATTTGCTTTGCCTCCTCTCTAAAAAAACTAAAACATATTATATTACAACAAAATGCAAAATTCAACATAAAATTGCACGATTTAAAAGCTTGTTATTCCGAAAGAGATTCGTAGGACTATGAGAATCCGTGAAGGAGGTCTCGGCTGCCGCCTCGGTCGGTGCTTCTGCTTCGCAGAGGTGTCCACCGGACACCCGCACCCCGTCATTGACAACATTGACACAAATCGACATACTTCAACTTAACAAGCATTTGCAAACGGAAACTTGAAATAGAAGAAAAAAGAAAAGAGTACGAAGAACGTGAAAGACGAATAAAGAGTTGGCTAAACGCTTAACACTAAAATCAAAGGACCAATAAAAACAACGAGATACATAATCAAAAAAGCGGGGTGAAGACCACTCCGCTCTTTTACAATTATTGTGAGAAATTTTCAGTAATATCAATTAACAAATCAAGCACATCTGGCATATGTTCAATATCTTCATATATTTCAGATGTAAATACTTTTTCCAAATTATAATCGCAATCAAATTCTTCTACAGAATAGTAAACAGAATCTTTGTTTGGAAAACCAAATAGCGTTATTCTTCCCATATAATTTTCATTAGTACATACTTTTAACATATTGCCCGGTAATAACGGCTTCGTTTCAACGATTATTCTTGGAATATAATATTTAAGTTTTTCTATTGGAACATTATTCTTTCCTGTCCTCTGTGCAAACCAAAAGGTTACAATAACCGTCGCTAATTCTACAACACCCATAATAGCCATAACTTTCCAATCAGTTTTGCTAAACTCGTGTAATTCTCTTTCTCCGGTCAAAAATACTGTGACAAAGATATTGATGAACATTAATGCTATACCAGAACAAACATATATAAGTCCTTTTTGTTTGGCAGATTTCAATTTATTTAGTTGTTCATTTAGCGTTTCCGGTTGTTCCGTTACATCAAAACTCATATTTCGACGAATAAAAGAGCAAAGTTCCCAAGAATTTTCAATTCCTGCAATAGTATGTACCTTACCATCTTTTAATTGAATTGTTAAAGCATTAATTTGTGCAAAGGCAAAATCCACTTCAGAAATAGAACAATCAATTTTGCCGAACCAGTGGTATTTTGCTTTGATTGAATTTTCGTCAATGTGAATAAATGCACCAAAATTCAATAGCCACGATGGAATTACAACCAAAATAATAAGAATGCCCATTATTAAAAAGGTTAGTAATTCATTTGTAGCTTCCGAATCAACTGCATTAAGGAATATGTAAAATCCAATAAAAAATAGGCCACAAAGAAATAATATAAAAAGCCAAATATTAAATTTCTTACGAAGAAAAATACCTTCCACAAAATCACCGCCTTTAATTTATTGTATCACAAACAAATCAAAAAGTAAATTGACACAGTATAAATTCCCTTTAATCACAGATAATAGAATTACATTGAAAATTTTGTATTTAAACAAGGAGAATGATATATGAAAGCAACTGGGATTGTGAGAAGAATTGACGATCTGGGAAGGGTTGTTATTCCTAAAGAGATTAGAAGGACTATGCGAATCCGTGAAGGAGACCCATTGGAAATTTTTACCGCTGCTGATGGTGAGGTTATTTTTAAAAAATATTCTCCCATTGGTGAGTTATCAGAATTTGCCAGTCAATACACGGATGTTTTGCACAGGGCGACAAATTTGCCTGTAATTATCACCGACCGTGACCATGTTATTGCCGTTTCAGGTATGCCACGAAAGGACGCTATGGATAAGCATATTTCTCACGAATTGGAAGAAATTATGGAAAATCGTGAAAACTATATTGCTTCCCCTGAAGCAAAGGCACTTTATCCATTAAACGACAAGGAAAAAGAGGCAGGACTTGCTTTTCCTATTATCGGTGGTGGCGATGTTGCAGGTGCTGTTGTAATGATGTTGAATTCTGATGGTAGTATGCCAACACAGACGGAAATCAAACTTGTTTCCGTTGCAGCATCTTTTTTGGGTAAGCAGACTGAAGAATAATTCGTAATTCGAAATTCGTAATTGTTTTTATTTAAGTCACCCTGAACGCAGTGAAGGGTCTCTTAATTTGGTAAAGAGATTCTTCGCTTTGCTCAGAATGACAATTAAACAAATTGGAGTTTGTATGTTTCTTTACCCCCTCAGTCAAATGCTACGCATTTGCCAGCTCCCCCTCAAGGGTGGAGCCCAAAATAGCCTTCCCCCTACGAGGGGAAGGTGTCACCGCAGGTGACGGAAGGGGGGATAAAAAGAATTCGATAAATTCAAATTTACACATCGTGGATAGGACAAAAAAAGACCTGACTATTAAGTCAGGTCATATTTTTGTTATGCAATTTTAATTAGTAAGAAATCTTGTATTCTGTGATAACCTGAATACCAACCTTTGCACCCTTCATTGAGATGAAAGCAAGTTTTGCATCAAGCCCAAGAACACAAGGAGCGTTAATGCTGAGTGCAACAAGGTTACCTGTTGCCTTATCAACTGTAGCAACCGCAGTTACATTTTCATAAGCAATACTGATATTGCTAAGTGAAAGTCCGGGAACTGCTCCGATAGCACCTGTAATCTGGCTTTCTTCAATAACACCTGCAACTGAACCAACACCGTCAGCATTTGCCTTTGGATTTGTTGCGTTCTTTGCAACAACTGTAATTACATATGTATTGCCCTTATCCTGACGAGAAATCTTCTGAAGTCCATTAAGTGTGAGAGCACTTGCGTTAGGAAGCTTTTCTTTTTCCCATTGTTCATTCTTTTCCTCAATTGAAGCTTCATCCTTAGCCATAAATATACCCATAAGAGTAGATGCAGCACTTGAAAGATCGCCTGCTTCAACAATACCTTTGTAGTTGATTGCACCGTCTTTTACACGGATAACTGACTTTGACTTTGTTCTTGCAGCGTTAACAGCTTTCTTGTACATATCAAGAATTTCCTGATTCTCGTTTGTTGCACCCGGAGTTGTTGTTGCTCCACTGTTATCGGGAGTTGTTGCGTCACCACCAGGAGTTGTTGCATCGCCACCAGGAACTGTTGTGTCACCAGGAGTTGTAGTATCACCGATAACTGCATCATCTGTTGAAACACTACCATTATTGTTTGTTGCACCGCCGTTATTAACTGTGCCTGAAGGAACATTAGTTTTTCCAACCATACCCATTGTAGTGTATGAAATTGAAACTAAGCTGAATGTAATTACTACTGCAAGTAAAACTGCAATTGATGAAAGAAATACATTTGAAAATCTTTCACTCTTAGCTGCTTTAACTTCAAGCTTTGCCTTGTATTCTTCAGGTGTCATTTGTTTTTTTGCCATATTTTTTAACCCCTTTCAAAAGTTAAACATTCACTTCTATACTTTACAACAAAACTGCTCATTTGTCAATAGTTTCTCGTTTTGCTTGTGTTTACACCTTTTATCCTTATATTTATAGTTGGGTATTGTCTTTTTTACTATATTTATGGTATAATAAACGGAAATAAAGGAGTTGTGTTAAAATGGCAAAAAAGAAAAAATCTAATCCTAACAAAACAAAATTAGTTTTAATGCTACTTGCTATTATGGCTGTGGCTGTTGCAATAGTTTTCGCAATAACATCTTCCGACGATAAGGAAAACCCGAAAGATAATTATGTGCAAATTGACAACAGTACGGAGCAATCCGGCAGTACTGAAAACAAAGAGCCTTCAACAAATGCTCCCACACAAGCACCAACAGACCCCACAACTGACCCAACAACAGAACCATCAACTAAAGAAGATGTTACTGTAAAACCTACAACTCCTTCTGTTCCTGTTACAAAATCATTCTACGATTCTGTCAGATACCGTTCTCCGGATGCAGTTCCTGCTGACATTTTCAAGCACGGCAGAAATCTAATGCTTTTGAACAGACAATACGAGCTTCCCGAAGATTTTAAGTGGGATTTGGTTTACTGGTCAAACGGAAAATATGTTGATGCTATGTATCTTAACTGCGAAGAGCACAATTCCGTAAAGGCTGTTGACAGAGCTGCTTACCAACCGCTTAAAGATATGTTTGCTGATGCCAAGAAGGCAGGAGTACCGCTTAATCTTGTTTCTGCATACCGTAGCATATACTTGCAGGACAAATTATTCACCCGTTCGGTTAACACCTATAAAAATCAAGGACTTTCCGAAATTGATGCCATAAACAAGGCAAATCGCGAAAGAACATTCTCAGGCACAAGTGAACACAACACGGGCTTGGGCTTTGATATTCTTGAAAGTGGCAATTACACCCTTACAGAATCCTTTGAAAAGACTCCACAGTTTAAGTGGCTTATGGAAAACGCAGAGAATTACGGTTTTATTCTTCGCTATGACAAGGACAAAACTGATATAACAGGTATTATGTATGAACCTTGGCACTTCAGATATGTTGGTGTTGAACACGCAAAGAAAATCAACCAGCTTGGAATGTGTTTAGAAGAATATATTGAGTATTTAGAGGCATAAACTAATGGAAAATTTTAAAGCAAAAGCATTCAGTTACAAAGCTTTCATAGAAATATTCGGTCATCTTTTTCTTGTTATGGAACCAAAGATTTTTTATCACAAATGTCTTGAGAAACATGGCAAGCAAGAAAAGGCAGATAAATTTGGATTTAAGGCTGTAAAAAAATGGGCTAAATTTGCAGTGAATGCAGCAGGGCTGAAAATCACTGTTGAGGGACTTGAAAAAATACCTAAAGACCGTCCGGTTCTCTTTACACCAAATCACCAGAGTTATGCTGATATTCCCGTTTTATTGCACGCATTAAGTGATTTTGATTTTGGTTTCTTAATGAGAATGCAACTCAATAAGTTTTTTGCCATTGAGCAAATCAGTCACATAATTAAATGTGTTCCAATTAATCAGGAAAACCCAAGAGAAGGTGTAAAAGCTCTTAACAAAACTGCAGAACAGATTAAAAATGGCTTTTCAATGGTGGTTTTCCCTGAAGGAAAAAGAGGTTTTTCAAACACACCTGACGAATTTAAAAACGGTGCATTTAAAATAGTACAAAAAACTGGTGTTACGGTTGTTCCTATATATTTAAGAAATGTACATAAGGCTCTTGAGGGCAGTAACAATGTTATTACCCCTACCGATATTAAAATCACGATTCTCGACCCAATTGAGACAAGTGATATGAATCGTGAGCAGGTTAAAGCACTTAACGAAAAAGTGCATAAATTGATACTTGAAGAATCTCAAAAATATGAGGAGGAATAAAAATGAAAAAAGGTGTTGTTTTTGACAATTCTAAGAAAGTTTTTCCTATAATTATTATGATTTTGGGACTTGTAGTAGCACTTGCTCTTCAAATTATGCGACTTAACATATTAGCCGTTGTGAATGTAGGATATATGTGTATAGTTTCTGCACTTATTATTCTCGGACTTTTGATTTTCAAAAAGTTATACTTATGGAATTTTATAGGCTATGCTGCTTCTGCTCTTTCAATTGCATTATACTACGCTATTTGGGGTGCTGACGCAGGTTTTGGTGCTTTTTCCAGCGGTAAGGCAGGATGGACATCACAAGGAAGCCCACTTTTCTCAGGCGCAAGTGATTACAATTTCTTTGTTCGCTTAGGTGGTAATATTTTACTTATTCTTCCTTGCATTATTGTTCTTATAGCACTCTTTATTGTAGGCAAAAAATCTTTTAACAAAAAAGGTGCTAAATTCTTTACAACAACTGCATTGAGTATCCTTCTTGCAGGTACAACCGTACTTTATGTTCTCACAATGAATCTTCGTTCACAACCCAATGTGGACAGACTTTGGGAAGGTCACGATGACTACCTCAAGAAAGTGGATAAAAACACCGCTGACAAACCAAATGTGCTTTTCATTCTGATGGACGATATGGGATATGGCGACATTTCTCTTAACGGTGCTATTTATGACACACCTAATATGGACAGAATCGGTGAAGAAGGACTTAATTTTGATAATTTCTATTCCGCATATTCTGTTTGCTCTCCTGCTCGCTTCAGCCTTATGACAGGTCGTTATCCATTCCGCGGATACGCTGACAATGTTATTTATCCAACATTCGATACTTTCTCACCATTCGCTTCAACACGAATTTTCAACTCAATCGAAATGGGTAACAATGTTGACGGTATGTTGGGTGACGAAATTACAATTGCAGAGGTATTCCAGAATGCAGGATATAACACGGGTGCATTCGGTAAGTGGCATTTGGGCGACTACGGTGAATATCTTCCTACAAATCAAGGTTTTGATTATTTCTATGGTAGCCACCATGTAAACGATATGAATCCTTTCTATCATGTTGCTGAGGAAAACGGAGAATATGAAATCGTTCACGGTACTGACGAAATGTTTGTTGATGGTAAAAAAGACCAAAGCAAATTAAGTGAGTGGATTCACGAAGAAATCAACAATTGGATTACTGATAAAGTTACTAATTCTGATGAACCATTTTTTGCTTACTATGCAACACCTTGGCCACACGGCCCTGTTTTTGCAGGTGATGATTTTGACGGCACAACCGGTATGGGTACTTATGTTGACTGTGTTACAGAATTTGACTACTACCTTGGTGAGCTCTTTAACACACTTGATGAGCTCGGTGTTATGGACGATACCATCATTGTTTTCACAAGCGATAATGGTCCTGCTCTTGAAGGCTCAACCGGCGAGCTCCGTGGTGGTAAATACACAGCTTATGAAGCAGGTCAAAAAGTACCGTTTATGATTAAGTGGGAAAACAATGGCGGACTTTGGGAAAAAGGTGAAACAAGGGCACAGAGTGGTGTGCTTTGTGATATGTTCCCAACACTCATTGACCTTTGTGGAATTACAGTAAGTGGCACTGAAAATAACCTTCCGTTTGACAGAACAATTGATGGTGTTTCAATGTTGCCCGTACTCAAAGACGACACCGCAATTCATAATGTTGACCATCCTATTCTTCATATGAAACGCGAAAAACTTAAAGCAATTCAATACACGGCTGAAACAAAAGATGTTCTTGCTCGTGAGGAATATAAGGATTATAAATACCCTGTTCTTACCGAAAACGACTATGTAACATTCAAATATTTCCGTAAGATGCAGAATGATAACCCTGCATTCTTCGACAAGACAAGAAAAAATTGGTTGTTCATTCTCAATGACGATAAGAGTGAAAGTTACAAGCGTACAAGTACATATCCTGAAATTGCAGAAGAAATGGATGCACTTATGGATTCCGTTATGAAGGGATTTAAGGATAATCGTCGTGGTATAAACCAAGAATATTATAAGAATGTTTAATAAGAACTTAAGCCCATTGAAAAGTTGATTTTCAGTGGGCTTTGTTATATAATGAATTTATTAAATATAGTCGATATGCAATCTTCGATTGCTCAATAATTTTCACAAAGGAGTGAAAATTAACTGTGCCACCACTTTCTATAATGATTAAACCTGCTTCAAGCCTTTGCAATATGCGTTGTGAATATTGCTTTTATCACAATGTCACCGAATTGCGTGAGGTCAGTTCCTTTGGCATTATGCAGGACTCAACAACTGACAATTTAATAGAAAAGGCATTAGAATTTGCCAACGGCGAAAGTGTTGCTTTTGCTTTTCAGGGTGGTGAGCCATTAATGGCAGGACTACCCTATTTCAAGCATTTTGTGGAAAAGGTAAAATCTGCAAACCGGTTGAATAGTCAGATTTATTTCAGCACACAGACAAATGGTACACTTTTAACTGACGAATGGTGCGAATTTTTCCACTACAACAATTTTCTTGTGGGATTAAGCCTTGACGGAAACTTTGAGCATAATAAATTTCGTGTTGATGCAAAAAGAGAAAATGCTTTTTATAAGATTATTGCAGCTGCTGAGAAATTACAGAAGCACAAGGTAGAATTTAATATTTTAACCGTTCTTACAGGGTATTGTGCTGACCATATTGATGAGATTTACAAGTATTTTCGTGGTAAGGGTTTCCGTTATTTGCAGTTTATTCCTTGTCTGCGACCTTTTGGTGACACTACTGAAAGTGAACTCTATATGACACCTGACCAATATGGAAACTTCCTTATAAAGTGCTTTAATTACTATGTTAAGGACTATGTAAGAGGTCAGTATACCAGTATTCGTTGGTTTGATAATACTGTTCATCAGTTTTTAGGAAATCCCACAGAACAATGTGGAATGTGCGGACATTGTATGCACCAGTTTGTTGTCGAAGGAAATGGCAATATTTATCCTTGTGACTTTTACTGTACTGACGAGTGGCTTTTGGGGAACATCAACGATGAAAAGGAAAATTTCGATACTCTCGCACATTGTAAAAAGGCTATTGATTTCTTAAAGGAAAGCCTCGCAGTACCCGAAAAGTGCAAAAGATGTAAATTCTATCCCGTATGTCGTGCCGGCGGTTGTAAACGCACAAGAGCTGACAGAGATTACTGCGAAAGCTATAAAAAATTCTTCTCATCCTGCCTGCCACTTTTCAGAGCATTTATAAGCGAAAAGAAATGATATGGTTTCACAATTGGGGTTTGTCGAATTGAGTGCAAAGTGCAAAATACGAAATGTCGAAACTGCGTTGCAATTATAATCCCCTCCCTCAATGAGGGAGGTGGCATTTTCGTTAGAAAATGACGGAGGGAGTTTGTTGTTATTCTATGTACACTCCCTCAGTCTGCTTCGCAGACAGCTCCCTCCAAGAGGGAGCGAAAAACATCCCGACAAATTCAATTTTTTTTACATTAGAAAGGCGGAGTCAAGTCAAGACTCCGCCTTTTTGCTACACATTGAGTTATGTCTTCTTTATTACCTTTGCTCTACATTTAGGACAGGTGATTTCAATTTTACCTCTCCCCTTTGGCACTCTCATCACGGTTTTACAGTTTTTACACTTAAAGTATCTGTGAGTTTTTCTGTCGCGGATTCTGTTTCCCAAAACTTTCAATTCTGCTTTTGGCTTTGCAGACCATCTTAAATACCAATTAAGTTCTTTCCTACGAGCCTCATAGTTTCTTGATAACGAACGGAACAACCCATAGAAAATCATCAATGCTCCCATAAGATAAATTATAGTTCCCACAATGTAAAGGTCCTGGAAGAATCTCAAAAAATTGCACAAAAACGATAACACGATACCCGATATTGACAAGAACCATGTAAACTGGTCATTACCATAACGACCTACCATAAACTGCTGTAATTTAGTTGTAATCCGTTGTAAAAAATTCATTGATATCGTTCCTTAATTCATTAATGCAAATATATTATACCAAAATTGTTTGGAAATAATTACCTTAATTTTAAGAATCTGTAAATAAACAGTCCCATTTTTTCTAACAATTCGCGCAGAAAAACACTTTTATACTATTGGTTCTAAACTCTTTTCTAATATACCGTTAATTTGGGCAATAGCTGTGCCGTAATTTGTGATTGGGACATTGTTTTCTTGGCAGAAACGACGACGGTATTGCATTTCTCTTTCGGTGAGCATACATCCACCACAATGAATCACAAGGGAAATACCATTTAGGTCTTCCGGGAAGTCCTTACCTGATGTGAATTTGAAATTGAGTTCTTTCTTTGAATATTCCTTTAACCATTTAGGTAGTTTTTGTGTGCCGATGTCACCGCATTGGCGATGATGAGTACAGCCCTCGGAAATGAGAATCGTGTCACCGTCATTCAGGTTTTTCATTTTCTCTGCACCTTTTACTGCACTTTCAAGGCTACCTTTATACCTTGCCATAAGGATTGAGAAAGAGGTCAAAGGAATGTCCCCTACGATTTTTGAAACAAACCCAAATGCTTGCGAGTCAGTTATAACCATTCTTGGTTTTTCTTTAAGTGCATTGAGAGTTACTTCTAACTCTGTTTCCCTTGTGACAACAGGAATTGCACCCACATCAAGAATATCACGAATTGTCATTTGTTGTGGGAGAATAAGTCTACCTTTTGGTGCTGCCGAGTCAATTGGTGTTACAAGGACAACGATGTCACCTTTATTGAGCAAATCACCCACAACTTGTTTTTTCTCGTTCTGCACCTTTACTGCGTGTGCGATTTTTTCTTTTAACTCGTTGATATTCGTGCCGTTTTTCGCACTTACAAGGATTGTATTATCATCTAAAATAACATTTTCTGCGAACAAATCTGACTTATTATATGCCACCACATAAGGTATATTCTTTTTAGCGAAAAGAGAAAGCATTTCGCGGTCAAAGTCCTGCAAACCCAAGGTTGAATCCACAACAAGCACAGCAATATCAATGTAATTAAGAACTTGTTTTGTCTTTTTGACACGCATTTCACCGAGAGTCCCCTCATCGTCGATACCGGGAGTGTCAATAATTACAACTGGTCCTAATGGTAATAATTCCATAGCTTTTTTTACAGGGTCAGTAGTTGTGCCTTTTACATCTGAAACAAGGGACAAATCCTGCCCCGTCACAGCATTTACAACACTTGATTTACCTGCATTTCGCAAACCAAAAAAACCAATATGAAGTCTTTCTGCTGATACTACATCATTTAAACTCATAATTAAAACCTGAAATCTCGTCTGTTTGACGCTTTAATATCTTCAACATTTTGAATTGCGATTGCTCTTGCCTTTGGATTAGGAACTTTCTGCAATTCTTTTTCAATAAGTTCAAAACCGATTTTCTTTGTTTCTTCACTTGCGTAGTCAACAAGGAATTCTGTAAGTGTCATCAATGCATTTGGATGACAACAGTTGAGAATCTGACCATTTTTGCAAAGTGCCATAAATCTGTCACCTGTTCTGCCTTCACGATAACAAGCGGTGCAGAATGAAGGAATATGACCTTTTTCCATAAGCCAACGAACTACTTCGTCAAGAGTTCTCTGGTCAGAAACATCAAATTGTTCAGAATCGTGAGGGCGTTCTTCCTCTGTATAACCGCCAACGGATGTACGGGATGCACCGCTGATTTGAGAAATGCCCATATTAAGAACTTTACCACGAACTTCTTCTGACTCTCTTGTGGAGATAATCATACCTGTATATGGTACAGCAATACGAATGCAGGCAATAATCTTTTCAAACATTTCGTCTGAAATCGAGTTATCAAATACATCAGGGTCAATATCGTCTGCCTTTTTAATTCTCGGCACGCTGATTGTGTGAGGTCCAACACCGTGTACTGCTTCAAGATGTTCAGCATGCATCATAAGACCAACGAACTCATATTTATAAAGTTCAAGTCCGAAAAGCACACCAAGACCAACATCGTCAATTCCACCTTCCATTGCTCTGTCCATAGCCTCTGTGTGGTATGCATAATTGTGCTTTGGACCTGTTGGATGGAGTTTTTCATAACTTTCTTTATGATATGTTTCCTGGAAAAGAATGTATGTACCAATTCCTGCTTCCTTAAGTTTTCTGTAATTCTCAACAGTTGTTGCTGCAATATTTACATTAACACGACGGATAGCACCATTTTTATGCTTGATACTGTAAATTGTATCGATACATTCAAGGATGTATTCAATAGGATTGTTTACGGGGTCCTCACCTGCTTCAATAGCAAGGCGTTTATGTCCCATATCCTGAAGTGCAATAACCTCTTGGCGAACTTCTTCTTGCGTAAGTTTTTTACGGCAGATATGCTTGTTCTGATAGTGATAAGGACAGTAAACACATCCGTTTACACAGTAGTTTGAAAGATAGAGTGGTGCAAACATAACGATACGGTTACCATAAAATGCAAGTTTGATTTCCTCGGCAAGTTTGAACATTTTTTCGTTCATTTCAGGAATGTCGCACAAAAGCAAAACTGCTGCTTCACGGTGTGAAAGTCCTGCACAAACTGTACCGTCCTCTGTCTTTTTGGGTCTTGCCTTTTCTAAAATTTCTTCGATTAACTCTTTGTTATACTTATTCTGTTCAGCATATTCGAGAGTTGCAAGTATTTCTTCGTCACTGATAAATTCTTCAGCTTTTAATGATTTTGGATTGTATGCCATATTAATTCTCCTTTATATCGCCTCTATCGGTTACTATCTCGTAGCCGATATTTTTCATACTGTTTTTAAGATTTTCTATTTCTTGTGCGGATTCATTTCCGCTGATTAACTTGTTATTATAAAGTTCATATTTTTTACGAACACTCTGTGGTGAAAGATTTGGCATTATTACATTTGCACCACATAAAATGCCTTTTTCTCGTCCACCTTGCTCTGCACTACCCAACGCAGTTGTTGCAGGTAACAAAATATTTGGTTTTATGAGCCTTATTACTGAAAGCAAGAAACAAGTAAGTTCCACATCCCCCGCTTTGTAATCTCTGAACTCTGTTGCCTTATGTGGAATGAATGGACCTATTCCACACATTTCGGGAGAAAATTCTTCAATGAATTTTAAGTCCTTTGCAAGAGTCTTTGTAGTTTGGTAAGGTGAGCCCACCATAAAACCGCATCCCGTTTGAAAACCTATTTCTTTCAAGTTTTTAAGACATTCCATTCGGTTTTCATAACTCATTTTATTAGGGTGCAACTTGTTATAATGCTCACTATCAGCAGTTTCGTGACGAAGAAGATATCTGTCGGCACCTGCATCATAGAGTTTTTTGTAACTTTCATAGGTTCGCTCTCCTAATGAGAGTGTAATTGCACAGTCGGGATGTTTTTTCTTTATTTCACTAATTATTTCAACAAGCAAATCGTCAGTAAAGTATGAGTCCTCCCCACCCTGCATTACAAAGGTACGAAAACCAAGGAAGTAACCTTCTGCACAGCAGGACAGTATTTCGTCCTTTGTTAGTCTATACCTTTCGCATTCCTTGTTGGATGCTCTTATGCCACAGTAATGACAATCATTTTTACATATATTACTGATTTCAATAAGTCCACGGACAAAAACCGAATCGCCATAAACCTCTTTTCGCTTTTTTACCGCTTCATTTTTTAAAAATTCCGTAATTTCTTCGTTTCGATTGTCAATTAAGTATTCATATTCTGCAATTTCAAGTGACCCTGTGTTTATTAGTTTTTGTCCGATTTTTAATAATTTCTCATTCATTTGTAATCACATTTGAGTATGCAGTTTTAACGCTTATTCCCTCTATTTTGCCGATTTTACCGGACAACGCAGAAATAACATCCTGCGGAGCATCAACTGCAATACTTACTATATTAACATTCTTTTTTCTGTAAGGAATTCCCATTCGTCCCACAATATACTCACCATAATCGTGAAGAATTGCGTTGAGAAGTTCAACTGACTCCATTTTTTCAACGATAATTCCCATAACTGCAATACGAGTTTCCATATTATCACCCCATAAAACAAAAAACGATATAATATCCCCGAAGATATTATACCGATAATTTAAGTGCAGTATTTTATTTATACATTACACCTTTCATCCGGAAGCCATTAGCATCTTCATGTCAGGATATATATATTTTAACATACTTTTTTTGCTCTGTAAATATAAAACTTATAAATTATATCTGTGTTGCATTGTTTTATTTTTTTTGGTATTATTTTATTATTCTATTTAAGTTGGTGACAATATGATTAAAATTATTAGTTTGATTTTAAGCTTTATAACAGTTATGTCAATGGCATTGGAGGGACTTCCACACCTTTTCCGACCCACATTGGAAATTGATGCTTCATCCTATCTTGGTGAGGTTTCAAACAGAGCTTCGGGCTACCTTTATGGTGTTGCTGAAAATGGTGTGCCTGATGGTGCGGTTGTGGAAAGCATTGATGTGGGCAGTATTTCACAAAAGGTTGTTGATGGACTTCAGCACCCAATAGGTGATGTTGACCATGTTGCTCCCGTCCTTGACAAATGCGATTACATTACAGTTTATATGCAGGACTGTTTTGACACATGGTATTACTGTCATCAGGAAATTATGGATATCCGTGCAACAGGCAATTATGACAGTATGGCTTTTGTCCGTGAAAGATTTTTACCCCAAGTTGAAGAAGCCGTAAAGAAATTGGTGCAGACAGATTATCAGGACAGACTTGTATATTGTCTTTACAACGAAACCGATAATGCAGTTTGGTTTGGTACTCCTTCCCCGGACGGCACATGGCTTATGTATGACGACGAGGCAAAATTCCGTTTTTACGAGGCATGGAAAGTAACTTATGACCTTGTTAGGTCAATAGACCCCGACGCTGTAATCGGTGGTCCCGGATATTGTGATTTTGACCTTTACGAGTTAGAGCATTTTCTTAAATATTGCAAAGAAAATGATTGTATGCCCGACATTATGATTTACCATGAATTAGGTGAATTCTCATCTTACTATTGGCAGGACCATGTTGACGCATACCGTGACCTTGAAGATGATATGGATATTGATGATTTGCCAATTATCGTTACGGAATACGGCACAATGTATGAATGTGGTGCTCCTGCAGATATGGTTAAATACATTTCTGCTATTGAGCATTCCGGAGCATATGCAAACGCAGCATATTGGAGATTAGCAAACAACTTAAATGACACAGTTGCCGACAATAACAGTCCTAACTCTAACTGGTGGCTTTTCCGTTGGTATGCAGATATGGAAGGTTATCTTCTTGACTCAAAGATTATTGATATTGCTCATTCAGACTTTGAAAACGCCATTAAGTATGGTTATAAGAGATTCCATTATAAGTATTTTAATGGTCTTTCTTCAATGAATACAGATAAAAATGAGATTACCATTATTTGCGGTGGCTCAGATTATGATAGTTACATTAGTTTAAACCACCTTGGCAAGACAAATCTTGGCAAAAAGGTCAATGTTAAAATTGAAAGCGTTTGCTATGAGGGGTTAAGCGGTATTGTAAACTCCCCTACCCTTGTTGCTGAATATACTGACAGAGTTTCCTTGGGCAAACTCCGTGTCGATATTGAAAACCCTGACCCGACAGCTGTTTACCACATTACAATTACTCCTGCCGAAGATGGCAAAAAGGATTTTTATAACGACAATCTTCCTGTAAGATATGAATTTGAACACGGTACTCGTCAAGGTGGCACATATATCTACGATAGCGCTTATGCCACAACAGGCGAATTACAAGGTATGGTTGGCGGACTTGAAAATGATGGTGACAGCGTAACAGTTAAGTTCAATATTGAAAAAGACGATTATTATGATTTATCCGTAATTTTCGGTAAATCAAACGATGGCAGCAAACCTGCTGACAGAGTTGATGCAAGAGCAATTATGGCCCTTGATGGTGTAACGGAAGATGTTTATTTTCCCAACACAATCAAGAGTGAGTATACGGACAAAATGACCTTTATCCGCTACCTTACAAAAGGCGAACACTCTATTACATTCGCTCACGGTGACGGCACATTTGTCCTTGACAGTATGCTTATCCGTCGTCACGAGGATATAAACGAAATTACCCTCTTACACGATTCTGACCGTACAGACCAAAATACAAAATCATTCCTTGCAGTTGCTCCATACAACGGTTTTTACGAAATGACAACAAATGTTTCTGCTGACTTCAAAATTGATGGTGCAGGTGCTTATACTGATGGCAACTGTGTTGTATATTTGAGAAAAGGTCTTAACTATATTGATTTTGAGTCTACAGAAAATGTGAAGTGTACAGTAAAAGTTACTGACAAGAAGAATTACAATATTTCAATTTCTGCTGACAATATGATACTCTCTGATGGTGCAAAATTCATCAATGACCACATCGAAAACATCTCTTGTAATGGTGGCTCTGCAAGTTTTAAAGTGAATGTTCCAAAAGAAGGTAATTATCGTATGACTATTTCCTACTCAAACAATGACGAGGGTGGAGTTCACAGTTACAATGTTGACCTTATTGAACGATTTATTACAGTAGATGTTAACGGTACAAAACAGAATGTATGGTGCAGAAACACTTACAGTTGGGACACAGTAAAAACTGTAACAATGAATATTACACTCAAAGATGGCGAAAATACCATCATCTTCACAAACGATGGTTCGGTTAAGTTCAACAACAGAGATTCCTATGCTCCATATATATTCTCTGTAACTGTTAATGACATTTGCAAATAGCAACAAAAAAACCAGTCTTTCGACTGGTTTTTATCTTTTAATCAGAACAACTTTTCAGGGTCAACTTCGTATTTATCAGTTGCAATCTTAACTAAATCAATCAATGCAAGAATACCACCAAGACCGCAAAGGAAAGAAGCAACAATCTTTGTGATGCCTTTTTTTGTTTCGCCCATCATAAAGTTATGTATACCTATACCACCAAGGAAAAGACAAATAAGAATCATAGTTAATTTTTCTTGACCTGCCAAAGGTTTTTCGTTTTTAACTGCAAAGCCACAGCTCATACAAACTTCAGCACCCGGTTGAATAGGATTACCACAATTTGCACAGTAGTTCATTCCGTCGCCTACTTTAACTCCGCAGTTAAGGCAAATTGCCTGATTTTCATTTATTATTTGTCCACAGTTTTTACAAAACATTTTTATATCCTCCAATACTAATTGTTAATCTAATTATATTATCAGCAAATTAATCTGTCAACACCATTTTGCTGCTTTATCCGACCAAATTCAACACCCAATTTATAACAAATCCAACAGCGATAAGCACTAACACTGAAATATTTAAGATTTTGTTTTTAAATAGTTTCCCATCAAAGAGAATGTAAAGACCGAGAATAGGTAATGACCAGAACATTCCGTGATACTGAAAAGCAGAAACAAAATCGAATTCTAAAACTGATAACAAAGCTCGTGTCATTCCACACCCAAGGCACTCGTATCCTGTTATCCACAAAAATATACAAGGGATATTCATTATTTTTCCAATTGAAATGCCTATAATAACAGCAATTCCTATCAGAATTTTCTCTTTTAAGTGCTTAATCTTTACCATAATATCTTCCACTCATATCTTTACTGATGAAATTATATCATATTGACAAATATGCTTCAAGTAACTATTTCTTGACAAGAATTCTACATTACTGTTATCATATTAACAATAAATTCGAGGTGATATTATGTTTTCAAAAGTTATAAGAGTTTTAGTGGCTACACTTATGCTTATTTCTCCTACTCTTCCCCAAAAATTAAGTTTACCTGCTATTCCTCAAGGTCAGGATTTAGAACTTGACTCCCGATTTGAATTAGTTTGGTCCGATGAATTTGATGGGGATAAACTTGACACAACCAAATGGTTTTACCCTTGGTGGGAAACACAGCGCAAAGGCGGTTTTTGGCACGAGGATATGGTAAGTGTTAAAGACGGAAACCTTATTATTACTACTGCTTATTTTGATGAGCCATTGGAAAACTATTATTATGACAATTGGCACGACAGAATTGATTTTGACGAGTATAAATCAGGTTGGTACACAGGGTGTATTGAAACACGAGGCAAATTTGAACAAACCTACGGGTATTTTGAATGCAGGTGCATTCTGCCAAAATCAACAGGAATGTGGTCTGCCTTTTGGATGATGAATGACGGTGTTTCAAATGTTGACGGCAGTGGTAAAGACGGAACTGAAGTTGATATTTTTGAATCTATGTACTATAAAGATGAATGGTGGGGCGCAGGTAATGCAGTTGTAAGTGGTATACACTACGATGGTTATGGTGCTGACCACAAGGGGGACAGTATCGGCAAATGGTTTGCTAACAATCCTTATGAAGAATATAACACATATGGTGTTGAGTGGAATGAAAATGAATATATTTTCTACATCAATGGTATTGAAACAGGCAGACTCTCCACAGGTGGTGTCAGTCAAAATCCCGAATACCTTATTCTTTCCTGCGAAATTGCAGGTGAAAATGGTGTTGCAAATGCCGACCGTCATGGCACAGGCAAAATAAATATGCAACCGGGTGACACAGCAGAATTCATTGTTGACTATGTAAGGGTTTACCAATACAAGTAAAATTAAAGCAGGGATTTCTCCCTGCTTTTTTCATCTGTTTAAAAGGAATATTGCTAAATTAAGATATCCTGCAAAGGTTACCCAAACAAGATACGGAACTAACAGTCTTCCTGCATTCTTATTGATTTTGTAGAAGAAATATATATTTGCAATAATAGCTAACCACAATAAAATCAACCAAATAAATGCAAATAAATATGCCCTTGCATTAAAGAAAATAATGGACCAGAAGAAATTAAAGAAAAGTTGTGCTCCAAAAGAAATTACTGCCGGTTTTTTATCCTCCCGTGTCCTTGTTATGACTACAAGGTATAGGGCAACTCCCATTAAAACATAAAGAATAGTCCACACTACAGGAAAAAGCCAACCGGGTGGTGCTAATGCAGGTTGGTTGATTTCCTCATACAAATCCATATTCCCCGCAGTAAATAATGCAGAAAGCCCACCTACTGCCAAGGGAATTGCAATACAAATCAACAGTTTTTTCCATTCTATTTTCAAAATATCACCCCTCATCATAATCTATGACAAAGTTAAAGTTGATATTCCAACACTATAAAAACTGTCGCATTTGAATAATTAAATCTTCCTCAAGGTTAATTAGCCTTTTGCAAATATCCTTTGATTTTTCGTCTGCTGCAGCATATTGGTTAAGGTACATATTGAGGGATTTCACACCCATATTACAACCATCTGTAATCAAATCTGCAATAGTATTGTCAGATTCGTTTATAACAAGTTTCACATTGGTCTTCATCCACGACATACCCTTTGCCATTGGATTCGGCTCTTTACCATCGTCGTGGTATTGGTCAAGAAGTTCCTGTAACTCTTTATCAAGCTGACAATGCTCCTGACGATTATCCGCAAGTGCTTTTCTTAATTTTTCTGATTTCACATATTTCATTACATCGTCAATGGATGAAACTCCCATTTTAACCCCTGCATCACACTCGCGAAGTAATTTAATTGTGTCTTGTTCAATCATAAAAATTCCCCTTTCTTTTTTCTATTATTATTAACAGAAAACAGGGATATTATTATACAAAAAGACGAGCATTAATAAACGCTCGTCCTTCTTAATAATTTAAAATTCAACATAAGGTGAAACTAGTCTTGCAACAGAATTGATTATGAGTCTTGTTGAGTTATAAAGTGATGAAACATCACAGTTAGCATAGTTATCTGCTGTTGTATGTATTAGTTTTGGCGATGCAAGACCGTAATCTGCACCATTACTTCTTGAAGAATCAATAACTCTCCAGGAGTAGGAAACGGCTGTCATACCTGCTCTACGGAAAGGCATAATATCGGTGCTACCTGCACGGACCGCTGAATAATACGCATATTCTCCAAGGTTTCCAAGAGCAGCCTTGGACTCATCAATAGCCTTTGTGCCGAAGTTTGGTTTTGCTGCAGGAGAGGAATACAATTTATGTGACACAGGCTCTGTGCTGATTGCGATACAATACTTACCTGTTGAATCATACGACTTATTTGGCTTTGCAGTCATATCCATATTGTATACCAATTTATGTCTTGCTTTTTCTGCTGATGAAAGATTATTTACATAGTTGAGAGCTCCGTAATATCCTTGTTCTTCACCGGCAGTAAAAAGAAATCTCAATTCAACACCATAATCTGCTTGAGTTTGCTTGAATAATTTTGCAAGCTGTAACATTGTGACAACACCTGATGAATTATCAACTGCACCACTTGTATTCTTAACTGTATCATAGTGAGTAACAATAAGAATAACATCTGCATTACTCTTTGATGTAGGAATAGTTGCCATAATGTTTCTGCCAAGCACATCATTATGGTAAAAATCAATTTTCTTGCAGGTCGAAGCCGTATAACCATAAGAAATAAGACGGTCATAAAGGAGGTTTCCTGCCTTATTCTGCGAAGAATTCCACCAATTTCTGATTCCTATATCATTTACCAACCATTTAAGATTATCCTCAAGGTCGCTATATGAAACCTTATCTGAGAAAGAAGTAATCCATTTTTCCTTAAGTTCCTCAGGAGTCAACACACCTGCAGGTGGTTTTGTCGGTCTATCCGTAGGTAAAACCAAATCAACCTGTCCCGCTGCTGTTTTGAGAATCATACGAGCATCCATTGAGGTAATTTTACCGTCGTCAATGTAGTTGGCGTAGTAGAATTCCAAGTCCGTTGGCTCTTGCTTTCCTGCTGCAAACATCAAAGCTTTTCGTGCATCCATAGCCGTTACTTTTCCGTTGATGTCAACATCACCTAAATAAAGAATATAGTCATCCTCATCAGCATACGCAAGAAAAGCCATACTTTGTGTTGAGAACAGCAAAATTACTACCAATAAAATTGAAACTACGATTTTAACACGCTTCATAATGTTTAGAACTCCCACAAGATTTATTGTTTTTTAACACTATATTATAGAATTATAAACCTTATAAAATGGTAAGTCAATAATCTACTATCAATATTTTGTGTATTTTTTATATTTTTCATATAATTCAACACTATCTGTGTGTCCTGCAAAAGCATTGGAGTCTTTTGGGTTCATAAGTCCCAAATACTGATACCCGAGAATTTTATCGGCATAAGGTGCAACATTTTCTATCTGATTTTTTATACGCTCAAAGGAGGCGGGAATTAATGCACTTTTATACACCATTCCCTCGAAATCAAAAAGTTCAATATCCGCCCAGAGTTCAGAACGCCCCGCTTTATCGTGAGCAATTTTCAGTTTTTCAAAAAGTCGTTTAGTACGGTCAACTTTTGTCTTTTTCACACCAACCTCGTCTTGATATGCAATAAAATCCACATCAAGTTCAGCGAGTTGACGGATAAATTTGTTGTTCGCCCACACAAGATTTGTGCCATAAGGTGCAATAAGTGTCTTTTTGTCAGGTGTAAGCAAATGGCACCTTGCAGAGCAAAGATTTACATAATTCATAAAATCCTGCGAATATTTAAGGATTATACAAGTTTCATCGGGAAAATACCAACCATAAAAACTCTTATGATGGGAATAAAGTTCCGTCAACTCTTCCATAGCCTTGAATGAACGGTTAATTACCTCTTTGCTTGTAATATTTTCATTTGCCTTGCGCCAATCTCCGTAAAATCCGTTACCTAAAAAAACCTTAACTCCATGAATATCGGCTTCACAGAGCAATTCTTCAATAGGGTCAGCACAAGGAATGTCAGCAAACGGAAAAACTGATGATTTAAAATAGCATTTTTCATAAAGTGCTGTTGCCATAACAACAATATATTCCATTCCGAGCGCAGAAATCTCACGGACCTTTTGTCGCCATTGTTCACCTGTAAACCGGTCTATTGCGGGATTCCAATATTTCCCCTCAGGTGTGTTGTGATGATGAAATTCAAAGAATGTACCGTCAATTTTTCGATTCATATTCCTACCTCTTTAATTATTTATGTAGTAATTGCAAATAATAGTAAAATTAGTTTTACAAATTGGAGTTTATGTGGCTTCGCCACAGCGATATAAATTCCTGATGGAATTTGCGATATACCTTCGGTGCGATATATACTGACGCATACGATATATTTGCTGACGCAAATGCGAATTTATATCATATCGTGTTTTTATAAAACATATCGCTTTTGTGTAACAAAAATATCGCGTGAACGAAGTGAACATATCGCATAATTTTAAAATGACTTATACAAATTCAAATTTATTGTAATAATTATACCATACTCTGAATTCTAAAAACAATAGTTACATTAAAACACCTTTCCCTCAAATTAACAGAAAAGAAAAACCCACTTGGCAGTAAACCAAGTGGATAACAGTATTCTACTCTGCTTTATTTTCTTGCTCAATTAAATCAAGTGGTATTTCATCGATTGATTCTACAACCGGATTTGCACTTGCCTCATGCCTATGCTTTTTTGACTCTGTATCGAGCCATTCTATAATATCAGCATAAACCTCTTCACGATTTATCTCGTTAAGTATTTCGTGACGGGCACCATCGTAAATCTTCATTGATACATTTTTATGCTTTGTCTTTTTGAGTATTCTGTATACCTCTTTAACCCCTTTTGAGTAATCACCAACGGGGTCCATTGAGCCTGAAATGAGGAAAATGGGCATACTTAAAGGGATTGTATTGTACCAGCGACGGGTCGAAACTTGCTTAAGGGTTGTGAACAGCACTTTCATACCACTTACTGTGTATTTGTATCCACAAAGTTCATCGGCAATAATTTTATCAACCTCTGCCTCGTCCCTTGTTGACCAGTCACGCTCTGTGCGTTTTTTTGTTTTTCTGTTATAAGTGCCAAAAGCTATAGTATCCAACATCTCTGAACGGTGCATTGGTCCGTTTTGCTTAATCATAGTGTTTGCAAGTAAAATTCCAACTCCAAGGGCTGGATTTTCACCACTTGTTCCACTATAAATAACACCATCAAGAAGATATCCATATTTTGCAGTATATTTTCTTGCAATCAGGCTTCCCATACCGTGACCAAGCATAAAAAACGGTAAATCAGGATATTCAGCCTTTGCCATATCTGTTAAAGTTTTAAGGTCATCAATAAATGTTTCCTCACCATTTTCCTCACCAAAAAATCCAAGCATATCTTTATCTTTAATGGATGCGCCATGCCCTACATGGTCGCTAAGGAAAACAGCATACCCTGCTTTACAAAGTTCACGTGCGAAGCGGTAATAGCGACTTGAATATTCAGCCATACCGTGGGAAATCTGCACAACTCCCTTAATTGAGCCATAGTCAATGGGTGCTGCGCTTTGAGCATATATATCACACAAGCCTGAAACTGAAGGGAATGTATATTTTTTAGTTAAAAACTCCATAAAATCACCTTTGGAATATCAATATGTTCTACATTGTACCACAGGAAAAGATATTTTTCTATAAGATGGAGTCAAATTAGTCACTTGTCACAAAACATGATAGTAAAAATTGGAAATATGCACTAAAACAAAGTAATTGAAAACAGTAAATAATTATGATAGAATAAGTAGAGCTTTGGGGCATTAGCGCAGTTGGGAGCGCATCACACTGGCAGTGTGGGGGTCAGGGGTTCAAGTCCCCTATGCTCCACCAAAAAATCTCGTTTTTCGAAACGAGATTTTTTTATTCATTGAGAAAGCAATGGTATATCATCGTCGTCAGGCGTATATCATCACACAAAGTATGAATATCATCAACCGTAGGTTATGTAAACGCTTTTGCAATAATGATATACACGGCTTTGCCGTGATTTTCTGCCCGTTTTAAGAGTGGATATTTCTGCTTTTTCGAGGTTGTTTATGGATTTGTTGAAATATCAATTCGTATGTGATACAATAGAATTTGAAAAAAGGAGGAATAAACTATGTTTACATTTGTTAAAGTAATTTCTGCAATTCTTGCGTTTATTATGTCAATGCTACCTTTGGTAAATCAGCCTGAAGAACAAAAGTGCAATCCCGAATTTACAGGCACTTTTATTCAATCCTGGATGACATGTGTATGGGATGACGCAAGATGGGCTGAAGAAGTGGACAATATGGAAAAAGCAGGAATAGAGTACCTTGTTCTTCAATGCCTTGCAGATAAGGGATATCAAGAAAATGGTGGTCATTGGAATGTTTACTATGACACCGATGTTGAGGCTCTTAAAGATGCAACCTTTGGTGGCGATTGTCTTGAACCTGCTTTGAAGCATTGTCAGGATGCAGGAATTAAGGTTTTTGTTGGTCTTTCAATGTTTGATGACTTCTGGAATGAAGCAGGTAGTTCACAGTATCAGGATGTCTGCCGAGTTGCCGGTGATATGGTGGAAGATATCTACAATAAGTACGGTGAAAAGTATGGGGACAGCCTTTACGGCTGGTATTTTACACCTGAAATCAGTAATGGTTTGCTATGCCAACTCACTTTTGACGGAATTATAGATGGCATAAACCATGTAATTGACAGCATCAACGAGGTTGATGCCACAAAGACATTTCTTATGAGTCCTTTCTATTCAGAATACATTGCAACAGGCTCCGTTGCTACTCTTAGTAACTATGTAAAATTTTTCAACAAGGTTAATTTCCGTGATGGTGATATTTTTGCTCCTCAGGATGCAGTAGGTGCAAAATGGGTAAAGGAAGAAAACCTTGAAATGACCTGGAAAATGTATAAAGAGGCAGTAGATACCTGCAAAGCCGATGTGAAGCTTTGGGCTAATTGCGAAAACTTTGACGGTGCAATCACAAGTGAAACCTTGGGTGGAGTACTTTCTCCAAAAATCACGGAGCACACATCCAATGTAACTGCAACTCTTGACCACTTTGTTTATCAGATGAAAATTGCTTCAAAATATGCAGAGAATATTATTACATTTTCATACAATCACTATTATAGCCCTTCACATGTAAATCCTGCTTTTATCAACACATATTATGATTATGTAAAAAATGGATATGTGCTTGAAAATGAAGCTCCAAAGTCTCCACAAAACGCAAAGGTAGTACAGAGCGAAAATGGTATTGAGCTTTCATGGGATGAAGCTGTGGATAATATGGGTATTGCTTATTATCGTCTTGAAAAGGATGGCGAGTTCCTTGCAAGAATTGATAAGTTTTACGGAACTGAAGAAAATTATTTTATAGACGAAACAGGAAGCGTAGATAGTGTATATACTATTGAAACTGTTGATGCTGCCGGAAACAGCACCGGTAAAGTAGTAATAAACTAAATCAACAAAAAATCCTTATAAAATATAAAACCTGGGTAGAGAATTAAACTCTATCCAGGTTTTTATGCTTCTGCTTACATCCTCACCATATTATAGGAGGCGACGATTTCAGAATTAAGAGGTTATATAAATACTGTATATTAAAACATTTTTTTCAAATTCTTTTGAAGTTTATTCTCAACATATCCCTGTGATAAATAAAACTTATGAGCATTTTCTCGTTCAATACCTGAACAAAGACGAATGCCAACTGCACCATTTTCTTTTGCCCAAATCTCACCTTGATTTAACAAAGCAGAGCCAATACCCATTCGTTTGTAGTCATTATCAACAGCAAGCCCCAAACAATTTTTATATGTATCCGTGTAAATCACATCATAACTTGTCAAGTGGATATAGCCAACAACCCTATTACCAATATCTGCAACAAAAATCACTTGTGTTTTGTCATTCAATACGGCTTCAAGGTTGTTTCTTTGCTTATCTAAATCGTAGTCATATCCAAGACTTGTTTTGTTAATGAAATAAATATCTTCTGCGTCAGAAAGTTTAGCATGTCTTATAATATAATATTTATTAGCTGTCATAATATCACCTTGATATCATTATATCAAGATAATTACAATAAATCAACGTCTCATTCGAGCAGAACAATTATTCACTATTCATCAGCGAAGCGACTTCATTATTCAATATTAATTCGAAAATAACATACAGTTTCACAATTACATACACGCCAAAGCGTGATTACATACCAATCCTTCAAATTGGATAAAAATAAAGCACCTGCTACTGCAGATGCTTTATTTTTTGGGACCTCTACACCTTTTCGAACCCCTATACAAGCTCTCCTACATAATCTTATTTTATGCTCTTTTTGATTTTACTAATTCGCCAATCATTGCACCACCAATAATACATATCGCACCAATAATTTGTATTACGGTCATTTTCTCACCGAGCAATAGGGCAGCAAAAACAACAGCTGACAACGGTTCCAAATAACCGCACACTGCTACTGTTTGCACAGGAAGTTTTGCAAGAGGTGAGAAATAAAGATAACAACCAACTCCCGTATTTAGAACACCGAGTATTAAAATCCAAGCCCAAGCGTCCTCAGGTACATTGATAATAAATCCTTGTTTAATTCCTGTAAACACCGCAACGGTCAAGAAACTAACCGCAAGTTGTATTACGGAGTTTTCCATTCCGCTTATATTTTTTGATTGCTTGTTAAGTGTTACCATAAAGAAATACATTACAGCTGACATTGCACCGCAGAACAGACCCCAAGGGTTGCTCTTGCCAACTGCATTACCGTTTACAAGAAAAATACCAACAAGCACCGTTACAAAACCTAATACTTTTGGCACAGTCAGTTTTTCATTAAAGATAATCGGTGATAATATCATCACAATAACAGGACCACAATAATAAAGTAACGACGATAAACTTACACCTATCTTCTGATATGCTTCATATAAGAACATCCAACTTATTCCCATTGCAATACCTGACAAAGCAATAAAAACTGTGTCTTTCTTATGTTTTTTTATATGAAATTTACCCTTACCAATTAAGAAGAGGATAATTAAAAGGATACTACCGATTATTGTTCGTAAAAATACAATTTCATAACTATTTAGAGGTATATGGCTTGCTACTATGCCATTTAAACCGAACAACAGTAATGCAGATATATATTTTAAAAATGCTTTTCTATCCATGTTATACTCCTTGATTTCAGATTGAAAATATTGTATCATAAACCATAACATAACAAAAGCGAATGTTTGTTATGTTTAAAATTACATTTTGTTATGGTGATTGCATGGATATGAATTTACAAAAATACCTTTCGTTTGTTAAGACTGTAGAATACGGAAGTTTTACAAAAGCGGCAGAGATACTGAACTATACCCAATCAGGAATCAGCAGAATGATTGCTGACCTTGAAAAAGAATGGGGCGTAACACTACTTGAAAGAAGTAAGAATGGCGTAAAGCCTACAAGTGATGGAGTAAAGTTGTTGCCGTATGCACAGAATCTTTGTACCGATTTTGATAAACTGAAAATGCAGGTCGATGAACTAAACGGATTGCAATCCGGACTTATTCGCATAGGTACATTTTCGAGTGTGGCTACCCATTGGCTTCCAAATATAATCAAGGAATTTCAAAGGGATTATCCTAATATCGACTACGAGCTTTTGCTTGGAGATTATACTGAAATTGAAGAATGGATACATACAGGTAGAGTTGATTGTGGATTTTTAAGATTACCCACCCAGCCTGAATTTGAAACAATATTTCTCGAAGAAGATAAACTTATGGCAATAATTCCTGAAAATCATCCATTGAAAGATTGCGACTTATTTCCTGTAAACGCACTTTGTAAAGAACCTTTTATGCTTCTTGAGAAAGGCGCAAAAGCAGAAATCTCAGAAATATTTGAGCGTAATAATTTAACACCAAACGTAAAATTCACTACTTGGGATGACTACGCTGTAATGTCCATGGTAGAAAGCGGACTCGGTATCGCCATACTCCCTGAGTTGATTTTAAAGCGTGTTCCGTATAGAATTATAGCAAAAGAACTTGATGTTCCTGCATGTAGAAATATTGGGCTTGCTTTAAGGGATAAGAAAACGGTCTCACTTGCGATGAAACGATTTATAGATTATTTGCAGTATAGATAAACAAAACGGTGGTAAGGAAAATTCTCCCTGCAGCCATTTTCGTTTAGTTGTAAATATTCGTTCTTTAATCCATATAAATTCAAGCAAGTAAAGTTTTATAGGATAAACTATAGAACTGAAACTGAGGTCAAGAAAGGTATAAACAATTTTATGAACTTCTACAACACTAAAAGACCTCACTCTTTGCTTAGATACAGAACAGCTGATGTGAACGAAGCAAAATACTTCAGTAAACATACAGATTCAAAACAAACTGAAACGGGACAATAGTGGTTCGAATAAAAGGATAATTTCACTTTTGTATTTAAAATCAAGCTGTTTTGACATTTGTGTAACATTTGAAATATTCTATATAAAATAAAGAAACCCTCGATATATCAAGGGTTTTAAAAACGAAAATACCTGCAAACGGAACACAAATGGTTCGAATTGCAGGTATAATTCAGATGTGTATCGGTAACGAAAATCAAACTAATTATAAATGAATTTATTGCATATTTTCTTTTGCGGTGTTGATAGATGATATTAATATTTTTTTGATTTCAACACATTTTTCTTGTATTTCTTTATTATTATAGTATCCACCATCTATTAAAAGCTCAATCCAATACTCTGTTTCGTAACATTCTTTTAAAGCTATTTGTAGCTTTGATACAAAATCAGCTTTACTATGTGCATAAAAAGCTTCACGAATATTTGCTCCTATACTTGTCCCTGAACGAATAAATTGATTTATCAATACTCCTTCACACTTAGTTGCTCGTAATTCCTTACAAACTTTTAAAACCTCAAGTGCAAATGCTTTAGATTTATTAATTAAAGGACTATCTTTCATAGACTTACCTTCTTTCATAAATATATTGTAACAATAATTACTGTATTACACAATATACCTCTTCACTATTCACTCTTACTTCTTACCTAAAATTCCGTTCACGAAAACTATATTAGTGAAGAGTGAATAGTTAATAGTGAATAAGTAAAAAATTCCGCCCACTTTCGTGAACGGAATTTTCTGTGTTTACACCTCGATTTTGAACCTCAAAAATTATCAAACAACATTATTTTTTCCATAAAATACGATATTGTTTCAAAGCAGAATCATAATCATTTATTGATAAATTATACAATACATCATAAGAAGTATCAAAAGATAATTTTGTTAATCTTTCTTGAACCTTAAAAATCCACGATGTTGTTCCCATTCTATTTCGTCCACTTAACACCTTTGCAGCTTTATCCGTAGTACAAAAACAATTATCTATAAAAGTAACCATACCACTTTTTTGTAGTGTATCAAGAGAAGCATTAAGTTCATCATAAGATATTATAATTCTGTAGTATGCATCAATAAATGCAATCCAAGTTACAATATCAATGTTCGGATTGCAACTGATTGTTGCTAATATCAAACCATCAACATCAGAAAAATTTTTACCACTCATAAACTCACCGCCCTTCACAGATATATTGTAACAACATTCACTACATTTTTCAACATACCTCTTCACTATTCACTCTTACTTCTTACCTGAAATTCCGTTCACGAAAACTTTTTAGTGAAAAGTGAAAAGTTAATAGTGAATAAGTAAAAAATTCCGCCCACTTTCGTGAACGGAATTTTCTG
>CALEJF010000015.1 GCA_937898625.1 uncultured Clostridia bacterium | reverse complement strand
AATCACAGTCGGTCATTACAATGTTGATGCTGACGGTAAACTTATAATTGAATAATTTAACAGTCGCATAGGGCTCCTCTGAAAAGGGGAGTCCGTTTTTATAATTATTTTCTATTCCCCCTTGAAAAAATTGTCGCATAAGTATAAAATATAATTTAATATTTAAAACTACATAATTGTAGGAGGACTAATTATGACTTTAAGAAGTGAAAATGTAGTAAAAGGTGTTGAAAGAGCACCTAACAGAAGCCTTTTCTACGCGATGGGCTATACAAAAGAAGAACTTGAAAGACCTTTAATTGCTGTTGTGTCAGCACACAGTGAAATTGTACCGGGTCATATTCACCTTGATAAAATTACAGAGGCAGTAAAAGCAGGTGTTCGTATGGCAGGTGGTACTCCTGTAATGGTGCCTGCAATTGGTGTTTGCGATGGTATTGCTATGGGACATATTGGTATGAAATATTCTCTTGCCTCTCGTGAACTTATTGCCGATAGCGTTGAAACAATGATTATGGCTCACGGTTTTGACGGTGCTGTTCTTGTTCCTAACTGCGACAAAATTGTTCCGGGCATGATTATGGCTGCAGTTCGTCTTAATATCCCTGCAGTTGTTTGTTCAGGCGGACCAATGATGTCAGGTCTTATTGACGGTGTAGAAACATCACTTTCAAAAATGTTTGAGGCAGTTGGTGCTAAAAAAGCAGGAATTATCGACGACTGCAAACTCCTTGAATTTGAAGAAAATGTTTGCCCCGGTTGTGGCTCTTGTTCAGGTATGTACACAGCAAACTCTATGAACTGCCTTGCAGAGGCAGTTGGTATTGCTCTTCCCGGTAACGGTACAATCCCTGCTGTACATAGCGGTCGTATCCAACTTGCAAAACACGCAGGTATGGCAATTATGAACCTTGTGGAAAAAGACATCAAGGCTCGTGATATTATTAATGAAAAGTCAATCCGTAATGCTCTCGCTTGCGATATGGCACTCGGTTGTTCATCAAACAGTGTTCTCCACCTTCTTGCAATTGCTAACGAAGCAGGTGTTCCTGTCGACCTACATATGTTCAATGAAATTAGTGCAAAAGTGCCTAACCTTTGCCATCTTGCTCCTGCAGGTGGAACACATATGCACGACCTTAACAATGCAGGCGGTATTCCTGCAGTTCAGGCTGAACTTGCAAAGAAGAATCTCCTTGATTTGTCACTCATTACTGCAACAGGCAAAACAGTTGGGGAGAATATAGAGGGTGCATATATTAAGAATACAGATGCTATTCGTCCTATTGATAATCCATATAGTGAAACAGGTGGTATTGCAATCCTTTGGGGTAATATCGCAAAAGATGGTTGCGTAGTTAAGCGTTCAGCAGTTGCTCCTGAAATGCTTGTTCATTCAGGTCCTGCAAGAGTATTTAACTCTGAAGACGAGGCAATTGACGCTATTTACAACGGAAAAATCACTCACGGTGATGTTGTTGTTATCCGCTATGAAGGTCCCGTTGGTGGCCCTGGTATGAGAGAAATGCTCAACCCAACTTCTGCGCTTGCAGGCATGAAACTTGATAAAACTGTTGCTCTAATTACTGACGGTCGTTTCAGTGGTGCATCCCGTGGTGCATCAATTGGACATGTTTCTCCTGAGGCTGCTGCAGGTGGTGAAATCGGTCTTATTTACGAGGGTGATATTATCGAAATTGATATTCCGGCAAGCAAAATCAATGTTAAGGTTTCTGACGAAGAACTTAACGAGAGAAGAAAATCATATGTTAAACCTGAACCAAATGTTAAATCAGGTTGGCTTGCTCGTTATTCAACTCTTGTATCATCTGCAAAAGATGGCGCAGTTATGAAAAAGGTGTTTTAAGCTATGTCAAGAATAGTTAAATTAAAATCAGAACTCAAAAAGAATAAAAACAAGGCATTTTTGAAAACTGCTTTAGCAATTCTCCTTGTTTTCCTTTTTGCAGGTCTTGGACTTGGAATGTTATTTGCAATTTTACTTAAAAAATCAACAATTTCCGTTGTTTTTCCAATTGTTCTGCTGGTATTGGCACTTGTTCTTTTTGTAGTTTTTCTTGTTTTTCGTAAAAATCTTGGAATTTTACAGTCAGGTGTCCGCGGGGAAGAAATGACACTTAAAATTCTTCAAAAACTTCCGAAGGAATATACGATTCTTACTAATCCCGTTATTCTAAATCGTGGTGTGACAATGGAACTCGATTTTGTTGTTATCGGCAAAAATGGCGTTTTCATTGTTGAAAGTAAGAATTACCGTGGAATAATCAGTGGAAAAACCTCAAAGCAAACTTGGAAACAGGTTAAGCACGGTAAAAATGATAAAGTTTACGAAAAAGAAATAGGGAATCCTGTTAAGCAGTCCCATCGTCAAGGCAGAAGAATGGCGGAAATGTTCAAGGATTTTGATATTTCAGCAGATATTTATCCGATAGTTTATTTTGTTGACGACCGCTCTGAACTTAAAATTGTTGATGATGCAGACCTTGGTGTGGAAATTTTCAACAAGGAAAAACAATTACTTGACTTTATTCAGTCAGCTGATGGAAGACATACAGTAAATTCAAGCGAACTTGCAAAAATAATCAGATTTTTCAAGAGATAACATATTGTCCATAATTTCATCATATAATCAAGTGGTGATATTATGGACAATAATTTTTATACTCCAAACAGGGAAAGAACAAAGAAAAATAAAAAGGCAGAGAGTAAACAAAGTTTTTTATCTAAGGTAATAGCAGTTCAACTTGTGACATCTCTTTTGGTAACATGTTTATTATATGGAGTGTGTAAAACCGAAAGCGAATTATCTCAAAATATAAAAACTTTTTATGGAACAATTTGTGAAAGGGATATTGCGGTTTCGACCTTGTTTGATACCTTTAAAAATGTAGTCAAACAAACTTTTTCACCAAGTATAAGTCAAGAGAATAATAAAAATATAGCAGGGGAATAGGTCAACTTTTCTCCTGTTTTAAGTTTTGGTGAACATTTATGGTTTTTACTATTCGTGGAGTTAGGATTGAAATAACCTTTCTTTTTGTTGCATTTATTACATTTATAATATCTTTAAAAGTTCCTGCAAACGTTTTAATAACAGTAGTATCTTCTTTACTTCACGAAGCGGGACATCTTTTTGCTATGCTTCTTGTAAATAACAGACCTAAAGCAGTAAAATTCGAGATGGTTGGGATGAATATAATCCGACAAGAAAACATTAAAATAAGCACCAAGGAAGAAATTGTAATATCCCTTGGTGGACCATTTGTAAATTTCATAAACTTGATGCTGTCTTGTTTTAGTCTTTGTTTTTGTGAAAATCAGTTTATTCTCACTTGTGCTTGTATTAATTTAATTCTAATGTCTTTTAATCTGTTACCAATAAAAAGTCTTGACGGTGGAGCAATCCTGTATTTTCTACTCTCGCAGCACTTTGAATCTTCAATTTGCCGAAAAATACTGAAAATTACATCAATATTTTTCATATCACTAATCTATCTATGGGCAATTTATGTCTTTGTCGTTAGCAGATATAACTTTTCTTTAATTATAATAGCAATTTTTCTCACTATTTCTTTGTTTCAAAATAATGATTATTGAAATAAAGTGTTTTTTGTTGTAAAATAAACTGAATAACATTATGCGAGGTCAATTATGGTAAAAAAAGAAGTTGAAAAATTACTTAAAAAAGTTCAAAAACCTGCTCGTTATACAGGCGGCGAACTTAATAGTGTTGTAAAAGACAAAAACAATGTGAAATTGAGATATGCTTTCTGTTTTCCCGATAATTATGAAATTGGTATGTCACATCTTGGTATGAAAATTCTTTACAGCCTTGTAAATTCAAGGGAAGATGCTTGGTGTGAGCGCGTTTTTGCTCCTTGGGAAGATATGGAAGCTCTTATGCGTGAAAATAATGTAAAACTTTATGCACTTGAGAGTGGTGATGCTCTTTCGGAGTTCGATTTGGTAGGTTTTACATTACAATATGAGTTGAGCTATACCAATGTACTAAATATGCTTGACTTGGGCGGAATTCCTGTACTTAAAAAGGAAAGAACAGGTTTAACACCCGTTGTTATAGCAGGTGGACCTTGTGTTTGTAATGCTGAACCAATGGCCGATTTTATTGATATTTTCCTACCTGGTGAGGGCGAAGAAGTTACAAACGAACTTATTGATTTGCTAATTGAACATAAAGAAAAAGGCTCAACAAGACTTGAATTTTTGCGAGAAGCAGCAAAAATTGAAGGTGTATATGTACCTGAATTCTATAGTGTTAATTATAATGAAGATGGTACAATAAAGTCAGTCGAAAACCTTGAAACTGCACCACTAAAAGTTAAAAAGAGAATTGTAAGTGACCTTGATAATGCACATTATCCAAAGGATTTTGTAGTACCATTTATTGATGTTGTCCAAGATAGAACCGTTGGTGAGGTTTTCCGTGGATGTATCCGTGGTTGCCGTTTCTGTCAGGCAGGATTTATTTACAGACCAATCCGTGAAAAATCCCCTGAAACTATAAACGAACAATGTCGTAGCATCAGTGATGCAACGGGTTATGATGAGATTTCTCTTTGCTCATTATCTACAAGTGACTATACAAATATTGAAAAACTTATTCCAATGCTTTTTAATTGGGCATTAAAGGAAAATATCAATGTTTCATTACCGTCTTTAAGAGTGGATAACTTTTCCGATGAGCTTATGGAAGAATTAAAGAAAGTCCGTCGCAGTGGCCTTACATTTGCTCCCGAAGCAGGTACACAAAGACTTCGCGATGCAATCAATAAAAATGTTACTGAAGAAGATGTTTTAAATACGGCGCTTAAAGCCTTTGACGGTGGTTGGACAAGCGTCAAACTGTACTTTATGATGGGACTTCCCACAGAAACTTTTGACGATATCAAGGGTATCGCAGACCTTGCTCAAAAAGTTGTTGATACTTTCTATCACAATCCGAACAAACCAAAGGGCAAGGGTGTTCAGGTAAATGTCAGTTGTGCATCATTTGTTCCAAAGCCATTCACACCATTTCAATGGGAGCCACAGGACACTGCCGAAATGCTTATTGAAAAGCAGAAACATTTGCTTTCAAGTACGACAAGCAGGAAAATCTCAATCAGTTATCATGAGTCCGACACATCTGTACTTGAAGGGGTTTTAGCTCGTGGAGACAGAAGACTTGGCGGGGTTATTTATAAAGCTTGGCAAAAGGGTTGTAAGTTTGATAGTTGGGACGAATTTTTTGATTTCAATAAATGGCGTGAAGCATTTAATGAATGTAACCTTACAACAGAATTCTATGCAAATCGTCGTAGGGATTACGACGAAATCTTGCCTTGGGACATTATGGACTATGGTATCCGTAAAGAATTCCTTATCGAAGAAAACAAGAAAGCACATTTAAGTGAAACAACACCTCATTGCAGAATCAAATGCTCTGCTTGCGGTGCTAACAAACTGAATGGGGGTAAATGTGATGCCAGAAGTTAAAAAATGGGCTATGGATGTGCGAATGTCCTTCCAAAAAACGGGTATGGCAAAATTTATTTCTCATCTTGATACAGTCCGTTGCATTACTCGTGCTATGAAAAGGGCTTGTGTACCAATCTGGTTTACAGAAGGGTTTAATCCTCACGCATTTTTAACATTTGCTATGCCACTTTCATTAGGTTTTGAAAGCCTTTGTGAAACAGTTGATTTCCGTCTTATGGAAGAAGTTGACCTTGTTGAATTGGCAGAGAGACTTAATAATGCTCTACCGGTTGATATTACCGTTAAAGAGATTTATGTTTACGAAACATCACCAAACGATATTCGTTGGGCAGAGTATAAAATAATCTTTAATAATCCCGATAATATGCTTTTGGAAAGAGCAGAAAGCAAACTTTCATCTAATGAAATTATGGTGCTAAAAAAAGCAAAACAGGGCAGAAAAAAGGTTGATAAAGAGGTTAATATAAAAGAGCATATAAAGTCATTTGAATTAGAAAACAAAAATGGCAAGCTTGTTTTAAAAACAATCCTCTCCTCAGGTACAAGTACAAATATCAACCCAATGCTTTTAGTCGGTGCGTTGGTAAAAGATACACAAACAGACGAGCAAGATGTGGATGTAATTAAAGTACAGTCCTACACAGAAAATATGGAGATTTTTAGATAATCTATGGCAACATTATTAGTTATAATTATTTTTATTACATATGTTGGTCTTGGAATTCCCGATTCATTATTTGGCACAGCTTGGCCGGCAATATATACTGA
Source organism: uncultured Clostridia bacterium (assembly GCA_937898625.1). GTDB lineage: Bacteria > Bacillota > Clostridia > Oscillospirales > Acutalibacteraceae > Fimenecus. The sequence continues at coordinate 61,006 of CALEJF010000015.1, read as the reverse complement.
ATTTGATTTACCTATCTCATATTCGAATTTTGTAACAGGTTTAATGTATATGGGAACAATCATTTCAAGTCTTTTAAGTGCAAGACTCACTAAAAAACTTGGAACTCCCTTGGTTGTTGCAATTAGTACAGCACTAACCGCTATTGCAATCCTCGGTTTCTCGTTCTCAAAAAATATCTTTATGCTTTGCCTCTGCACAATACCATTGGGACTTGGTGCAGGCGGAATTGACAATGTTTTAAATACCTATGTTGCTCTTAATTATAAGGCAACTCATGTAAACTTCTTGCATTGTTCCTATGGTGTTGGTGTTACTTTAAGCCCTTTTTTAATGTCGTTTACATTAAAACAAAGTAATAACTGGCAGGGTGGCTACAGAATAATGTTTTTATTCCAACTTGCCCTTACAATAATATGTTTTATATCAATTCCAATATGGAATAAGGTTAAATCACAAAAAGAAGAAGCAGGGGAAAAGGACGAAACAAGAGTTGTTTCAATTCCCGAACTTTTAAAAATTCCAATAGCAAGATATAGTCTTGTAATCTATTTTGGTTCTTGTGCAATAGAGTCCGTTTGTCTTGCGTGGGGTAGCACATTTCTTGTAAACTCCAAGGGACTTACTCCTGATAAAGCCGCAGAAATGATTACATTCTATTTTGTAGGAATGACCTTGGGTAGGTTTATATCAGGGTTAATTGCGAACAAAGTGTCACCTAAAAAGATTATTGTTATGGGTGAACTGGTCATTTTTATTGCTGTCATTCTCACATTTTTTAAGAATCCATTATTTGCAACAGTTGGTCTGTTTTTAATAGGTCTTGGCAATGGACCTGTTTTCCCAAATATGACGCATTTAACTCCAATACATATGGGTAGGGATATTGCACAGTCATTTATTGGACTTCAAGGTGCAATTTCCTATGGTAGTATTTTGGTTTCTCCAATAACATTCGGCATACTTGCGGAAAAACTTTCAACTGATATTTTCAGTATATTCCAGATAATTGCCTTTTTAGTCACAATAATTGCGACAATTATGATGTTAAAACATTCAAAACTGACTCAACCAATGGTTGTAAAATGAAAATTCAACTTTTATTACATTTACTTTTTGAAAATTTAACCATACAATGCAAGTGTAATCGGTTGCAAAATTTCAAAGGAGAGATTTTAAATGGAGAAAACAATTGGTAAAAAACTTTATGAATTAAGGAAACAATCAGGATTTACTCAAGATTATGTAGCAGAAAAGCTTGGAGTGTCAGCACAAGCTGTATCAAAGTGGGAAAACGATATTGCTTGTCCCGATATTATGACCTTGCCACATATTGCAAAACTTTATAATATTACAATTGACGAACTTTTCAAAAACGAAGATGTACAATCAAATGTTAAATTTGAAAAGACGGAAAAGATTAACGAAAATGAATTGATTTTCAGAGTGTATGTTGATACTGCTCAAGGTGATGATGTTAAAGTTAACCTTCCATATCTTCTTGTTAAAGAACTCATCAATGTTGGTAAAGACATTTCCGGTGTTTTTGCAGGTGTAGATTTGAGTAAAGTAAATTTTGAAAGTATTTTCAAAATGGTTGAACTTGGTGTACTCGGTGAAATTGTTACTGTGAAAACACAAAACGGAGATGATATACGGGTGGTAGTTGAAAAATGAAAGTTGTTTACCCTAAAAACAATTCAACTAAAACAATAAGAATTCCTAACTGGCTGATTTTCAACAGAGTGCTGTTTGGAATGCTAAAAATGTTTCTTGTCTTAAAACATCCGCTATTTCTTAAACTAAAATACAGACAAATAAAACCTTTAATAAAAAGGACAAAAGACTATAAAGGGTTTGAGATTGTTACAGTCAATGGCAGACACGGTGAAACTGTAAGGGTTTATCTGTAAAAACTTTTTTCAAAAAACTCTTGCATTTTGTATTGACTTGTGATATTATATTTGAGCATTTGCGGTAGTCCGCAACAAAATAACTATTATCTCGGGTGGTCCTCTGCTGAACTTCGGTACGAACACTTGAAAAATTTTTATCGGAGGTTAGTTATGGACGCATTAAAATTGATGACAGAGGGTTGCATTAAAGAAGCAAACCCAGCAATCAGAGTCGGTGACGTTGTTAAAGTACACGTTAAGATTCGTGAAGGCGAAAGAGAAAGAATTCAGGTATTCGAAGGAACAATCATTGCTCGTAAGGGTGCTGGTGTTTCTGAAACATTCACAGTACGTCGTGTATCATACGGTGTAGGTGTTGAAAGAGTATTCCCTGTAAATTCACCAAATGTTGCAAAGGTAGAAACAGTTAGACGCGGTAAGGTTCGCAGAAGTAAACTCTACTATCTTCGTGACAGAGTTGGTAAGGCTGCTAAAGTTAAAGAGCAGATATAATCTAATCGTCAAAACAGAGCAGAGAGAAATCTCTGCTTTTTGTTTATTATTTGTAACCACTTCTTAAATCTTGGTTACAATTCTCAACGGCTATTTTCCCGTCATAACTCGTCCAAAATACTCGTTAATACACAAAGTATTGCCTGCGTTTTTTGACGGTTCTGACAAAAAAACTATCTCGCTGATAATCGCAACCCGATTTAATCAGTGGTTACTTTATTTCTTCCAAGGTTTTGGGAGAATATTTATGGTGGAGGGATTCTTATGGACTGGACCGAAATTAAAATAGAAATCGATGCCGAAAATATTGACCGTGCAGCTGATATTGCAAGTATGGCTGTACCTTACGGTATCTATATCGAAGATTACAGAACACTTGAACAGGAAGCATGGGAAATTGCTAACATTGACCTTATTGACGAAGAACTTCTTGCAAAGGACAGAACAAAAGGTTGTGTACATATTTATATCTCACCTGAGGAGAATTATAAAGAGGCAATTTCATTCTTGACAGAAAGATATGAAAGTGAACAAATTACACATAGTATTGAATATAAACCTTGCAAAAATGAGGACTGGGAAAACAACTGGAAAGAGTATTTCAAACCTATGAAAATAGGTGAAAAACTTCTTATCCGTCCACTCTGGATTGACGATTATGATGCAGAGGGCAGAGCGGTTTTAAGCATTGAACCGGGACTTGCATTTGGTAGTGGTGGACATAATACAACTCGTCTTTGCCTTGAAACACTTGAAAAGCATATAAAAGCAGGGGATAGTGTCCTTGATTGCGGTTGCGGTAGCGGAATTTTGTCAGTTGCATCGCTCTTAATGGGTGCTGATAATGCAACCGGTGTTGATATTGATAAGCTTGCAGTTAAAACAGCTATCGAAAATGGTAAAGTAAACGGTTTTGAAGCACCAAAATACAATATTCTCAATGGTAACCTTGTTGATAAAGTAACAGGCACTTTTGATGTTGTTGTTGCAAATATAGTTGCTGATATTATCATTCTTTTCTCATCACAAGTAGGTGATTTCTTAAAGGATGACGGAGTGTTTATCACATCAGGTATTATTGAGCCTCGTGAAGAAGAAGTTAAAAAAGCATTCCACGATAATAATTTTGAAATTATTGAAAGATACGAAGACGGCGGATGGCTTTGCTTTGTATGTAAAAAGAAATAAGGTGTAAATATGCTTTTTATTGAATATCCAAAATGTACAACATGTCAGAAGGCAAAGAAATTCCTTGTAGATAATGGAGAAGTTTTTACTGCTCGTCACATTAAGGAAGAAAATCCAACTTTTGAAGAATTAAAATTATGGTACAAAAAAAGTGGTTTACCATTAAAGAAGTTTTTCAATACAAGTGGACTTTTGTATAAATCTATGGATTTGAAAAATAAACTTCCCGAGATGAGCGAAGACGAACAGTTGAAATTACTTTCTACTGACGGAATGCTTGTAAAACGTCCGATTTTAATTACGGATAATAAAGTTCTGGTAGGTTTTCGTGAAAACGAGTGGCTTGAAGCATTAAAATGATTTTAATACCATCTCTTTTGAGGTGGTATTTTTTTATTGAAAAAAGATATAAAATCAAATATAATATAGGAAAGGAGAGATGCTTTATGAAAATTTTTACATCAATATCACTTGTTATTTCAATTCTTTTATCCCTTTTAGGTGTTAATGTTACTCAACCTGAAGTAAAACCCTTAACAGAATACAACTACGAAAATTCACACGGAATGAGCATGCTTTCTGTTAATAAAAAAGGCTATGTAGTTGACGAAAATGGCAAAAAAATTGTCCTTAATGGTGTTAATTTAGGTAACTGGCTTTTATGGGAAACTTGGATGGGTTTTGTGCCTGAATATACTCACGATTGGGCACATTATGATACACTTGAAGTGCTTATTGAACGCTTTGGTGCAGAAAAAACTGCAGAAATCGAAAAAGCATTTATGGATAATTTCATAACAGAAGATGATATTGCACAGATTGAAAAACTTGGTTTTAACTGTGTCCGTGTGCCGTTTTGGTATCGTAATTTTATGAATGAAGACGGCACTTGGCTTAACGATAATCACAACGAAAACCCGGGCTTTATTCGAATTGACTGGCTTATCGAAACTTGTGAAAAATATGGGATTTATATCATTCTTGATATGCACGGTGCACCTGGTGGACAAAGTAAAAACCATAGCACAGGCAAGGCAGGACGAAATGAACTTTATGAAGAGAAAATGGAAACTTGTGTTGAACTTTGGACTGCAATTGCAGAGAGATATAAGGATAATGAAATAATCGCAGTTTATGACCTTTTAAATGAGCCACAGAATAACGGCGGATATACTGGTGACTACGCCTGGGAAGCAGAAAGTGCTGAAGCAGTTGCACAAACGAACAAAGCTTACGATATTCTTTACAAGGCAATAAGAGAAGTTGATAATAACCACATTATTTCATTTGAGGGCATCTGGTCAACAGAAGTTTTACCAAATCCAAAAGAATGTGGCTACGAAAATGTAATGTATCAATTACACATTTATGACACATCAACCGATATGATTCGCTATCGAGTAAAGGAACTCAGAAAAATCAGAAGAGAATGGGATGTTGCTGTTTACAACGGTGAGTATAACAATGGTGAAAATGAGTATTTTGCACAGATGCTCTATAAACTTTACAACATAAATCGCACAAAATGGAATTATAAAACTTACAATGCAGGTAGTCAGTGGGGAATATTCAACAGACAAGTGAAACGAATTGATATTAAAACGGCATCTTATGAAGAAATAATCTATTTTATTCTTGAAATAGCACCAACAAACACATTCGGTTTTAATGATATTGAAATGAGCAAATTACTTTAATTCTCTTGCGAAATTTACTTTAAAGTGATATAATTTTATGAATAAATTTTCACAGTTGGGAGTTGGAAAATTTGAATATTCAAGATATTAAAAATACAATTCAAAATGGTAATGCCGTTTTGGGAATCGAAATGGGTTCAACCCGAATTAAAGCCGTTTTGATTGACGAAAAACATAATCCTATCGCAAGTGGTTCTCACGGTTGGGAAAATCGCTTTGAAAATGGTGTCTGGACATACCATCTTGACGATGTTTGGACAGGACTTCAAGATGCTTATAAAAATCTTAAAGCAGATGTTGAGGAACAATATGGTGTTAAACTCACTAAATTAAAAGCTATGGGCTTTTCTGCTATGATGCACGGCTATCTTCCATTCTCAAAAGACGGAAAACAACTTGCAGAATTCAGAACATGGAGAAATACAATTACAGAACAATCTGCAACCGAGCTTACAGCACTTTTCAAGTTCAACATTCCACAGCGTTGGAGTATTGCACATTTATATCAGGCAATTTTGAATAAGGAAGACCATCTTCCTAACATCGATTTTTTAACAACTCTTGAGGGGTATGTTCATTGGATGCTCACAGGTGAAAAGGTAATCGGTATCGGTGAAGCAGCAGGTATGTTCCCGATTGATAGCACAAAAAATTGCTATGACGAAAAAATGGTAGAGCAGTTTGATGCTTTGGTTAAAGAAAAAGGTTATTCTTTCAAACTCCTTGACATTCTTCCAAAGATTCTACTTGCAGGGGATAATGCAGGCACACTTACAAAAGATGGTGCATTACTTCTTGACCCAACAGGCGAGTTGGAAGCAGGTATTCCGCTTTGTCCACCTGAAGGTGATGCAGGTACAGGAATGGTTGCAACAAATAGTGTTGCAGCAAAAACAGGTAACATTTCAGCAGGTACTTCAATTTTTGGTATGATTGTTCTTGATAAAGCACTTTCAGATGTTTATACAGAAATTGATATGGTAACAACTCCAACCGGTAAGCCCGTTGCAATGGTGCATTGTAATACTTGCACATCTGACCTTGATGCTTATGTAAAACTCTTTGCAGAAGTTTTAGCGAATAGTGGAGTAAAAGTTAACAAACCAGCTCTTTATGATATGCTTTATGCTGAAGCACTTAAGGGTGATGCAGATTGTAATGGTATAATCAGTTTCAATTACTATTCGGGCGAGCCTGTAACAGATACTGCTGAAGGCAGACCATTACTTGTGAGAATGCCAGATAGTAATTTCTCTCTTGCAAACTTTATGAGAGCACAGCTTTATGGAACAATGTCAACTTTAAGACTTGGTATGAACATACTTTTTGATAAAGAAAATGTTCAGATTGAGAAACTTTTAGGTCACGGTGGTCTTTTCAAAACTCCAATTGTTGGTCAAAAATTAATGGCAGGTGCTCTTAACACTCCTGTTGCAGTTATGGAAACAGCAGGTGAGGGTGGTGCCTGGGGTATAGCACTCCTTGCATCATATATGGTAAACAAAGAGAATGAACCACTTGAAGATTATCTTGAAAATAAGGTTTTCGCAGAATACAAAGCAAGTGTTATTGAACCTGACAAAACAGATGTTGACGGTTTCAATGAATATATTAAGAGATATGAGTCAGCGGTTGCAGTTGAAAAATGTGCAATTAACACTCTTAAATAAAAGAATGGAGAAAAATATTATGAGTCTTAAAAATTATGAATTTTGGTTTGTAGTTGGTAGTCAGTTCCTTTATGGTCCTGAAGTTTTGGAAACAGTTGCAGCTCGTGCACAGGAAATGGTTGATGAACTCAACGCATCAGGTACTCTTCCTTGCAAAGTTGTTTATAAAGTAACTGCAAAAACAAACAAGGAAATTACAGATGTTGTAAGAAAAGCAAACTATGACAAAAAGTGTGCAGGTATCATTACTTGGTGTCATACATTCAGTCCATCAAAAATGTGGATTAACGGTTTTGTAGATTTACAAAAACCATATTGCCACCTTGCAACTCAGTATAATGTTGAAATTCCAAACGATGAAATCGATATGGACTTTATGAACCTCAATCAGGCTGCTCACGGTGACCGTGAACACGGATTTATTGCAGCAAGACTTCGTATGCCTCGTAAAGTTATCGCAGGACATTGGACAAAAGATTCAGTTCGTACTCGTCTTGGTGATTGGATGCGTTCAGCAGTTGGTGTCGCTGTAAGTAAAGAACTAAAAGTTATGCGTTTTGGCGACAATATGCGTGAAGTTGCTGTTACCGAGGGCGACAAGGTAGAGGTTCAGGCAAAACTCGGTTGGCAGGTTAACACTTGGGCAGTTGGTGACCTTGTAAAAGAAATGAATGCAGTAACAGATGCTGAAATCGATGCACTTATGGATGTTTATAAGGCAGAATATGATTTTGCAACTGATAATATCGAAGCAATCCGTTATCAGGCTCGTGAAGAAATCGCAATGAAGAAAATGCTTGACCGTGAGGGCTGTATGGCATTCTCAAATACATTCCAGGACCTTTATGGAATGGAACAGCTTCCGGGTCTTGCAAGCCAGCATTTAATGGCTCAGGGCTACGGTTACGGTGGTGAGGGCGACTGGAAAGTTGCTGCTATGACTGCAATTATGAAGGCTATGGCAGAAGGCAAAAACGGTGGCACAGGCTTTATGGAAGACTATACATATCACCTTGTAGAAGGTGAAGAATACAGTCTTGGTGCTCATATGCTTGAAGTTTGTCCATCAATGGCAGCCGATAAGCCAAGAATTGAAACACATCACCTCGGAATAGGTATGAACGAAAAAGACCCTGCTCGTCTTGTTTTTGAAGGCAAAGCAGGTAGTGCTATCGTAGTATCTTTGGTTGATATGGGTGGTCGTCTTCGTCTTATCTGTCAGGATATCGAATGTGTTAAACCTATTATGGAAATGCCAAATCTTCCTGTTGCTCGTGTAATGTGGAGAGCAATGCCGGACCTCGAAACAGGTATCGAATGTTGGATTACAGCAGGTGGTGCTCATCATACAGTATTAAGCTATGATGTAACAGCAGAGCAGATGAAGGACTGGGCTAATATGATGGATATCGAGTTTGTCCATATCAATAAAGATACAACAGTTGCAGGTCTTGAAAAAGACTTATTCCTTGCAGATTTGGCTTGGAAATTAAAGTAAGGAGAGAAACCTATGCTTGAAGATTTAAAGAAAAAAGTATATGAGGCAAATATGCTCTTGCCACAATATGAACTTGTAACTTTTACTTGGGGAAATGTTTCAGGTGTTGACAGAGAAAAAGGTTTAATGGTAATAAAGCCTTCAGGTGTTGAATATGGTGAAATGAAGCCTGAGGATATGGTTGTGGTTGACCTTAAAACAGGTAAAAAGGTTGAGGGTGACTTAAATCCATCGTCCGATACTGATACTCATGTGGCACTTTATAATGCTTTTCCTAATATCGGTGGTGTTGTTCATACTCATTCCCGTTGGGCGACAACATTTGCACAGGCTGGTATGGGAATTCCTGCACTCGGCACTACTCACGCTGACTATTTCTATGGTGAAATTCCTTGCACAAGAAAAATGACACCTCGCGAAATCAACGGAAAATATGAACTCGAAACAGGTCTTGTAATTACAGAAACTTTTGAAAAAATCAACCCTGACGAGATTCCATCCGTTCTCGTTCATAGCCACGGTCCATTCTCTTGGGGAACTGACCCATTCAATGCAGTTCACAATGCAGTAGTATTGGAAGAACTTGCATTTATGGCTTGGCACAATATGATGATGAATCCGCAAATCAAGCCAATGCAACAAGAACTCCTTGATAAGCATTATCTCCGTAAACACGGTGCAAATGCTTATTACGGACAAAAGAAATAAAACTAATGGGTACTCGTCTGAGTACCCATTTTTTATCTGATTATTAACCATAACGCTAAATTAAAGATTAAAAAGATAATGTTCAAAAAAGTGAAAGTCAGTATGTATTTCCCCGTGCTGACTTTTTCTTTAGCCACAAATTTAAATGAAATAAGACTTGCCATTGACGCGATTAATGTGCCAAGTCCACCAAGGTTCACACCAATTAGTAAATCTTTTGCATTTTCAGTAAAATTAGAAAGCAGAATTGCCGCAGGTACATTTGAAAATACCTGACTTGAAACTATACCAACAATAACTTCATTTCCATTTACAATATTCTTTAAGAAGTCACTGATTGGTTTTATTTCTCCAAGATTTCCAATGAAAATGAATAAGAAAACAAAAGTAAAAAGCAAACTATAATCAATTTTTAAGATTGTCTTTTTATCGAAAACCAACAGAGTAATAATTGTTATAATAACGGTTATAACATATGGAATAACACGAAATACAGTCAGCAATGAGAGAATAAATAATGATAAGAAAACACCAATGAGTAGTTTTGGAAAACAGTATTTGTTTTCAATTTGCTCTGAATTAATTTTTCCCTTCCCTGTAATTAAACAAGTCATTACAACAAGAAACAGGGATAATATAGCATAGGGGAGTATGGTAGTCAAAAAATCGCCTATGCTCATATTAAATGCGGAGAATAAGTATAAATTCTGAGGATTGCCTATAGGTGTTAGCATACTGCCTAGATTAGCTGCAATAGTTTCAGTTATTACAATCCATATGAGTTTATCCATTTTACCTGATAACTTTAATGTTGTAATAGTAAAAGGTATAAAAGTAATTAGTGCAACATCATTTGTTATTACCATTGATGAAAAGAAACATAGTAAACTCAAAATTAGAGAAATACCTGTAATACTTTTTACTTTTGAAAGCATCTTTTCTGCAATTAACTTGAAAACTCCAAGATTATTAAGTCCTGCAATTACAGACATAAGACAGAATAATAGTCCTAAAGTGCGAAAATCAATATAATCTAAATATCCCTTGTTTGGAGTCACAAAAAATGCAGAAACAACCGCCAGGACAAAGGACAATATCAATACAATTTCATTTTTTATAAGTTCTTTTATTTTAACCATATTATATCTCTTTCATCAGTTTGTAAAATTCGCCGTATTCGTCTTTTCCTTCAAAAAGAACATTAGTAAAGCCTTTCTTCTGATAAAGATGTAAAGCAGATGAGTTATCTTTATCAACACCGATTGTAGCCTCTTTATATCCCATTTTCTTGATTTCTTCTAAAATGAAATCGATAAGAATTCCACCAATTCCTTGATTTCGATATTCTTTTTTTACAATGAGTCGGGAAATATAAATTCTTCTGTTTGGAATTGTGTAGTCGCTGTCGTTCATATCAAAGACATAAGCAATTTCACCAATAAATTCATCATTAATCTTATATATGAAAACAGTACGATTACCGTCTTCAATTTCTTTTCTAAATTTATCAGTGAATTTGCAATTTTTCATATTCCAGATATTATTGCATTTTTTGTAATCTTTAATATTTAACTTTTCAATTATATAATTCTCCATTGTTTTGCCACCTTTTGAGATATTATAACACTAAATAATTTAAAATCAATATTATATCCGTGGTTTGTAGAGATGTTTGATAGGAGACATTAAAACAGTAGTTATTTATTACGAATTGCAAATTTTACCACAAAAAAATTAACCCCCGTGTACATATTGTACGAGGGTTGTGTTGTTATATAGTTTATACTTTGATTAATATACGCCTTGAGCAATCATTGCTTCTGCAACTTTTTCAAAACCTGCAATATTTGCTCCTGCAATAAGGTCGTAACCCATACCATAACGCTCTGCAGCATCAACTGAAATATCATAGATATTCTTCATAGCGTTTTTAAGCATTTCGTCAACCTTTTCTGCAGTCCAAGCAAGACGCTGACTGTTCTGGCTCATTTCAAGACCTGATACGCAAACACCACCTGCATTAACTGCCTTTGAAGGTGCAACGATTACTCCATTTTCAAGGAAGTATTCAACAGCTTCTGCAGTTGTTGGCATATTAGCAACCTCGATATAGTATTTTGTGCCATTTGCAACGATTTTCTTTGCCTCATCAAGAGTAACTTCATTCTGAGTAGCGCAGGGGAGAGCAATATCGACTTTAACACCCCAAGGTTTCTGACCCGGGAAGAATTCTGCGCCAAATTTATCTGCATAATCCTTTGCCTTATCTCTACCAGATGCACGCATCTCAAGAAGATAATTAATTTTTTCTTCTGTTACAATACCATCTTTATCGTAAACATATCCGTCAGGACCACTGAGTGTAAGAGGAATACCACCGAGTTCAGCAATCTTTTTGATTGCACCCCAAGCTACATTACCGAAACCTGAAACAGCGAATGTCTTACCCTTGATATTTTCGCCTTCGTGAGCAAGAACTTCATTTGTATAGTAAATCGCGCCATAACCTGTTGCTTCAGGTCGAACAAGTGAGCCACCGTATGTGATGCCTTTACCTGTAAGAACACCATTTTCAAACGCACCAACAATTCTCTTGTACTGACCAAAAAGATAACCGATTTCTTTGCCGCTAACACCGATGTCACCGGCAGGAACATCAATGCTATCACCGATATGACGCTGAAGCTCTGTCATAAATGCTTGACAGAATCTCATAATTTCGCCGTCACTTTTTCCAACAGGGTTAAAGTCAGAACCACCCTTTGCACCGCCCATAGGAAGACCTGTGAGTGAGTTTTTAAAGGTCTGTTCAAATCCAAGGAAATAGATGATACTTGCACTTACGCTTGGGTGGAAACGAAGACCACCTTTATAAGGACCGATAGCAGAGTTAAACTGTACACGCCAACCACGGTTAACTTGAGTCTGGCCATTGTCGTCAACCCAAGCAATTCTAAAACGAACTGTTCTGTCAGGTTCAGCCATTCTGCCTAAGATATCATATTTTTCGTATTCGGGATGTGCATCAATAACCTTTTCAAGTGAGCCGTAAACCTCACGCACGCACTGAAGAAACTCTTTTTTATCTCCATCACGCTCTTCTACTCTTTTAAGAATTTTTTCAATATAGCTGTTCATAAAAAGACCTCCTAGTCTTGATGGTAAAAATAATAACACAAAAACATTATTTTTTTCAATTATCAATATCTAAAAATATAGTTAGATTTTAACACTTTAATTTGGTGAAAATGACAATAAGACAAGGTCGTAGTTGCATTTTTGATATAAATTCCTGCAAAATCACTGCAAAAATGCAGGAAATCTTGTATAATTAATTCAAAAGTTAATTTAGTTTTCTAACCCTATTGTGATTATATACAAATTGACAAATAACACTATGTTTGATAAAATAAACAAGATAATAATGATTATGGTGTAGTTATGCAAAAATTTATTTCCAACTGTACAGAAGATACAATTGAATTAGGTAAAAAACTTGCACAGACTCTTAAAGGTGGAACTGTAATTGCTTTTTATGGTGGCCTTGGAATGGGAAAAACTGCTTTCACAAGAGGTATGGCAAAGGCTTTGGGAGTTGATGAAGAAGTCAGTAGTCCTACTTTTGCAATCGTAAATGATTACGGCGGAAACCCACCTTTATATCATTTCGATATGTACCGAGTTGAGAGTTGGGATGACCTTTACGCAAGTGGATTTTTCGATTTTTACGAAGCAGGTGGCATTTTAGCAGTTGAGTGGAGTGAAAATATTGAAAATGCTCTGCCTGATAATACTATAAGAGTCACCATTCAGCGTGGCGAAACCGATAATCAAAGAATAATTACCATTGACGGAGGCGTGAAAATATGAAAATCTTATCAGTTGATTCTTCATCTGTTACAGCATCCGTTGCAATAACTGAAAATGGAAAAGTATTAGCAGAAAACTTTATAAATAATGGACTTACTCACAGTCAGACCTTAATGCCTTTAGTTGAAAAAACAATCAAAGAAAGCGGTGTATCAATTAAAGATATTGACTTGTTTGCTGTTACTCACGGGCCTGGCTCATTTACAGGTGTAAGAATTGGCATCGCATCAGTTAAAGGTATGGCAGATGCATTAAATAAAAAGTGCCTTCCGATTTCAACACTTGAAGCAATTGCAGAGCCTTTGAAGAATGAAGATGTAATTGCTTGTGCGGTTATGGATGCCCGTTGTAATCAGGTTTATACTGCCATTTTCAATATGGGAAATCGTCTTTGTGAGGATAAAGCCGTTTTAATTGACGAATTAGGCGAAGAACTTAAACAATACGATAAAAGAATTGTATTCATTGGTGACGGCTCAGTTTTATGTTATGAAAATCTTCACGAAATTATCCAAAATTGTGATATAGCAGACGAAAAAATCCGCTATGTTCACGGTAGTAGTATTGGTTTTGTTGCAGAAAACAAAATAGAAAATGGTACAGAGCCAACAAATTCAGAAAATCTTGTTCCTTTTTATTTGAGATTACCTCAGGCAGAAAGAGAACTAAACAATAAAAAGTCATTAAAACAATAAGGAGAATTAATATGATAGCATTAGGTGCAGACCACGGTGGATTTGAATTAAAAGAGGCAATAAAAAAACACCTTGATGAAAAAGGTGTTGAGTATATTGATTGTGGCACATATTCAGCAGAGTCAATTGACTATGCTCCAATTGCAAAAGCAACATGTGAAAAGGTTACAAACGGTGAGTGCGAAAAAGCAATTCTCTGTTGTGGTACAGGTATTGGTATATCAATGGCAGCTAACAAAGTAAAGGGAATTCGCGCTGCTTGTTGTTCAGATTATTTCAGTGCAAAGCTTACTCGTATGCATAACGATGCAAATGCCCTTTGTATGGGTGGTCGCGTTGTTGGTGTTGGTCTTGCTTTGGAACTTGTTGATGTTTTTCTCAATACAGAATTTGAAGGTGGGCGTCATCAAAGAAGAATTGACCAGATTATGGAGATAGAAAATTCATAAAAATCTTGCCAAATTAAGAATATAGGTATATAATTATTTGTGATAAAAATTCCAAGAAAATTTGGGGGAATATAAAATGTCAGTAACAATTACTAATCATCCACTTATTCAGCATAAACTCACTCTTTTAAGAGATAAAAACACAGGCTCAAAAGAGTTCAGAGCACTTGTTTCTGAAATTGCAACTCTTATGTGTTATGAGGCAACTCGCGACCTTCCTCTTGCAGAGGTTGAGGTTGAAACTCCGGTTGCTATTGCAAAAACAAAGGTTATTTCAGGTAAAACACTTGCTTTCGTGCCAATTCTCCGTGCAGGAACAGGTATGCTTGATGGTGTACTTTCACTTGTTCCATCTGCAAAGGTTGGTCATATCGGTATGTACAGAGATGAAAAAACAGCTCTTCCGGTACCATATTACTGCAAACTTCCTTCAGATATTGAAGAGCGTGAGGTAATCGTTCTTGACCCAATGCTTGCAACAGGTGGTTCAGCAATTGATGCAATCTCACAGATTAAAGAGTACAATCCAAAATCAATCAAGTTTATGGGCATTATCGCTGCTCCTGAAGGCTTGCAGGCTCTTACAGATGCACATCCTGATGTTGATGTATACTGTGCAGCACTTGATGAAAAACTCAACGAGCATAAATACATCGTTCCCGGTCTTGGAGATGCAGGTGACAGAATTTTCGGTACAAAATAAAAAATTATATAATTACAAAACGTGGGGAACGCTGACCACAGCGTCCCGTTTTTATTGAAAAAGTGATATTGTGATATTATATTTGTGTTGATAATAAACAAAGAGTGATAATATGAAAAAGATTAACAAGTTTGAAATACTTTTTGTTGTTTTTTCTTCACTTCAGGTGCTTTCGTTATTTACATTATCAACTGTGTGGGGAAAAGCAATCGCTTTAATTAGCATTATATTAAGTCCCATTTTTGCATTTTATAGTTATAAGAAGAATAATATGTCAAAACAGAGATTTGTTTTATCGCTCATATTAAGTTTAGTTCTTCTTATTTCTTTAGTTCTTCAATTGTTATCTGTTTATTGCCCTGAGATTGATTTTCGGCTAATTCGGATTGTGAGAAGAATAGGAATACTTGTAATGTGTATTTATGTATGGTTAACAAATTAACATTAAAAAGGCAGTCAATTGACTGCCTTAATTTTTTGGTATTTATAGAATAACTTCCTGTGGCATACCGCCGTTTTCTCTTGATTTGTCCGCAAGGTAAACACATAAATGACCTGCAACGGAGTCGAAAATTGATGTACAAGCAAGGCTTGGTTTTTCACCTCTTACAAATGAAACGAAATCTGCTGAAAGTCTTTCATCACCGCCACCGTGACCGCCGTATGCACCGACCATATCACCCGTAACATTAAGGTCAACTTCTTCAACAATTCTCTCGTCAGTAGTAGTTGGATGAATCTTTGAAACATAGAATTTTGACTCCTCAAAATTACCGTAGATTTCACCCTTTGTACCAACAATATGAATTCTGCGTAAGGGTGTTGATGAGCCACCAACCATATTGTGAGTACCTGTTGCACCACTTGCGAAATTAACAAGGACGGACTGATGGTCTACAACATTGTTGTTACATTTATAAATGCATTTTCCGTAAGGTGAGTCACCTTTAAGTAGATTTATTTTATCTTCAATGGTTGGATTTTCAATGTGTTCAAGTTTGTCCCAGATATAAAATGCCCATCTTTCAGGCTGGTCTATGTAAAGTCGTTTTGCAGAGTATCTGCACTCATCAACCAACGGACAGTCAACTAAACATCTTTCGCCTGCGTTTTCAGGTGCATTTTCAGGTTTAAACTGATATTTACCACCAAAGCTTGAAATTGTAATGGGCTTTGTTTCGCTCATAAGCCACATCATAATGTCAATATCGTGACAACATTTTGCCAAAAGCATTGATGTATGACATTCGTTACTATTTGCCCATTTGCCACGGATGTAAGATGTTGAAAGGTGATGATAACTTACATGTTCAAGTGTTTGAATATTGATAATATCGCCGATTTCACCACTCACAACTCTTTCTTTAATTCCATAGTAGAAAGGTGTATAACGAAGCACATGACAAATCATAACCTTTGAATTGTTTACTCTTGCACATTCTACAAGTTCTCGCATTTCATCTTCGTTGACAGCAAATGGCTTTTCAAGAAGCATATCATATCCTGCGTTTAAAAGGGGAATAGAAGTTTCTAAATGCTGATGGTCCATAGTACCATTTATGATTGTGTCAGCAAGCTTTCCGTGTTTTGCTAACTCCTGTGCAGTCTCAAAACACATATTTTCCGAGAACCCAAACTTTTTCATACACATTTCTCGTCTTACAGGGTTCGGGTCGGCAACACCAACAATCTGTAAAAGTTCAGGGTTTGTGATTGCCAATTCTGAATATATGAGGGCTCTGTGCCCTGCACCGACAATAATTGCAGTAATAGGTTTTGACATAAGTATCTCTCCCTTGTGGGATAATTTATTATTTGAATTATACCATATAACCATAAAATGTAAAGAAAAATATTATCGTGTTGTGCTAGTTTGTCATTATGATATATCAATTATAAACTCATAATTATCACTCTTATTGACAAAGAAAAATTCCAATGATAAAATATAAAAGCAAATAAGGAGATGTACCCAAGTGGTTGAAGGGTCCGCACTCGAAATGCGGTAGGTTGTGAATAGCAACGCTGGGGTTCAAATCCCCACATCTCCGCCAAAATTTAAATGAGAAGGCGAATTAAATGAGTATCGTAAAAAATGATGCGAAGATTAAAAATCCAATAATTGCTGCAGTTCGTGAGCAACTTGAGCATCGTGCATTCTGGCTTTATCTCCTTTGTGACGAAGCAGGAAAGCGAGGTCTTGATTGGTGGGATTTTGGTAGTGCAGCAATTAAGCGTTGCGGTCTTACTCACGGTGCAAATCATGTTAAAAAAGGTGGAACAGATAGCCTTGTAGGTCTTCGTAAAACTCTTTTTACAAAACCTGCACAGCTTGTTTTTGAAATGAAAATTCTTGAGAGTACAGATGATAAACTTTCAATTGATTTTCACTACTGTCCACTTGTAAAAGCTTGGCAAAAGGCTGGTTGTACTGACGAAGAAATCGCAAAACTCTGCGATATTGCTATGTGCGGTGACCACGGAATAGGCGAGTGCTATGGTGCAGTCCTTGACTTGCCAAAATGTATTGCAAAGGGCGACGATATTTGCTCACTTCGTTATCACAAATAGTTTACATTAAACATAAACTCCGTAAAAAGTGGGTAATCCCATTTTTACGGAGTTCTTTGTATTACTGAAGATTTTAAATTTTGCACTATATATGGTCTTTGTATCTTTCTGCTGTGATAATTCCGTCTTCAATATGCATTTTGCAGATTCTTGCATTTCTTGCGTCAAAAGCACTTGCGTTAAGTCCATCATTATAGTCACGAGCATGGTAAATTGCATACCATTGACCATCTTCCTTAATCATTGAGTGGTGGCCTGTGCCCTCCTCAAACTCATTTGCTTTAAGTATAGGATAATATGTGTTTTCATCAGGGTATTTTTCGAATTTAATTTTCGTAAGGTCGGTTTCATTTGTTTTTGCCCTTGCATAACCTATGTAATAAGTTGGTTGCTCAAAGCAATTGCCCGAATACATAAGATAATGCCAGTCACCCTCTTTAAAGTAGAAAGCACCTTCAATTGTGTGCCAATGCTGACCTTTTTTGTATCTGTCGCGACGATAAATATCCTCATCGAGAGTTGGCTCAACAACTAAAACAGGATTTCCCGCAGGTGTGAAAGGGTCAAGCATTTTATCAACATAAATGCAAGTGCCGATTCTTTCACCCTCAAACCTGTTTTGAGAATAGAAAAGGAAAAGTCCTGACTCGTTCTGCACAATATGTGAATCAATTGAAAACGGATGTAAAATCTGCTTTGTGCCTTTAAATGGTCCAAGTGGATTGTCAGCAACTGAAACATGCATTGCACCTCTGTGACCACCTTTGTCAGGTGTGTCATTGTAGATTTCAATAGAATTGTACATATAGAATTTGCCATCCAATTCAATAACGCTTGGCGCCCAGAATGAATCGTGATTTGGTACTGTCATAACAACACCGTAGTATTCCCAACCATCGAAAAGACTGTTTGAATGATAAGCGTAAATTGCATCATGACCTGTAACATAGATATAATATCTTCCGTTACTCTTTATAATATATGGGTCAGCCTGACCAACATAATGTGTTTTATCCACCTTTAATAAATGCATAATAAATCCCCCCTGAATGGTGTGCTTACTCATAGAATTATACAATGATTAAGATGGTTTTTCAATAGTAGCAGAGGGAAAACTTATAATAAAATGTTGACATTATATTTTCCATATTGTTATAATATATTTATAAATTATTGGAAGGGGGCTTTCATTATGAAAGAATCAATTAAAAAGTATTTAGCAGAATTCATTGGTACATTTGTATTGGTGTTTTTTGCATGTGGAACAGCCGTTGTTGTAGGTTGTGATTCAAGAATGGGTGCAGGCTATTTGCTTACAGCTCTTGCATTTGGACTTGTAATTGTGGCTATGGCATATTCAATCGGAAATGTTTCAGGTTGCCATATTAACCCTGCAGTTTCTCTTGCTATGTTAATAAGTGGTAAACTTAATGTTAAAGATTTTATTGGATATGTGATTTCCCAATTTGCAGGCTCTATCCTTGGTGCTGCAACCCTTATGCTGTTTGTTGGCCCTAATACAAACCTTGGTGCAAATGCTCTTTACAACGATGATATTGCAAGTTCAATCCTTATTGAGATTATTCTTACATTTGTTTTTGTTCTTTCAATTCTTGGTGTAACATCAAAGAAAGAATACAGTTCAGTTGCTGGTGTTGTTATTGGCCTTTCCCTTACACTTGTACATATTCTCGGCATTAAGTTCACTGGTACGTCTGTAAATCCTGCCCGTAGCTTTGGACCTGCTCTTTTTGCAGGTGGAGATGCTCTTGCAGATGTCTGGGTGTTTATTGTTGCTCCATTACTTGGTGGTGCACTTGCAGCACTTGTTTATGGTTTTCTTGCTCCCAATAAGGAAGAATAAAACATATAATTCAGAGGTGTGTTAACAGCATACCTCTTTTTTTATGCCATCATTTGGAGTATTAACAACTCATAGTCACAATGCTATAATTTATATGCACATATGCATATATGCAGAAAGACGAGGTGACTATGAAAAAAATCATATCAACATTTTTAATAACAATAATACTATTTTCAACATTTATTACGCCTATAAAAGTTTATGGTGCAACAAACACATCACAAGCGGGTGTTGTGTCGCTTTCAAGTGGCAGACTCAATGTGCGAATTTCGGCGTCAACGAGTAGCGCAATTCTTACAAGTCTTGCAAATGGAAGTTATGTCACATTGATTTCAAAATCAGGCAATTGGTATTATGTTGAGTATGACGACGGAAAATTCGGCTACTGTCATAAGGATTATATTAAGCTTGACTCAGGCAAAACTGCAAAGGTTGTGACTCAATCTACAGCTCTTAATGTTCGTAGCGGAGCTGGTACAGGGTATTCCATTAAGGACTCTGTAAAAAAGGGAGAAATAGTAATTATTCTCTCTGAGTCGAATGGATGGAGTAAAATTCTTTACTCCGGAGTTAAAACAGGTTATGTAAGCAGCCAATTTCTTTCAGTAAATACGAGTCAAATTTATTCAAAAATAAACTTGTCCGTCCCAAGTTTCAAGCAGACTGATACGAGATGGGCAAATGTTGTAATTGGCAATTCAGGTAAAACAATAGGTAAAATCGGTTGTGCCACAACAGCAATTGCTATGATTGAATCTTATCGTACAGGTACAACAATTTATCCCGACACAATGTCAAAAAGATTAAGCTACTCCTCTACAGGTAATGTTTATTGGCCAAGCCATTTTATTGCGGTTACTAACAGTTCAGGGTACCTTCAGAAAATCTATCAGAAACTTAAAGAAGGCAAACCTGTAATGCTGGGTGCAAAAAAGAGCAACGGCTCACAACATTGGGTTGTAATAACAGGGTATAATGGTGGAAATTCGCTTTTTGCATCAGGTTTTATAATTAATGACCCGGGAACTAAACATCGCACAAATCTTCAGCATTTACTCAATGAATATCCAATTATTTACAAATATTTTTACTATTAAAACTAATGCCGTATTAGGGTGACCTGATACGGCATTTTCGTTGTTCTCAACATATATTTTTTTATGTGTTAATTATGTCTGTTTGTAAAATCAACAATTTATTTAAAACTGTTTTATTTCTTTTTTTGCTATTGATATCAATTTTCAAGTGTGATATAAATATGTAATTAAATATGTAATTAAATATGTTATTATACAATGTGTTCATTATGCATTGTTTTGTTGATTTTTCTATGGAGTGAAAAAATGAAAAGAATAATTTCCTTATTACTATCTTTAATTATATTGGTTAGCTCTTTTTCTCAAGGGCTTGTTTCCTTTGCAACGGATATTGATTCGAATGAAGATTTGTATGACTTTGCGGATGATTTGTCAGTTCTTATCCGTGATTATAGTACGGATGATATAAGTAATAAAGACGGTTTTGATGGTTATGTTGCGTCGGTTGATAATCTACTTAATAAGCAAGAAGCTTCCGATGTTAATGTTTTGCCATTGAGTGCTTTTGAAACAAAAAGACTTATTGTTAAATCCCATAAGAAAATTGATGAGTTTGATGCTGTTGAATGTGTAAGTGGTTATAATGACTTATATATTCTGCAATACGAAAGTATGCTCAGTGCAAAAATGGCTTATGAAAAATATCTTACATTGGACTATGTTGAGTATGTTGAACCCGATATGATTTTAAGTGCATGTGTAGATAACTTACCTGGTGATATAATCGATGAAGACAACATCTCGGGACTTGATGATGTTACAGTTGATGCGATGTCATGGTTGCAGGATAAAATTGGTTTTTCTGATATTAAGGAAAAACTTTCAACGATGATACAGGATGATTATGTTCTTGTTGCAGTCATTGACAGTGGTGCAGATACTGACCATGAGCAGTTAGTTGACAGGCTTGAAGAAAGTAATGTTAACCTAAGTTCATCGGGGGAAAGAAACAGTTGCGAGGACGATTACGGACACGGAACCCATGTTGCGGGTATTATTGCAAATAATACGCTTGATAATGTTAAAATAAAGCCATATAAGGTTTTAAACGAGGATGGAAGATGTGCATTAAGTGTTGTTGCGATTGCTGTTGATATGGCAGTTGCTGATGGTGCTGATGTTATAAATCTAAGCCTTACCGGTGAGGGCGAAAGTCAAGTGATGACGGAGGCGGTTGATAATGCTGTTGCAAACAATGTCAATGTTGTTGTAGCCGCAGGAAATAACGGTAAGGACCTTGATAAAAAATACTTCTCACCAGCTTGTATTGAGTCTGCAATTACAGTAAGTGCCTCAGATAATAATGACAATTTAGCATCATTCTCTAATTATGATGGACCTATTGATATTGCTGCGCCAGGTGTGAATATTAGAAGTTGTTATTTAAATAATTCATATGTTACCATGAGTGGAACATCTATGTCAGCACCACAAGTTTCTGCAGGTCTTGCCATTGTTCAAACGATTATCAAAGACCTTTCTGCCCTTGAAACTGAAAAAAAAATAAAGGATTTTGCAATTCGAGTGTTTGAAAAAGAGGAAGAAAATCACTTCGGTGCAGGTATTCTTTACTTAAAATATCTTCTTGATGAGAAACCAACTACCGCCAATCCTGTTTTCAGTGTTGAAAGCTGTAATTTCTCAAGTAAACTTAATTTAGAGATAACTTGTCCTGAACCTGATGCAAGTATTTACTATTTGACAAGTCGCTTAGGCGAGGATGAAATTGAAGATTGGCTCGTTGCTGAAAGATATACGGAACCTATCACGATATTGTCCGATACTAAGGTTCTTGCAATCGCAATTACCAAGGGTAAAATGCCAAGCGAAATTGTTTTTGCAGAATATGACAGAGTTGTTGATAAAGAGGAAGATAATTATGAAATAAACACTTTGGGTTATATTACTGCATATTATGGTGATGAAATAAACCTATTAGTGCCGGATACAATTAATGGGAAAAAGGTTAAAGGTATTGCATCTTCTACCTTTGAAAATGATACCAGAATTCGTACGGTAAATTTACCTGATGCTGCTACAAAGATTAACAGTAAAGCTTTTAAAGGCTGTACTGCTCTTGTATCTGTTTCAGGCAATGGAATTACGGAAATCAGCACAAGTGCATTTGAAGGCAGTTCAATTTCTACTGTCAATTTTCCTGTTTTAAAAACAATTGGTAATAAAGCATTTGCTGATTGTCTTGATTTAACATTCATTTCTATGTCAAAGGTAGAAACTATTGGTACAAATGCTTTCAATAAAACACCGGAATTAAAAGAACTTAATAGCGAAAGTCTTATTCAAATAGGTAAATATGCATTTAAAGAATCCGGTTTACAATCTGTAAATTTGCCAAATGCTACTACGATTGATTGGAGTGTATTTTTGGGCTGCGAGGACTTGGTTTCTGCTTCAATCCCTCAACTTACTAAATTAGATATTAGTGTGTTCCAGAATTGTACATCTTTAAAAACAATTGATATGCCTTTGTTAATATCCATAGGTGCTGATGCTTTTAGAAATACAGGTGTTGAAGAATACTTTGGCAGATATGTTGAAACAATTGGCAATTATTCTTTTGCTGAATGCTCTTGCCTTGCAGAGGTTATTTTACCTTCAACAACATCATCAGGCACAAATGCCTTTAAAGACTGTACAGATTTACAGATTGTAATGCTTCCATCTATGATTGAGCTTAATAGTAATAGTTTTTACAACTGCCCTAAACTTAAAATGCTTTATTTACCTTCAGTGAAAACAGTTGGTTCAGCAGCATTTTTATACAGTTCAATTGAGTTCTTAAAGTTTAATTGTGTTGAAGACATTAAGAGTCTGCCTGATACTTTAAAGGGTATAGTACTTTCAAGTACATTAACATCAATTACTGCAATCACACCTGAAACTGACTTTATTGTTTATAGCTATAAAAACACATATGCTCATCAGTATGCTATTGATAAAGGTAAAGAATTCCATACGGTTCCTGCAATTGTTTATGAAACAGAAGGTCAAGTTAACCCAGAGGACGATTATATAGTTGTCTATGCACTTGGATTCAACTGTGAGTATCAGTGGTATAAAAACGATAAAGTTTCAAATGTGGGTGGAACACCAATTAGCGGTGCAAATTATTACTACTATGAGCCAACTGCAGAGGATAATGCTGTGGTATATTATTGTGTAATAACAAGTAATGATGGTGCTAATTTTAATTCCATTACAACGAATCCAATTATTAATATTCCTCAATACAGACCCGCTGATTTAACAGAATATAATAAGGTAATTGAAGAAGTTAATGCTATTGACAGAGATTCTGTTGACAAAGAATTGCTTGATGAACTTGATGACTTGCTAAAAACAGATGTATCAAAGCTTACTTATGATAGTCAGTATGTAGTAGATTACCTTGTGGACGACATTAGATTTGTTTTGTATGAGGTTTACAATGGTGTTATGTTGGGTGATATGAATCACGACCACAAAATTACTGCTTATGATGCAAGAATTGTTTTGAGGTGTGTTTCAGGTACTATTGAGTTGAGTCCACATAAACTTAAAAGTGCTGACTTTAATGGTGATGGCGAAGTTAGTGCCTATGATGTAAGACTTATTCTTAAAAAAGCAGTTGAATAAAAAAATAAAGCCTTGATTTTCAAGGCTTTATTTTTATAGTTTATTATAAATTTTTGTAATATTTTCGTCAGAATATTCAATTTCACAAGAATACATCCTTGCGTATTCGACAATGTCTTCAAATTGAAGATTACCATATTTTTTGATGTGATATCTGCATATTTGTGATATGAAATATACGCAGAAGACAGCAAAATGAACCATATATTCATCAATATCCTCAAGGTGGCGATAAATGAAATATAAAAGCATTTTTTCAAATACTTTATCAAATTTGTCAGATAAATTCACATCTTCAAAATCAGTCTTTTTCATATCGCATAAGAGATTTGTCCAAGCCTCATCAAGCCTTTCAAGAGAAAGATAAAAATCAATCCATTTGCTAAAATCTGTTGCAGAAGGTTCAATATCATTATCTCTCAATAAAACTGAAATTCTGTCATTTAATGAGAGTTCTTTTTTTTGCAGATTATGTAGAATTGAGTATTTATAATCAAAGAAAACCTCTTCTTCATCTGTGAGTTTTTCCTTGTTTGTATTGAATTTCAATTCAAAATCTTCATCCTGACCTAAAATGATTCGCCCTGCTTCTTCACAACAAAGTCCTAATCCGATTTCAGTTACATTTCTATAAAAATTTCTAAAACGAGGGTGGTCAGCACAAATTTGACAAAGGTGGTCTTCGCCTAAATTAAGAATTATATCACAAAGATTATCGTTGTTTAAAAAGGCACAACGACCTTTACCATCAAGCTTAAAACAAGCATAATTGTCATTATAATCTATACCATCTTTAAGCTGTTTACTGAATTTACCTTTAAAGCTTTCGTACATTTCCAAGGCGTCCTCGTCAATGTCAATTTCCCAGCCAATACAACAGTTGTGACGGCATTTACCTGCTATACATTTGAAATTATCATAGTAATTCGGAATTATAGTTTTCATATCATTTCTCCATATTTGTTATGTAAACATTATAGAGCAAATTGATTATTTATTCAATGCGAAATATTGACATTTTTCGGTTTTTTGTTATATATTTATTTAGTTGTTAAATTTACAAGAAATCTCCATAAGACATTTGAGGTGCAGTATGACATTTTTACTTGTAATAATCTACATAGTTTTTGTTTCTCTTGGTTTACCGGATTCCCTGTTTGGTGTTGCCTGGCCTGTAATGTATATTGACTTTGGCATCGCCGAAAGCTTTGCTTCGGTTTATGGTGTTATTATGGGTGTTTGTACGGGTGGTGTAAGCTTTGTTGCAGGTAAGCTTATCAGAAAATTCGGCACTGGAAAGGTAACTTTTATATCTACATTACTTACAGTTGCAGGACTTTTCTTTATGAGCATATCACCTAATATTGTTGTACTTATGATAAGTTCTGTCATTCTTGGTTATGGTGCGGGAGTTATTGATACAGCACTTAATAATTTTGTATCCTTGCATTATAAAGCACAGCATATGAATTGGCTTCACGCTTGTTGGGGTGCAGGAGTTACTATAAGCCCTTTGATTATGTCTGTTTTTTTGACGGGTGAAACGGATTCCTGGCGTAATGGGTATCGTGTAATTGCTCTTTTACAGTTGTCAATTGGTATTATAATTGCTGTAACCCTTAATAAATGGAAAGTTGTAAAAGAAGATTTTTCTCACGAGGAATCAACCCAACCACAAAAAAGTCTTTTTGAAATATTGAATATTAAAGGTGTTGTAACGGGAATTCTTTCACAAGGTCTTTATTGTAGTATGGAATTTCTAATAGGCACTTGGGGTGCATCTTATCTTGTAAATGTTCATTCCTTGATGCCTGATAAAGCCGCAAAATGGATTTCATTATATTTTGGTGGAATAATGGTTGGACGAATTATCTCAGGCTTTATCTCTATGAAGGCAACGGACAATATGATGATTCGTGGCGGTATCGTTGTTTCTTGTATGGGTATGATTCTGTTATCCCTACCGTTAGGTGAGATTTCATTTTTTGGTTTTTTTCTTATTGGTGTTGGTTTTGGTCCAATATTCCCAAGTATTCTCCATAGTGTCCCTGACAGATTTGGTAAGGAATATTCTGCTGACATAACAGGCTTCCACATGGGTGGTGCGTATGGAATTGGTTTTGGAATTCAACTCATTTTTGGCTTTGTAGCTACTGCTACAACATTTAGAATCACAACATATGTTTTGTTAGCACTTGTTGTGGCACTTTTTATAGCAAACGAAGCAACAATTTCCATTGTTAGAAAAAAATAATGTTTTAAGAAGTACATATAATAATCAAAAGGATGTGATTATTATGTGTACTTCAATTTCTTTATTAACAAAAAATCATTATTTCGGCAGAAATCTTGATATGGAGTTTTCCTACGGTGAAAATGTGATTGTAACACCTAGAAAATATCCATTACAATTCCGTATGACAGAAGAATTGAGAGAACATTTTGCATTTGTCGGGATGGGTATTGTTGTTGACAAATATCCCCTTTACTACGATGCAACAAATGAAAAAGGTCTATCAATCGCTGGGCTAAACTTCCCCACAAGTGCAGTTTATTATGACAAAACAAAAGATAAAAATAATATTGGTTCTTTTGAGTTAATCCCTTGGATTTTAGGTCAATGTGAATCAGTGAATGAAGCAAGGGATTTATTGATGAACACCAATATTGTGGATATTGATTTTAATTCCAAGTATAAAAACACCCCACTCCATTGGATGATTAGTGACAAGGACTACTCAATTACACTTGAATGTGTGCAGGATGGAATGAAAATCTATTATAATCCCGTTCATGTATTGACCAACAATCCAGAATTTCCAATGCAGATATTCAATTTGAACAATTATATAAACATTACCCGAGAAGAGCCTGAAACAAGGTTTGCAGAGGGTTTTGATTTAAACAAATACAGCAGGGGAATGGGTGCATTAGGTTTGCCTGGCGACTTATCCTCAATGTCACGATTTGTTCGCGCGGCATTTACAAGACTAAATTCCACTTGTGGCGAAAGTGAAAGCGAAAGCATCAGTCAGTTTTTTCATATTATTGAGTCTGTGTCACAAACTCAAGGTTGTGTAAGGGCGGGGGATGGCTTTGACAAAACAATTTATTCGTCCTGTTGCAATACTGATGATGGTATTTATTATTATAAAACTTATGAAAACAGTCAGATTTCTGCTGTTAATATGCATCACGAAAATCTTGACAAAGAAGATTTAATAATATATAATCTCATCAATGAACAACAAATAAACTATCACAATTAAATATTACTGCCACCGGGTAGTGTGATGCAAAGCATCCGTTGATATGTCGTTAGGTCTTTGAAGATATATCAAACGGGTGTTATTTTTTTGAGGGGAATTATGAGTAAGTTACTAAATTACTTTACAAAATTTGAAATAGGATTATGGTCTTCTTCTGTATTTATAATTATTGGTACTTTTGTTGTGTTTGAAGATAAGGATTATCTTACACTTTTAGCGTCCATAATTGGTGCTACTTTTCTTATACTTAATGCGAAAGGGAATCCGATAGGTCAACTTTTAACTATATTTTTCAGTATTATTTATGGTCTTATTTCATATCGTTTTGCTTATTACGGTGAGATGATTACATACCTTTGTATGTCAATGCCAATTGCATTTATTGCATTAATTTCGTGGCTTAAAAACCCATATAAGGGCAAAAAGTCGGAGGTCGCAGTTAACCATATTTCAAAAAAAGAAACTGCTTTTATGGTGATTCTTTCAATAATTGTTACCGTCATTTTTTATTTCATATTAGAATATTTTCATACGGCAAATTTAATTCTGAGTACACTTTCAGTTACAACAAGTTTTCTTGCTGCTTATCTTACTTTTAGACGAAGTCCATACTTTGCGCTACTATATGCTGCAAACGATGTTGTTTTAATTGTATTGTGGATATTAGCATCCATAACCGATGTATCATATCTGTCAGTTGTAATATGTTTTATTGTTTTTCTTGTAAATGATATGTATGGTTTTATCAGTTGGAAAAGAATGGAGAAAAGACAAAAAGAGAATATGTAAAAATAACCGATGTTATTTCTTGTAACATCGGTTAATCTTTTATCTGTTTCCGTTTACAGCGTTTCCAACACCATCTGCGATATCAGATGCCGCTTCTCCTGCACCTTCAACAATATCAGATGCGGCTTCTCCAACACCGTTTGCAGCATCACCAATTGCATTTCCTGCGTTATTCATATTGTTGTTTTGAGTGTTGCTGACATTGTTGTTATTTGTTGTACTGCTTGTTGAATTTGAGTTGTTGTTTTCTGTGATTTTTCCGTCATCAACATTGTTGCAACCGGTTAAGAATAAACAGGTTACAAGAGTTACAACAAGTGTAACAATAATTGCTTTTTTCATAATCTTTCCTCCTGATTATTTTGTATTTTTATTATTTGAAGTTTTAATAAAAATATTCTATTTTGTTAATACTCCGTCATCGCTGTAAAGTAAAATCAAAATATTATCTTCCATTCCTGTTTTGCCGTCAATGTAGATTAAATACTCCCTTTTATCCTTGTCCCTACAATGAATTTCGTAGCACAGTTGTTCAGTTTTCCATTCAGTAGGGATAATACAAATTCTTGTATCGGTTATTTCAAGTTGATTATTTATAATGTCTTTTGCTTCACTAACAGATATTTGTGGAGTAAGGTTTTCTCTATCAGTATGATTTGCGATATATCCTGTTGCATCAAAGGAAAGTATTTCACCATCTTCAAGACTGACACTGACTTTAATTAAATCAGGATACATTAAAACATTATCGTCACTAAATGCAAAGTTGACTGTACAAATGCCGTCTTCTGTAAAGTAGTAACTCTCCTTCATGCTTTCAAAACCAATTTTTTCTAGATATGTCTTTGCTCTCTCAATGGCATCTTGGTGTTTAAGCTGCGTTTCACCTACGAATTGTGAACTTATCATATAACAAGGTTTACCACCTTGTTTTGTAATTGCTACTGTGCAGTTTTCACCTTGAAATACATAGCAGGGGATATTGCTATCTTCATTGTAAGCAAAATGCAAACTTTCCTTTTCGTTCACACAGATTTTTTTAGCAATTTCTAATGCTTCGTCTTGAGTTGTATTGTTAAGACCTTTTAGAAATTTTGCGTCATCTTGTAAGAGATGGTCAGAAAATGGTCCGTCATAAATCAAAGTAGGAACATCAGTCAAAGCTTGTTCAGCGTCGTCAATTCCCTGAGAGAATGAATTTGTATCCGTACTCTTACCAAGGGTTAAGGTGGATTTTATCTCCTCAAAGGAATATGTGCCGTTTTGTATATCGTGACAGATTTTGTTTATATCGTCTGTTAACGAGTTGCAAAAATTATACAGGTTTAAAAGTTCTGCTCTTTCCTTATCTGTGAGAGTCTGACCGGAGGCTGTTTTTCTTTCCAATGCCATAACAAATTCACCTACTTGTGACAGGAATTTGTATGTGTTGCTAACCATACTTTCGCTTGTGGGCAACAAGGATAAGTTTGATTTTGCACCGGATGCTTCACGCCATAATTCTGCAGATAGTTTTGAGAGCATTGAGGGTGTGCTTACATAAACTGTTTTTTGAAGGTTGGTTGAGATGTTATTAAGGTTTTCATCCAATGCAATCAGTGCCATCTGTTTTGTTATAAGAGCTTCTCGCTTATACCTGTTTGCTTTTACAGTTTGAACTATACTTACTATCCCAAGCACAAGAATAATTGCAGAAGTAAATAGTGCAATTCTCGCTCTCTGACGGGTGAAAAAGGGCTTTTTATCCATATTTTTTCATTCCTTTAATCATTTGGAAATATTGTTTACAAAAAATTCAAAAATATACTGAAAAATTATGCAAATTATGTTTGCCAAATGATTAATTATATAGTATAATTATTGTGATTAAATATGCAAAATGGGGGAAGAGTTTGTGAGTGTTTATCTTGATAATAGTGCAACAACAAAACCATGCGAAAATGCAGTAAAAAAAGCACTTGAAATGATGAACGAGAATTATGGAAATCCCTCATCACTTCACCTTTGCGGGTATAATGCAAAAAAGGAACTTGATAGTGCAAGACATACTGTTTCTGCTTTTTTAGGTTGCGAGGATAACGAGGTGTTTTTTACACCAAGCGGTACTGTTGCAAACCATACAGCGATTTTAGGAACTGTCAAAGCGAAGCACCGTGAAGGTAAAAAAGTCATCACAACACTATTGGAACATCCAAGTGTTTTAAAGCATTTTGAATCACTTAGTGAACAAGGTTATGATGTTGTATATTTAAAACCTGATAATAATGGTAAAATTGACCTTAATGAGCTATCAAATTCTATTGACGAAAACACAGTTTTAGTTAGCGTTATGGCAGTTAATAACGAGGTAGGTTCAGTTCAGGAGATTTCTACGATTAAAGGCATAATTAAAGACAAAAAATCAAAGGCGTTTTTTCACTGTGACGCTGTTCAGGCATTTGGTAAAATTTTACTTAAACCCAAAAAACTTGGCATTGACCTTATGAGTATGAGTGCACATAAGATTCATGGCATTAAAGGGGCAGGTGCTTTGTTTGTAAATAACAGTATCCGTATTTTGCCAAGCATTGTTGGTGGCGGTCAGGAGAGTGGATTGATTTCCGGAACTGAAGGAATGCCTGCAATCTGTGCTTTTGCAGAGGCTGTTAACGATATAGGTAATGTTCAGAAAAATCTTGATTATGTCGCATCGGTTAAGGACTACTTTGTTAAAAAAATAGTTGATATTGAAAAAGTACAAATCAATTCTCCAAGTGATGCGTTACCATATATCATCAATATCTCTGTTGAAGGTGTGCCATCACAGGTTATGTTAAACTCTCTTTCTACAATGGGAATTTATGTTTCCGCAGGGTCTGCTTGTGCAAAGGGGCACAGAAGCGATGTCTTAACTGCAATGGGACTTTCATCAAAAGGGATAGACAGTGCAATCCGTGTTAGTTTGTCAAAAAATACCACTGAAAATGATATGGATTTGTTGTATAATGGAATAAGGGAAACAGTTAAACGAGTTAGGAGATAAAGATGAAGGAAATCATACTTATTAAGAACGGTGAGTTAGCACTTAAAGGCTTAAACCGTTCAACATTTGAAGATATTTTAATTAAGAATATCCGTAAGAGAATCAAACCTCTTGGGGAATTTGAATATAGAAAAGAACAGTCCACAATTTCTGTTGTCCCTATGGACGATTATATTGATATGGACGAAGTAAGCGACAGAATTAGTCGTGTATTTGGAATTGCAGCATATTCAAGAGCATTACAAGTGGAAAAGGATATGACTGTTATACTTAATAATGCACCTGATTATCTTGCAGAGCAGCTTAAAAGTGCAAAAACATTTAAGGTTGAGGGTAAACGCTCAGATAAAAAATTTCCATTAAAGTCACCTGAAATTTCAGCAGAGGTGGGTGGAGCAATTTTAAGCAAATTTCCACACCTTAAAGTAGATGTTAAAAATCCTGATATTCTTGTTACCATAGAGATTAGAGAAAAGTTTGCTTTTATCCGTGGAAATCAAACAAAAGGTGCAGGTGGTATGCCAACAGGTACAGCAGGAAAATCTGCTATACTCATTTCAGGTGGTATTGATAGTCCTGTTGCGGCATATATGATGGCAAAGCGTGGACTTGTGCTTAGTGCAATACATTTTGCCTCTCCGCCCTATACATCTCCACAATCCGAGGAAAAGGTACATAATCTTCTTCGTAAGGTTTCAAGGTACAGTGGCAATATCTGCTTGCATACAGTTGGATTTACTGAAATTCAGGAAGAAATAAGAGATAAATGTCCCGAAGAATTATTTACATTGATTATGCGTCGTTTCATGATGAGAATTTCACAACGAATTGCAGATAAAGAAGAGTGTAAAGCACTTATAACAGGTGAAAGTCTTGGCCAGGTTGCGAGCCAGACATTAAATGCTCTTGCTTGTACAGATGCAGTTGTGGAAATGCCTGTATTTAGACCTTTAATTGGTCTTGATAAGGATGAAATTATTAAAGTCTCAAGAAAAATTGACACATTTGATATATCCATTGAACCATATGAGGATTGTTGCACAGTTTTTACTCCAAAGCATCCTAAAACAAAACCTCAGATTTCGATTATCGAAAATGCTGAAAAGGCATTGGATATTGAAGACTTGATTAACAGAGCAATTGAAAATACAACAATTAAAAATATTTGTTATTAAATAATTTATAGTGGGTGAAAAAATGGAAGATAATAAGAAGAAAGTAATAAAAACAGTAATACTTGTAGTTTGTATAATAGTTTTTCTCGTGTCAGCAGGTTTTATAGGTAAGTATTTCTACGATAAATATAAAATTGATAGTAACCTTGAAGATTTGAGAGAAGAAATCACAGAGCCAACAACTCTTGAAGATATTATAATTGAAGAGCCCAAACCCGACTATTCAGATGTAGTTGCAAAGAATAATGAAACTGTTGGATGGATAAAGATTCCGGGTACACGCATCGACCATCCTGTTTTGCAACATCCTGACGATGCTAATCACTCTGTAAATGAAAATTATTACTTAAAGCATACCTTTGAGAAAACATATTCCATTTATGGTGCTATATATATGGACTACCGTAATGATGCAGTCGAGCTTGATTCCAATACAATCATACATGGTCATAATGGCTATAACGGAACAAATTTCTCCGACCTTGCCGAATATGATGATTTTGAGTTCTATAAGGAACACCCGATAATTGAGTTCAATACACTTGATAAGTACTATAAGTGGAAGATATATGCAGTATTTATCACAAATGCAAATCCAAAAGATGATAATGGTTATGTGTTTAATTATGTTTACCCATATCTTGAGGGTGAAAACTTTGATGACTTTATAAAAGAGGTTGACAAGCGCTCATTGTACAACACCGGTGTTGATATTCAAAGAGGAGATAAACTTCTTACTCTTTCAACCTGTTGCAGAAATCTTGATATTACTTCAAAGCATGAAGATGTACGAATTGTAGTTTTAGCGCGTGCAGTTAGATATGGTGAGGACGAAACTGTTGATGTTTCAAAGGCATACAAAAACGAAAAACCAAAATATCCTCAGCTTTATTACAGAAAACACGGATTAACTAACCCATATAAAAATGACGAAAGATGGTATCCGGAGGAGGGATAATCAATAATGGATAACAAAGAAAAAAACAATGAAATGCTGACATTTGATGACCTGAAAAAGCAGTTGGGAATGCCTGTAGAGGATGAGAAAAAAGAAGTGTCAGCTCCCAAGACTTCAACAACTAAAAGACCTAAGCCCACAGATTTTATAAATAATGAAGATGGGTTTGTCGACATAACAGCGCAGTTTGTAACTGAGGAAGCAGACGAGTCAGAACAGGTAACTGAAAAAAAGAATGAACCTCCTAAACCACCTGAAAAAAAGCGTATAAAGACCTTTAATGAAATATTTGCAGATGCATTAAGTTCAGTTTTTCCTACTAAAAAGGATAGTGCAAAGGAAAAAATGAGAAAAGTGGTTATGGATATTTCCATAATTGCTATTGTTTGTTGTGTTATTGCTTTTATCGATTATTTTGGCGAATATCGTACTCAAGTCAGTATTCGTGATGACCTTCAGGACCAGATTATCAACACTGATGGAATGGATAATAACCAATATAACGAGGCGTGGAAAGACCTTTATGCAAAATTCCCCAATATGAATTTTCCCACAGGTATGAAAGCAGACTATGCTTATCTTTACGCTGCAAATCAGGATTTTGTTGGTTGGTTAAGAATACAGAATACAAGTCTTGATATTCAGGTTGTTCAGAGTAAGGATAATGACTATTATCTTAAAAGAGATTTCTACAAAAACTCAAACAGATATGGTTGTCCGTTTATGGATTATAAAAACAATCCCAACGAGCTTGACGATAATACATTGATTTATGGTCATCATATGAGTGACGGAAGCTTGTTTTCAAATCTTGACGGTTACAAGACACTTGAGGGATACAGAGAATCTCCGATAATTGAATTCAGCACATTATATAAAGATTACAAGTTTAAGGTTTTTGCAGTATTTCTTTCAACCTCAAGTCCTTCAACTGATAACGGATTTAATTATATGATTACTGATTTTGTATCTGACGATAAGTTTACAGAGTTTATAAATGAGGTAAGACTCAGAAGTATAATTAACACTAATGTTACTGTAAATTCAAATGATAAGATTATTACTCTTGTAACATGTGCAAAGGATTTTGATGATGCTCGTTTAGTTGTAATGGGCAGAATGGTCCGAGATAATGAGGATACAACAGTGGATATCAATGGTGCAACACTTAATCCACAGCCAAAGTATCCACAGTTATGGTACGATAAAAAGGGCAAAGAAAATCCTTTTGCAAACTAAGATATAACAATAAAATGGATGAAGAGAGGTATGAATATAATGAAGGCAAAATTGTTGTCGCTTAATGTTGACAAGAGTATGTCTTTTTCGCGTTTTCAAGCTCGTTTGGTAAGTAGTCTGAAAGCATATACTGACGATAATCTTATTACTGAACAGTTTGATGACATTAGAGAGATATTTATGGCATTACAAAATGCCCTTGAAAATGATGAGTTAATTATTGCTGCTGTTGATAGTAAAAATTACATCAGATTCAAGAATGCTTTAATTCAGGCTTTTGGAAATGAAGCAAAATACAGTTCAGCAGTTTTGAATAAAATTGAAAATGTAGAAGAACTTGATGATAAAAAGAAAAAGGCGTTTTCGGTTTTTCCTGCAGCATCAACTGTTTTTGTATCTGATGATGGATTCTTTTCAGGATTTGGTCTGGAAAATGGTTCTCAGTCAGTAGTGTTTCTTCCAATCGATAACAACAGAATTGATAAAATTTTAAGAGATGGTGTAATTCCTTTCTTAAATAAGGTCTTTGGCACAAAAGTTGAAAACCAGATTGTAACAAAGACAAAAAAAATCAACACAGAAAAAGTTGAGATTGCAGTAAGCAGAATTTTAAAATCAAACTCTGTTGTTGCTATTAACGGTACGAAGAATGCAGAAGTATTAAAAAGTTGCGGAGATTCTGTCAAAGGATTTAACAATGCTTTTATCTTTACTCCTCATGTTGAAGATAAAGGAAATGTAAATGTAACAGAATATACTGCTCAATTAGCAAAAGTAAGCCTTGATTTATCTTCCGCAAACATTGGTGCATGTATCAGTGATATTTATCTTGCAGGCGATGTAAAATTTATCTGTATAGCTGTAGCAAGTCAGCAATCTGCAGTTGTAAGAAAGCTTTATATGTCTGAAAATGAATCTGAATCTGAATTTGTCGAAAGTGCTGCACTTGAACTTGTTGAACTCGTTGGTGAAAAAGCACTTGGATTGCGAAGTGTTGGAATAGAGATAAACGATGAACCAATCTCTGAAAATGAAATAACTGAAAAGGATAAAAAACCGGCAGGTAAAAAGCCTTTAATCATTCTTGCTGTTATTCTTGGAGTTATTGTTGCTGTGTGTGCTGTTTTAGGTATTATTTATAAGGCGCAGGGCGAAAATGGACCTTTAGCTAACATTGTAAATTCTCTTTTTGAAAAAGAAGAGCCATCAACTGAACCATCTACCGAACCAAAAACTGATAAAATTGATAAGCCGGTTGATGTTCCTGTTGTGGAAAATAAAGCGAAATTAAAGTTTTCTGACTTTATTATAAGTGAATTTTTAGCTTCTCCATCTCAAAATCTTGTGTCTAAGGATACACCACCTGAATTTATAACGGTTAACGGAAAGAAGTACGAGGCAAAGGAAGCAATTGCAAAAATCATTTCAGCAGAAATTGATGTTAATGATTATTCTGTTGAAGCTGTTAAAGCACAAGCAGTTGCCGTTTACAGTTCACTTAAATACAGAAATAATGGTTTTGTTATTAATGGAGTGGAAATCAGTGAGGTTTATCCTGATGAGGTTAAATTAGCTGTGGATTCAGTATTTGGGGAATATCTTGCTTATAATAATTCAGTTGCAATTGCACCATACCACAGAGTTTCTGCTAATCAGACATTGGATATGTCAAATTTCTTCCCACACCTTAAAAGCGTTAAGCTTGATGAACATCCTGATATGTCTGCAAAGGATTATAAAACAGTAAATGAATATTCTGGTGGAGATGTAAAAGGTTTATTGTTGCAATATGATAGTTCAATAAATCTTTCACACAATCCTGGTCAATGGGTAGTTGTTAAGGAACACAATAATTCAGTTTCTAATAAGATTGGATATGCCTTGACTGTCAGTGTTGGCGGAGTAGATTATGATGGCTTAACATTCAGAAATAAGGTTGTAGGTGAAGCACTTCTTCCATCACATTGTTTCGAGATTGAGTATAATTCTACACGAGATGTTTTCATTGTTACTACATATGGTCAGGGTTATGGCATCGGAATGAGCCTTGCCGGTGCAAAATTTATGGCTGATAACGGTAAAGATTATAAAGATATTCTTTCAACATACTACAACGATACAACATTAGTTAAAGAGGGGTAAGAAAATGAAAATTTTAGTTACAGGTGGAGCAGGATTTATCGGCTCACACACATGCGTTGAACTTTTAAATGCCGGTTATGAAATTGTAATTGTTGACAACCTTTACAATTCAAGTGAGAAATCACTTGACAGAGTTAGGGAGTTAACCGGTAAGGATTTCGCATTTTATCCTTATGATATTCGCGATAAGGAGAATATGAGAAAGGTTTTTGAAAACCATAAAATCGATGCTTGTATTCATTTCGCAGGTCTTAAAGCAGTTGGCGAGAGTGTAAGAAAACCTTTGGAATATTACGATAACAACATAGGTGGAACAATTGCGCTCTGTGAGGTTATGCGTGAATATGGTTGTAAAAAGATTGTTTTCAGTTCATCTGCAACAGTTTACGGCAGTAGAAATGTTTCACCGCTTAAAGAGGATATGAAGACAGGTGGTACAACCAATCCTTACGGTACAACAAAATATATGATTGAGATTATTCTTGATGATTTCCATAAGGGTGATAACGAATGGGCAGTAACACTTCTTCGTTATTTTAATCCAATTGGTGCTCATAAGAGTGGTCGAATTGGCGAGAATCCAAATGGTATTCCAAATAATCTTATGCCATATATTACACAAGTTGCTATTGGTAAGTTGCCATATCTTAATGTTTTTGGTGACGATTATGATACACATGACGGCACAGGTGTAAGAGACTATATTCATGTTGTTGACCTTGCTCTTGGCCATGTAAAGGCTGTTGAAAAAATCCTTAAAGATGAACCAAAAGTCAATGTATATAACCTTGGTACAGGTAACGGATATAGTGTTCTTGATATTGTTAAGGCATTTGAACAGGCGTCGGGACAAAAGATTGAGTACAAGATTGCCCCTCGTCGTCCGGGCGACCTTGATGTTTGTTATTCTGATGCGTCAAAAGCGTTTAACGAGCTTGGCTGGAAGGCAGAGCGTGAGCTTTTAGAAATGTGCGAAGACTCTTGGAGATGGCAAAGCAATAATCCTAACGGATTTGATGATTAAAAGATTCAAAATAATTTGAAAGGGTGATTTTCGTGAAAAAAGGTTTAATTGTTATTATAGCATTAGTTGCAGTAATTGCGATTATTGGTGGCGGTATGATTTCAACATACAATGAACTTGTTGATAAACAGGCAATTGTTGAAAACAAAGAAGCAGAGATTCAGGTTAATTTACAGCGTCGTGCAGATTTAATCCCTAATCTTGTAAATACAGTTAAAGCATATGCTGAACACGAAGAAGGTGTTTATACTGCACTTGCAGAAGCACGCTCAAAGCTTAATTCTGCATCAAACCCTGAAGAATTCAATGAGGCAAATGAAAGCTTTGAATGGGCTCTTTCAAGACTTTTATTTGTTGTAGAAAATTATCCTGAGCTCAAGGCTGATAAAAATTTTATCGCATTTCAAGACCAGCTTGAGGGTACTGAAAACAGAATTTCAATAGCAAGAAAAGATTATAACAATGCCGCAACTGATTATAATGCTACAATAAAGAAATTCCCAAATGTTATTTTTGCAGGAATTTTTGGTTTTGATGAAGCAGAACTCTATGAGGCTTTGGATACATCGCAATTTGCACCAATTGTTAATTTTGATTGAAAAATGTTATGAAAAAGATAATTGCATTATTTAGTGTTGTATTGTTAATACTCTCACTTTCTTTTTCATCCTTTGCCATTGATTTTCCACAACCAACCAATGAACTCTTCGTAAATGACTTCGCCAATGTAATCAGTGAGGAAGACGAAGAAGAAATGATGAAAATTGGTGCAGATTTGTACACTCAGACAAGCGCTCAAATAGTTGTTGTAACTGTTGAAACTCTTGACGGATATGACGAAAAGGAATATGCATTAGAACTTGGTCGCGAGTGGGGAGTTGGAAGTAAAGAAACAAACAATGGTGTCGTTTTACTGCTTTCTGTTTCTGAGAGAAGAATAGCTATTCAGGCAGGTTATGGACTTGAAGGCTGTGTGACAGATGTAAAATCTGGACAGATTCTTGATGAATGTGCCATTCCTTACTTGAAAAAAAATGA
Organism: uncultured Clostridia bacterium; assembly: GCA_937898625.1. GTDB lineage: Bacteria > Bacillota > Clostridia > Oscillospirales > Acutalibacteraceae > Fimenecus. Next base: position 22,295 of record CALEJF010000015.1, on the reverse strand, counting down.
TTTTTCAACTGGACTTACTGAAGCATATAAAGCTATTGTTTCCCTCGTTTGTAACGAATATGGAGTAGAACTTGACCCTAACTACGAAATAGATTATTATGATACCTATGAAACAGATAGCGATGATGATGTTGCTGAAGATGTTCTTGGTGGATTGATTATTGTTTTTGTTATCATTGTAATTTTTGTTATAATCGCAGGTAAATTTTCTGATGGTGGTTCAAATCATAGTGGTGGTTCTTATCACGGTGGTGGCAGACATTATCGTGGACCAACATACTACGGAGGATTTTCAAGTGGCTCCCGTGGAGGATTTTCAAGTGGCTCCCGTGGAGGATTTTCCGGTGGCAGAGGCGGATTCCGTGGAGGCGGAGGTTCCTTTGGCGGTGGCGGAGCATCAAGAGGTTTCTAAGATATGAGAGTTTTTGACTTTGATAACACCATTTATGATGGTGAAAGTATATTTGATATCTTTCTTTATTTCCTAAAAAAGGACTTTAAGAATATAATAAAATATGCTCCTAGATTTATCAAAGATTTTATCAGATATAAATTTGACAAGATTACTGTTGACGAGGCTATGGCAATCTATGGTGTAGCATTTAAAGAGTATTGTCAAAAATATGATAATATCAATGTTGAATTTGAAAAGTTTTGGGATATCAATCAAAAGAAACTAAAAAGTTTTTACTTTGACATTCAGGACGAAGAAGATATTGTTGTTTCGGGATGTCCTTATTGTCTTTTAAAGATTATATGTGACAGGATTGGAATAAAGCATTACATAGGCTCCGACATTGACCCTATTAAAGGTGAGATTAACAGTATCTGCTACAAAGAACATAAATTAGAAGTGTTTCGTTCAGTTTATGGTGATGTTGTTATTGACGATTTTTACACGGATTCAATGGCAGACAAACCTATGATGGATATTTCAAAAAATGTCTTCTTGGTTGATGGTAATAAAATATCTCAAATCAAAAAAGACGGAATTACAATTTAATAAAAATTGAGTAAGTTGGGCAGTTGCGTAAGTTTATACTTATGAGGAAAGTCCGAGCATCACACAGCAGGGTAACGGCTAACGGCCGCCGAGGGTGACCTTAGGGAAAGTGCATAGAGAATAACCGCCGTTTTTAACGGTAAGGGTGGAAAGGCGAGGTAAGAGCTCACCGGCGTTGCAGAGATGTAACGGCCGAGCAAACCCTACCCGATGCAACATCGACAGGAGTTGTCAGCTGGGCAGATACTCCAACGGATGGCTAGAGGCTCATAGTAATATGTGTCGCAGATAGATAATTGCCTTAAACGACAGAACTCGGCTTACAGATTTACTCATTTTTGTATTATAGGGTGCTTTTCAGTGCCCTATTTTTTTATTGACTTTTTGATTTTTTCACATTAAAATTAAAATATAAAAAGGGAAAGGTGATATTATGAAAAAGATTATTACAATTGCACTTGTATTTGTTTTGGTAATGGCTTTTGCTGTTGTTCCTGCATCTGCTTGTGTTGACTCTGATAACGATATTCAGACAAGACCTGTTAATAAAACAGATTTTGAAACAGAATACCCATATGTTTTCGTACATGGTATGGGCGGATGGGGTCCATCTAATCAGTTCTATCAGTTATCTCCATACTGGGGAGGAGGTTTATCACTTTCTGACACCGATATTATTAAGATGCTCAATGAAGAAGGTGTTGAAGCTTATGCGGCAGAAGTTGGGCCACTGAACAGTGCTTGGGACAGAGCTTGCGAACTTTATGCCCAGCTTATGGGTACCGTTGTTGACTATGGTGAGGCACATTCTAAAGCACATAATCATGACAGATATGGTTTCTCTTATGAAGGCAGACCACTTATGGGTGAGCCTTGGGATACAACAGAAAAAATCAACCTTGTGGGTCATTCTTTTGGTGGAGAAACAATAAGATTGTTTACATCTCTTATGACCTTTGGCTGTGAGGATGAAATTGCAGCAACGGGCGAAGATACAAGTCCATTCTTTAAGGGTGGTAACGATAGTGTTCACTCTTGTATAACACTTTCAAGCCCACACAATGGCACACAGGTTGCAAATATTCTTTATGACCCTGGTTATCCGCTTTATGGTGTTGTTTTCCTCTACAATGTAATTGGTTCAACTCTTGGTAATGATTTTCTTGTATTTTCATTTCAAATGAGTCATTTTGGTCTTACTCCTGCACAAGGTGAATCTCGTGTGAATATCAATATGGAGAGTGTAGAAAAATACTATTATGCAGAGGATAATTGCTATTACGATTTAACAATTAGGGGTGCAAGGGAACTTAATGAAAAGATTAAACTTTCACCAAATACATATTATTATTCCTACAGTACTTCAGCAACTAATGAATTATATCCCGGCGGACCTCAGATTATAAATAAAACAGTAACTCCAATTTTCTATATATCATCAGGTATGATGTTCTTATCTCACGGAAAAACCTATGATGGAGTGACAATTGAGGGCAAGTGGGCTGCAAACGATGGTATTGTTCCTCTTGCAAGTGCACTGTATCCCGAATGCGATGCCGACACTGCAAAAAGTTATGAAGAAAGTATTGCAAACGGTGAGATAATAGAACCCGGCAGATGGTATTATATGGAAACTATGGAAGGTACTGACCACTTTGATTTCTGTGGAACAAAGGATTATCCAACAACCTATGACGATTTCTATTTTTCAATGGTAGAAGTTGCAAATAGCAGATAAAGTTGAAACAAGGACTGTTTGAGAAAACAGTCCTTTTAACATATACGCAATAAGACCATATAATGTGTTGAGGTGTTATTTATGTTTGATGCATTTGTATGGTCCGTTTTTGTGTTCCTTATATTGTTGGGAACAGTTGCAATTTGCTACATAATTATGTTAAAATTATTACTACCGAAAAGTGATGAAGATTATTATATTTTCATTCCGTGTAACGAAAATACAGTTGATATCCATAATAAAGCATACTCCACTCGTTTAAAACTAAGCTTGCTTGGTGAGGATTTGCATGGCAAAGTAGTGATTCTCGACTGTGGAATTACTGATAGGCAAAAAGAAGAAATGAAGGAAATTTCCCATGGATACAACGGTATATACTATATTGAACAGGATAATATAAAGGAATTTTTTGATGGAAGAATTTGAAACAAATGTTAAGTTAAAGGGCACAGTAACCGACATTACATATCGTAACGACACAAATTGTTACACCGTTTTTGCGGTGGATACAGGCGAAGAAGAAATCACGGTTGTCGGTACAGTTGCAGATATTAAGGTAAGCGATAGAGTCGAACTTATGGGCGATTATGTTTACCATTCAGTTTACGGAAGGCAGTTTAAAGCTGAATTCTGTACAGCACTTATGCCCGAAACTGTGGAAGACCTTTATCATTATCTTGCAAGTGGTATTGTTAAAGGAATAAGGGAGTCAACTGCTCTTAAAATAATAGATAAATTTGGAGAAATGAGTTTTGAAATTCTTGAAAACGAGCCCGAAAGACTTGCAGAAATCAAAGGTATTTCTCTAGAAAAAGCAAAAAAAATAGGTAGGGAATATAAGAAACAATGTTCAACGAGAGCATTGATTATCAGTTTATCAAAATATGGTCTTAATACAAGTGAGTGCCTTTTGGCTTTTGAAAAACTAGGTAGTAATGTAGTTGAGATTATTGAGCAAAACCCATATATTCTCTGTGAAGGTGAATCAAAAATCTCTTTTGAGCGTGCCGAGCAGATAGCTGAACTTTTGCCTCAAAAACCCGACTCTAAACACAGAGTTGAGGCAGGGGTGCTTTATGTTATAAGGCATAATTATGCCAACGGACATACATGCCTGCCACTTGAAAAGATTTATACACCATCAGGTGATTTACTTAACGAAAGCAAAGAAACAATTGAAATTGCTATTGATAATTTAATTCAAACAAAAAGAGTTATTGTTGAAAAAATAGGAAACAGAGATTTTGTCTTTTTGCCCGAGGCATACAATGCTGAAAAAAGTATTGCAAGAAGATTAAATGTTTTGCTTAAATTTCCGCCTGAAAATCCAATTGATGTTGAGTCGCAAATCGATAAAATTGAAAAAGCTTGTAATATTCAATATGCCGAGTTGCAGAAAAAAGCCATAATTACAGCGGTTAACAAGGGGATTTTGATTTTAACAGGTGGTCCGGGTACAGGTAAAACCACAACATTAAATGGCATTATTAATATGTTTGAGAAAGATTTTTTCAAAATTGCTCTTTGTGCTCCCACGGGCCGTGCAGCACAGAGAATGACAGAGGCAACTGGAAGAACTGCTACAACAATTCATAGGCTTCTTGAAGTGGAATGGTCAGATAATAATAGACCGGAGTTTAGACGAAATCTTCGTAATCCACTTGATTGTCAGGCTGTTATTGTGGACGAAATGTCAATGGTTGATATATTCCTTTTTTCAAGTCTTTTAGATGCTTTGCCCTTTGGTTGCAGACTTATTATGGTGGGGGATAGTGACCAATTACCATCAGTAAGTCCAGGAAATGTATTGAAGGACTTAATTGACAGCAAACTTTTGCCCGTTGTACAACTTAAGGAGATTTTTCGTCAATCACTTCAAAGCAATATTGTTCGTAATGCCCACGCAATAGTGAACGGCGAGATGATTGAAACGGATTATAAAGATGGAGATTTTTATCTCTTGCAACGCCATTTTTCTCTTGATGCCGTAAGAACCATTAAGGAATTATGCGTAAAAAGATTACCTGGTGCATATGGATTTGACCCAACAACGCAAATTCAAGTGCTTTGTCCGTCAAAAAAAGGCGAAACGGGCACATTTAATCTCAATCAGGTCTTGCAAGAATGTATTAACCCACCATCAAATAATAAACGAGAGCATAATACAGGATATCGTCTTTTCCGTGAGGGCGATAAGGTTATGCAGACCAAGAATAATTATAATATTCATTGGGAATCAGATAGTGATGAGGGTGACGGCATATTCAACGGAGATATAGGTTTTATTGAAACAATTGATATACGACACGATGCTATTATTATTGATTTTGCAGGGAAAAGAGCAACCTATTCAAAGGAACAGTTACAAGAAATTGAACTTGCATATGCAGTAACTGTGCATAAAAGTCAAGGTAGCGAGTTTGATGCAGTTATTATGCCTGTAATTTCTGTTAACAACAGACTTTGTTACAGAAATCTTCTTTATACAGCTGTTACAAGAGCTAAAAAAATGCTTATCCTCGTTGGTACAACAAATTGTCTTAATAGTATGATTGACAATAATAAAACCCAATTAAGATACTCTGCCTTAAAACATTTTATGCTTGACAACTGATTTTAGGGGTGTATAATATATACAAGCCAAGAAAATTCAATATTATGGGTGCTGACGGTAAGTCGGCTGAGATTGAGGTTAATCCACCTCTGACCATTGAACCTGATACGGATAATGCCGGCGTAGGAAATTCTTCATTCAGCCTTGCGGTATTCCTTGGCTGAATTTTTTTATTTGGAGGTAAAGAGAATGAAAAAGAAAAGTATGGTTTGGATGTATTGGCTTGTCGAAAGTGCAATTATGATTGCTCTTTCTGCAGTATTGGAACTGGTTTCGAAGTCAATTATCCCCGAAATGACTTTTGGCGGACAAATCACTATTGTGAGTATGCTTCCCGTTGTCCTTGTTGCATGGAAATACGGTATAGGTAAGGGCCTTATTACAGGTTTTGTATACTCATTAGTGCAAATGGCTATGGGTGTTGGTACTATCAGTAAAATGATTTTACCTACATCTGATGAGTATCTTGGTAGTTTGATTAATATTGTATTAATGTTTGCTTTCGACTACATACTTGCTTACACGGTTCTTGGTCTATCAGCAATGTATAAAAAAGCGATTAAAAACAATGCTGTTTCACTCGCACTGGGTGCATTTACAGTTCTTTTGTTCCGCTATGTATGCCATATTGTATCCGGATATATCCTTTTTGGTGCATGGGCAGAGTGGTTCTTCACACAGGAAGGCTTTTATTCTTGGGGAACTACGATAATGGATACATTTAGCGGTAACGCACTTTCACTTGTGTATTCAATAATTTATAACGGCTTCTATATGGTACCTGAAATTGTTATTACAACTATTGTTGCAACTGTAATCGGCAAAATTCCACAAATTACAAAAACTAAAACATAAAAAATTACTCCCTTGAAAAATCAAGGGAGTTTTTAAATTTATTCATCAAATCTTCGGTCAAAGCTTCTGTACTGAATAGCTTCTGTAATATGATGTGTTTCAATTATTTCGGAGTTTTCAAGGTCTGCAATTGTTCTTGCGATTCTCAAAACTTTATCATAAGCACGAGCAGAGAGTGACAATCTTTCAAATGCTGTTTTTAAAATCATTAAGGCACTTTCTGTCATTTTACAATGTTTACGAGTGCTTGCAGCATCCATTTTTGCATTACAAGTAATTTTTGTACCCTCAAATCGCTTATGTTGAATTGCTCTTGCCTTTTCAACCCTCTTTTTGATTTCTGAAGAGGGCTCTGCTTTGCTTGTACCTGAAAGATTCTCAAAATCAACAGGAGGAACATTTATATGTATATCAAGCCTGTCAATAAGCGGACCACTGACACGACTAAGATATCTTTGAGCAGCACCACTTGAACAAGTGCACGGTCTTGTAGGATGTCCGTGATAACCACAAGGACAGGGATTCATAGCACAAATCATCATAACCGAGCATGGGTATTGAAATTTTGCCATAGCACGGGAAATACTTATAACACCATCTTCAATAGGTTGACGCAAAACTTCAAGAGTATTCCTTGTAAATTCAGGTAATTCGTCAAGAAATAAAACACCATTATGTGCAAGAGAAACTTCACCTGGTCTTGGAATTGCACCACCACCTGAAAGTCCTGCAGGAGAAACAGTGTGATGAGGTGAACGGAATGGTCTTGAACGAATAAGTGACACTCCGCTTGGCAAAGCACCTGCTATTGAATATATATTAGTAGTTTCAATTGATTCGTCAAAGGTCATATCAGGGAGAATTGACGGCATTCTTTTTGCCAACATACTCTTGCCTGAACCGGGAGGACCTACCATTAGAACATTATGTCCACCTGCAGCAGCGATTTCCAATGCTCGTTTAACTTCTTCCTGACCTCTTACATCTGCAAAATCGGGAATGTTAATAGGGTTATAATACTCAGTATAATTATCACTTGTAACAGGGGAGAGTTTTTCAATTCCTGTCAGGTGTTTTAAAAGTTCAAAAACATTTTTTACAGGATAAACCTCAATATCCTTTACTACCGCACCTTCGCTGATGTTGTCCGCAGGAATAAAAATCTGTTTTATTCCACTTTTCTTCGCACAAAGCACCATAGGTAGAACACCATTGACCTTACGCAACTCTCCATCAAGTGAAAGCTCACCTATAAATGCCATATCATCATTAACTCCCTTTAATTGCTCGTTGGCAGAAAGAAGAGCTATGAGAATAGGTAAGTCATATAATGGGCCTTCCTTTTTCATATCTGCAGGGGCAAGATTGACTGTTATTCTGCTGACAGGATATTGTAGATTTGCATTTTTGATTGCAGCTCTTACTCTTTCACGACTTTCAGAAACTGCAGTGTCAGGGAGACCAACAATATCAAATCGTGGTAATCCTCCCGAAATATCAGCCTCAACAATAACTTTATAGGCTTCCATACCGAAAAGACCAAAACTGATTATTCTGGAAAACATAATCATCACATCCAATTTATACTGTAATAATTATACAATATGTGGCATATCCTTTTCAATATGTATTTACTTTTTATTTGAAATGGAGTAAAATAGTATTTAGAAAATATAGGAGGTCTTATATATGAACGACATAAACAGACTTTATGATATCTGGCTTTCTTCTGCTGTTGCTGATAAGGGTTTAATTCCTGAACTTGAAAGCATAAAAGACGACAAGGAAGCTATTCTTGACCGTTTTTATAAAAATCTCGAGTTTGGTACTGCAGGACTTCGTGGTGTTATTGGCGCAGGTACTAACAGAATGAATGTATATACTGTAAATCAGGCAACTCAAGGCTTAGCAGACTATCTCAATGAGTGCTTTGATAATCCATCAGTTGCAATTGCCTATGACTCAAGAATTAAGTCAAAGGAATTTGCTGAAAGTGCGGCAGGTGTTCTTGCTGCAAATGGTATTAAAGTGTATATTTATCCTGAACTTGTTCCAACACCAATGCTCTCCTTTGCTGTAAGAAGACTTGGTTGTTCATCAGGTATTATTATCACTGCAAGTCATAATCCATCAAAGTATAATGGTTTTAAATGCTATGACCCCAATGGCTATCAGATGACCGACGAGGCAGCTGCAAAGACTTATGCTTATATTCAAAATATCGATATGTTCTCAGGTGTTAAAACAATGAATTTTGAAGATGCACTTGCAGATGATATGGTTGATTTTATTGAAGAGTGGCTTTATGACGAGTTCTATGATAAGGTTCTTTCTGCCCTTGTTAATAAGGATAAAATAAAAAAAGCAAACCTTAAACTTATTTATACACCACTTAATGGTGCGGGCAATAAACCTGTTCGTAAAGTCCTTAAAAAGGCGGGAGTTAAGGATGTAACTGTTGTTAAGGAACAAGAAAAACCCGATGGTAACTTCCCAACTTGCCCATATCCTAACCCTGAAATTCGTCAGGCATTTGAATGTGCCATTGATACTGCAAAGGGCACAGATGCTGATTTACTCCTTGCAACAGACCCTGACTGTGACCGTGTTGGTATTGCTGTCCGTGATGGTGAAGATTATGTCCTTATGACCGGCAATGAAGTAGGTGCAATGCTTTGCGAGTATCTTCTTTCAGCACTCAAGGAACAAGGCAAATTACCTCAAAATCCCGTTGTTGTAAAGTCAATAGTAACAACACCTCTTATTGAAACAATCTGCGCTTCCTATGGCGCACAGGTTGCAGATTTGCTTACAGGATTCAAGTACATTGGTGAACTTATAACCAATCTTGAAAAAGAAGGCAAGGAAGAAGATTTTGTAATAGGTATGGAAGAATCCTATGGATATCTTCGTGGTACTCATGCAAGAGATAAAGATGCTGTTGTTGCTTCCCTTATGATTGCTGAAATGGCTGCTGTATATAAACTTAAAGGAATTTCACTTAAACAGTTTATGGATAGCATTTATGAAAAATATGGAATGTATCTCAATACGGTTCTCAACTTTTCTTTTGAAGGTGCAAGTGGAATGCAAAAAATGGCAGATATTATGAACTCACTTAGAGAAAACGCACCTGAGTCATTTGCAGGCAAAAAAGTTGTTAAAGTTGCTGATTACAAAACAAGCAAAACTACAGATGTGTTGACAGGTGAGGAGAGCATAATTAACCTTCCAAAATCAAATGTACTTTCATATTCTCTTGAAGATAACAGTAAGGTTATTATCCGCCCTTCAGGTACAGAACCAAAAATTAAAATCTATATTACTGCTTGTGGCAATACAAGAGCAGAGTCAGAAAAAAAGACAGAACTCATTTCTACAGATGCTACAAAGATTTTAGGAGTATAAAAATGAACAGAGATAAATTTGTAAAGATTACAGCAATTCTTTTAGCAGTATTAATTGGACTAAGTTCTGCATCTGTATTGTTAAATGTATTGATTTATTAATTAATTCAGACCACAGTTTTACTGTGGTCTTTCTTTTGCAAAGCCCTTTGTATATTTTACACATAAAATTCTGTTGACTTTTATTTTTTTTGTGCTATAATTAAAATCGTATTATATGGAATGTATTTTATTAGACTTTTTTGAGGTGATTTGTTGAATTTTGTTCAAATGAACGATAAGGAGCTTGTAGAATATGCAAAAACAGGTAATAGTTTTGCTTTACAGGTTCTTATTGAACGATATTCAGATAAAATCCTTCAAAAAGCAAAGTCTTTTAAAAGCTTGATTGGTTTGGAAAATGATGACCTTTATCAAGAAGGAATGATGGGCTTTGTGTCCGCCATTTATTCCTTTGATATATCTCGTGACGTTTTGTTTTCTACATATGCATCTGTCATTTCGACCCGTAGAATGTTGTCTGCAATTCGCAAATCAAATAAGGACATACCTCTTAGTTCATATATTTCGATTGACGACGAAAATGATTTGCTTTCAGATATTCCTTCTCCTGAAGAAACAGTTCTCTTTGCAGAAGAAATTGATGAGATTAATGTTTTTGTATCGGAAAACTTTTCTAAAACCGAAAAGAAAGTTTTTAAGTTGAGTTTGCTTGGACTCACATATTCTGAAATTGCAGAAATAATAGATTCTAGTGAAAAGTCCGTTGATAATACAATTCAGAGAATTCGTCGAAAAATTCGCAATTTCAACGGTAAAAAATAACTATGTAATATGCCCATTTCTCTTAGAGAGCATTTTTATAATGGTACGGTGCAATTCCGTGTGGGGTAAAAATATAAAAAATTTGTGAGGTTACTAAAATGTACGAAGACAAGACACTCGTCTGCAAAACATGCGGAAATGAATTTGTATTCACAGCAGGCGAACAGGAATTTTATGCAGAGAAAGGACTTGTAAACGAGCCAAAGTCATGCAAGGAATGTCGTGTAGCACGCAAAAATGCTATGCGTAGTGCAGTTGAATATCATACAACTGTTTGTGCAGCTTGTGGTGGCGAAGCAAAAGTCAGATTTGAACCAAAAGGTGACAGACCTGTATATTGCAGTGCTTGTTTTGAAAAAATCAAGAGCGAGCAAGCTGAATAATCTATATGAGTAATCAAGGCACAGAGTATTTTGCTCTGTGCCTTTTTGTATATTTCATCTCTTTATATAAATAATAGAAAGGGAGGAATATATATGGACTTTTTGAAAGCTTTTATAATTGGTGGATTAATATGTGTAATTGGACAGTTATTGATAGATTATACTAAATTAACACCTGCTCGTATTTTAGTATCGTTCGTGGTTATTGGAGTTGTGCTTGGTGGTATTGGTCTTTATCAGCCATTAGTAGATTTTGCCGGCGCAGGTGCAAGTGTACCATTGACAGGCTTTGGAAACACTCTTGTTCAGGGTACAAAAGAAGCAATTCGCGAAAAAGGTGCGCTAGGTATCTTAACAGGACCATTATCTTCTGCTTCAGTGGGTATTACCGTTGCAATGGTGTGTGGCTTAATTGTTGCTTTCGTAACTAAGCCCAAGTCAAAATAAAAAAGGACTGCTCATAACGAACAGTCCTTATCTTGGGTAAATTCTTTTAAGCAACAGTTTCAGAAACGAATGTATCGTCACAGCAAGAGCATGAAACATAGTTTTCAGCATCGTTACCGATTACAACTCTTTTACTGTCAACATATTTCTTTATGAGAATATAAGCTGCAATAGCAACAGCAGCAATACCAACAATAATTGCAATAACCTTTAAAGTCTTTTTCATAAATGAATACCTCCAAATTTGATTACAAAAATATTATATATAAAATCATTCCAAAAGTCAATGAGTATTTATAAAAAAGAAAAATGCCGAAGACTTTCGTCAACGGCAAAGAACTGCGCAAAAAATTTAAGCCTTGTTAAGTTTTGTAACGAGAGCAGACTTTTTACGAGCTGCATTATTCTTATGAAGAAGGCCTTTAGCAGCAGCCTGGTCGATTTTCTTAACAGCAACCTTTACAAGCTCGTTTTTGTCAGCAGCATTTGTTTCAATAGCAACATTTGCTTTTTTAATAGCTGTTTTAAGAGCTGAATTAGTTGACTTGTTACGCTGAGCCTTTGTCTTGTTAACGAGAACACGTTTTTTAGCTGATTTGATGTTTGGCATATTCGTTACACCTCCTTACGTATTTACAGATACATATATTACCACGGAATAAATTAAAAATCAAGTTATTTTTTTTATTTTAGTCATTTTTTTTCGTAGGTAGTTGATTATAATTAAAAAGCAGTGGAGGATATATGAATTTAAGAACAGATATTGCACACGAAAGACAGGAAAACCTATCAAAAGAAAAAACTGATGGTGTTAAAGTCAGCAAATGGACGGAAGAAGAAACTGAAATAACACTCACAGAGATTAAAACTGATGAAGCAGAAAGGTTAATGGATAAACCAAAAGGAAAATATGTTACACTTAAAATGCCCGAGTTTTCCCATGAAAGCGAGTTGACAGACGGCAGACTTAATGTGCTTACGAAACAAATAAGAAATCTATTGCCTGAAAATGTAAAAACATTTCTTGTATCAGGACTTGGTAATGAAAACATAACTCCCGATGCGTTAGGTCCATTGTGTGCAAGTAAAATATTGTCCACAAGGCATTTTGAGAACTTTTTAGAAGACGATTTGTTTTTATCACAGTTAAATCCCGTATCGTCAATTTCAACCGGTGTACTTGGACAGACAGGAATTGAAACAGCAGAGTATATTAAAGGTATTGTAGATATTGTAAAACCTGATTTAGTAATAATTGTTGATGCATTAGCAACAATTAAACAGCAAAATCTATGTAAAACAATTCAGATTACAGATACCGGAATTACACCGGGTTCAGGTGTTGGAAATTACAGAAAAACAATTGATAAAGAAACACTTGGTGTGCCTGTTATTTCTATTGGTGTGCCAACTGTAATAAGCCTTGAAAACGAAGAAAATATGATAGTAACTCCGCGAGAAATTGACACAATAGTAAAACGAGCATCTTCGTTAATTGCCATGGGAATAAACTGCGCTTTACAACCTGATGTGGATGCAGAAATGTTTTTAGCGTTGGCATAAAAAAATTATCTTCGCATATTATTTGTTGAGTATTATGCGAAAGAGTGAATGTTTTGAATAAAAGGACAAACATTTCAAAAAAATCTTTTAACATCATTTTTAATTTAATTATTCCTATTATACTAGTACTGATGATGGTTTTGGATAATGTGCCCTTTGCTGAAAAACTTTTATCAGCAAGTTTTTCTCTTACTTTTCCTGAATCAGTGTTTAAAGAGCATTTTTATTACGTGAAAGATGAAGAAACAGGGGATGTGCAACAAAATTTAAATTCAACAGTTAATTCAACACAGGTTTCCACTGTGATTGATTCTGCTATACCTCAGGATATCTATAATCTTATAAAAAATGCAGAAAGCAAGTATGCCAATTCTTCAAATGACGGAAAAATCGTAGAAATGAATTATTGTAGACAAAATGCTACATCAGAGTTCAATGGAATTTTATTAAGAAATACTACCTTAAACCATAAAGTAAATATAAGTGATTATATCAACAAAAAAGTCTATGCAAGCGTTGATGTTACTCAACCAGCAGTTTTGATTTACCATACTCACAGTAGTGAAACTTATGAATTGCTAGACAGGGGATATTATACTAAAGAACGCAGTTCAATAAGTGACAATCCAAAGGAAAATATGATTAGAGTTGGTGAAGAAATATGCAGAATTTTAGAGGGAAACGGATATAAAACCATTCACGACAAAACAGTATATGATAAAGAATATAACGGCGCTTATAACCGTTCATTTGAAGGTGTTAAAAGCATTTTGAAAGAAAACCCATCCATTCAGGTTGTGCTTGATGTCCATCGAGGCACAATTTATCAAAAAGATGGTTCAAGAATAAAATCTGTTAAAAGAATTAATGATAAAAAGATAGCACAAATTCAGATAATCAGCGGTTGTGAAGATGGGAATGTTACGGATTTCCCTAACTGGGAAAAGAACTTTACTTTTGCTTTAAATTTGCAAAAAAAGATAACAGATAATAATACTGAACTTGTAAGACCGTTATTGCTGTGTAGTCGAAAATATAATATGAACCTGATGCCCTGTGCATTGCAAATTGAAATTGGAACGGATGCAAATACCTTGTTAGAGGCAGTATATTCTGCAAGGATTTTTGCTGAATCTCTTTCGGAATTGTTAAAGGAGTATGAAAACTAAATGTCGGAATTAAAACGATTATTAAAAAACTATTTTATGCTTGTAATAATCACTGTGTTGACTACACTTTTGATTTGCTCAATATTCATAGCGCAGAATAATACATCTCAAATGCTTTTTGGATAAAATTTCTTGCATTAACACCTTTTGTAGTGTATAATTTTATATGTAAATTATGAAAGGACATATACACAGATTCCCTGTGTGTTTTATACTTATGAATTTTAAAGAAATTGGAAATAATGGCCTTGTTGAGGGCTATGCGGTTATTAAACAATGCGATAAGAAAATGGCTAAAAACGGAAATTCTTATCTTGACCTTGTGCTTTCAGATAAAGAGGGCGAAATTTTTGCGAAACTATGGGATTACAATGAGGTTGCCCACGGTAAATACGAAGCAGATATGTTTGTTAAGGTAAGAGGTCAGATTTCACAGTATAATGGTCACGACCAACTGCGAATTGACAGAATCCGTCCTGTAATTGAAAGTGACGGTGTGGATGTTGCTGATTATGTAAAGTCTGCAGATTATAGTGGGGAAGATATGTTTAATCATCTCCTTTCACTTGTAAACGGTTTTAAAGACGAAGATTTAAAAAAGATTGTTACATATCTTCTTAATGAAAATAAAGAGAAAATTCTCTATTACCCTGCAGCGTTTAGACTTCACCATGCAATTCGTTGCGGACTTTTAATGCATACAACATCAATAGTTAAACTTTGCGAAGGTGTTTGCAAGGTTTATCCATTTGTGAACCGCGAATTGCTTATCTCCGGAGCAATTTTACACGATATTGCAAAAACAGTTGAGTTTGAAGTTGGTGAAACAGGAATTGCATCGGGTTATACTGTTGAAGGCAATTTAATCGGTCACCTTGTAATGGGTGCTATGATGGTTAAAGAAGCAAGTAAAAAACTTGCAATTGATAGTGAAAAATCTCTGCTTTTACAACATATGATTATTTCTCACCATGGCGAGCCTGAATTTGGCGCTGCAGTAAGACCATTGTTTTTAGAAGCAGAATTGCTTTCACAACTTGACCTTATGGATGCAAGAGTTTATGAGATTATGGATGCAGTAAGTAATGTCCAGCAAGGTGAGTTTACAAATCGTCTTTGGGCATTAGAGGACAGAAAATTCTATAAATACAATGATGCAACTTTAAAGGTTGACATTTTGTAATAATTTTTTAAAAGGGAAAAATAAAAGGGGAAAGTGTTATGAGAAATCATTTTGTGGACAAACCTGTTGACCTTTTGAACGCAGACGGTAGCCTTCGCGAAGTTGGCTGGTCAACAAAACAAGTATGGAAATATGACAAAAAAGCAATTAAGTCCAATGTTTTCAGAATTAAAGAATGGGACTATTACCTTGTCTTGGCGCAGGATTTTGGTGTTGCATTTACAGTTTCTGATTTAGGTTTTGCGGGACTTCATTCTGTTTCATTCCTTGACTTTAAAACACCTTGTGAGACAACAAAGAGCGAAATGCCTTTCTTCACAATGGGTAAAACAAATATGCCGCCAACAAGTAGTGAGGGTAATGTTCATTTTGGCAACAAAAATCTTACTCTTGACTATATCAAAACTGACGGACAGAGAAGAATTGTTTGTACATATAAAAATTTCAAAGATGGTAAGGATTTTAAATGCGATATCTGTCTTGACCAACCCGATATGGACTCAATGGTTATTACAATTCCTTGGCAGAAAAATAAGAGATGCTTCTACTATAACCAAAAAATCAATTGTATGAGAGCGTCTGGTTGGGTAACAGTTGGTGACGATAAATACGAGTTTAACCCTGCAACTGACTTTGGTACTCTTGACTGGGGCCGTGGTGTTTGGACTTACGACAACACATGGTTCTGGGGTTCAGGTAACTGTGATTTGGACGGCCACGCATTTGGCTTTAATATCGGCTATGGTTTTGGTGACAATACTGCTGCGACAGAAAATATCCTTTTCTATGATGGCGTTGCTCATAAGCTTGACGATATTTATTTCAATATGCCTAAAAACGGAAGTTATACTGACCCGTGGACATTCTCATCATCCGATGGCAGATTTGAAATGGACTTTGTGCCGATAATTGACCGTAGTGCATTTATCGACTTTAAGGCAATTATCTCTGACCAACATCAGGTTTTCGGAAGAATGAGTGGTAAAGCAGTCCTCGACGACGGCACAGTCCTTGAAATCAAAGATATGCTTATGTTCGCTGAAAAAGTGCACAACAGATATTGATAAAACATTTTTTACAGTAAGGCGGGGCGTTTACCCCGCCGATTTTATTGTAAAACAACTTTGAATTTGTCGGAATGATTTCCGTAGGGGGTCGGCGTCCCCGACGACCCGTTTCGCTCCCTATTTGAGGGTGCGGGTGTCCGGTGGACACCTCTGCGAAGCAGAAGCACTGTCTGAGCCGATAGGCGAGTAATGAGCTGTCAAAGAGGCTGACTGAGGGAGTTGTCATTCTGAGTATTGCGAAGAATCTCAATCATTGATAATTCTAATTTTTATTGATTTTTCAAAATCTCCGTGATATACTAATCTTGCGACACAACTGAATAGATAGCTATGGGAGTAGTATTTTTATTTTCAATAAAAATGCATACTCTATCTTTGCATACTCTCGTAGTTATCAAAGTTGTGTCGCAGCAATCGGAGTTATGCGTTTTTTGTGCGTGGCTTCGGCTACGCACTTTTTTATTTTTAGGGGAGATTTTTATGAGATAATGTAGAATAATTGAACTACATAAAACTCACAATTTTGCATTTCCTATTGTAATTAGTTTCAAAATGAAATATACTGTAATTAGGAAAAGCATTTATTTTATAATATGGGGAGAGAAATATTATGAAAAAGGCGAACAAAATATTATCAATCATCTTGGTAGTTATGATGGTAATATCCATCATTCCAATCACAGCAAGTGCTGCTACATATACAGGTCCTTGTGGTGAAAATCTCACATGGAGTTATGACACATCAACCTGCGTATTGACTGTTTCAGGCACAGGTGACATGGATAATTATAGTTTCAGCAATCGTCCATGGGAGAAATATGAAGATAACATTAAGGAAGTTGTTATCTCAGACGGCGTAACCTCAATTGGAGAGTATGCGTTTTATAGTTTTGGAAAGGCAACAAAGATTACAATTCCAGATAGTGTTACAGAGATTGGCAAGAGAGCATTTAGTGCTTGTAAAGTTCTTGCAAGTGTAACACTTCCCGAGGGTATAACAACAATTCGTGAGGGTACATTTGCTAGTTGTACTGAACTTACAAGTTTTACAATCCCTGCAAGTGTAACAACAATTGGTTCTTCTGCATTTGAAGGTTGTTCATCCCTTACAGGTATTACAATTCCTAAAGGCGTAACATCAATCTTTGACAGAGCATTTGACGGTTGTTCATCTCTTACAGGCATAACAGTTGATGTTAATAACGTTACATATTCAAGCGATGAATTTGGTGTGCTGTTTAATAAAGATAAAACAACACTTATCAAATACCCTATGGGTAACACAGCAACAAGTTATACAATTCCAGCAGGTGTAACAAAGATTGCTCCTAATGCATTTAAAGGATGTAAAAATCTTGAAAATGTGACAATTACTAATTGTGTAACCACAATTGGCTCTCATGCCTTTGATGGTTGTACAGCATTGGCAGCCGTAACAATTCCTGCAAGTGTTACAACAATTGAGGAATATGCATTTAATGGTTGTCTAGGACTTAAAGACCTTGTTTTTAGTGAAAATAGTAGCCTTACAACAATCAATCAGTATGTATTCTATGAATGTGATGCACTCACAAATGTTACAATTCCTGATAGTATTACAAAAATTAGCGCAAATTCATACAGAAATTGTGACAATCTTGCAAGCGTAACAATACCTGAAAGTGTAACAACAATTGGTGCTAATGCTTTCACAGGAACAGCTTTTTATAACAATGCTGAAAACTGGGAAAATAATATTTTATATATTAATGATTATTTAATCGATGCTAATTCATCAATTAGTGGCGATGTCCAGATAAAAGAAGGCACAAAGAAAATTGCTGAAGAAGCATTTTATGCTTGTTCAGGTATTACAAGTATAACTATTCCAGGTAGTGTTACAACTATTAATGATAAAGCCTTTTATGGTTGTAATGGTGTTACAAGCATAACTATACTTGATGGCGTAGAAGTAATTGGTAATGAGGCGTTTGCCTATTGTTCAAAGCTCGTTGAAGTAAAACTTCCTTCAACTTTAAAATCAATCGGCACAAGTGCGTTTTTAAATTGTAAAATCAGTTCAGTAGGTTTCTCAGAAGGCATAACAGCAATTCCTGCAAATTTATTTGCTAATTGCAGTGATTTTACAACAGTAGTAATTCCTGAGGGTGTAATTACAATTGAAGCAAATGCATTTGCTAATTGCTCAAAGCTTGTTAATGTAACAATTCCAAAGAGCCTTAAGACTGTTGAAGCAGGTGCATTCAATGGTTGCACAAGTTTGGAAAAGATTAACTATGCAGGGGAATATTCAGATTGGAAAGCGATTACTATTGCAGAGAATAACGACCCATTTGTAAATGCAACACCATTTACAATTCCTGGAGAAAATCCGGATAATCCCGAGGGTGAAGAAATAACTCCTGATACTCCCGGTAAGTATATGGAGTGGAAATATGATGAAGAAACAGCTACATTAACTATCTTCGGTAAAGGTTCTATGGGTAATTACAATCTTAATGACCGCCCATGGGAAGAATATGAAAGGGAAATTAAAAAAGTTATTATTGAAGATGGCATAACAACAATTGGTAAAAATGCATTCAGAGAGTGTTATGCTCTTGAAAGTATAGTAATTCCTGACAGTGTAACTTCAATTGGAGATTATTCATTTGAGATGTGTAACAGCCTTACAAGTATTACGCTTTCTGATAATATTAACACAATTGGTATGTATGCATTCCAGCATTGCATTGGCCTTACAAGTGTAGTAATAGGTGATGGCGTAACAATGATTTCGTTAAGTGCATTTGCACAATGCAGAAATCTTGAAAACGTAGTAATAGGTGATAGTGTAATTATACTCCGTTCAGGTGCATTTCAGGATTGTGCTAAACTTAAAACTGTAACTTTTGGTAAGAGTTTAAAAACAATTGAATCGAGTGCGTTCTCAGGTTGCTCAAGCCTTGAAAGCGTTACAATTCCTGATTCTGTTACAAAAATGGATAGATGGGCATTTAGTGATTGTACTAGCCTTACAAGTGTAAAACTTGGTAATGGCTTAACATCAACTGGTGAATATGCTTTTGATAATTGTACAAATCTTGCTAGTGTAACCTTTGGTAATAGCATAACAGTAATTAGCGATTGTTCATTCTATGGTTGTACTAAACTTGAAAGTATTGTAACTCCAAGTACTGTAACAGAAATTAAAAGCAGTGCATTCAGCGGTTGCACAAGTCTTAAAAATGTAACTTTAAATGAAGGCTTAACAACAATCGGCAGTAACGCCTTTGCAAACTGTGACAGCCTTGTAAGTATAAAAATTCCTGACAGCGTTACAAAAATTAACTCTTATGCATTTGCTGATTGTGATAGCCTTAAGAGCATAGCAATTGGGAAAAATGTAACAACAATCGGTAATGCGATAGCCTATGGCAGTAAAAGTCTTACTGCAATAACAATTGATGCTGAAAATCCGAATTATTCAGTTGATGAGTATGGCGTATTGTTTAATAAGGATAAAACAGTTCTTATCCAGTATCCTTGCGGCAGCCCATTGACAGAATACACAATTCCTGACAGTGTTAAAACAGTTCAGACTTACGCATTTAATAAATGTGCAAATCTTCAAACTGTAACAATTCCGTTAAGTGTAACAACAATCGAAGAGCGTGCTTTTGATGAAAGCACTAATCTTAAAAATATTATTTATAAGGGTACAAAAGAGGACTGGGAAACCAGAATTACCTATAATGCGGATAAAAATGCAAAATTAAAGTACAATTTAATTACTTTTGAACCAACAGATGTAGAAAATGTTACAACCATCTGTGGCGACAATGCTACTTGGACACTTAATCTCAACACAGGTAAAATGGTAATTTCAGGTACGGGTGATATGTATGATTTCGAGTACAACGATTACCCATGGATAAATTACAGAGATTATATTAAAGAAGTAGTAATTTCTGAAGGTATAACAAGAATAGGTCACTATGCATTCTATTACTGTAAAAACTTGAAGACTATAGCAATTCCTTCTACAGTAACATCTATCGGTGGCGATGTATTTAGTATTTGTTCTAGTCTTGAAAGCATAACAGTTGATAGCAATAATCCTGCTTATTCAAATGATGAATACGGAGTATTATTCAATAAGGATAAAACAAGATTGGTTAAATATCCTCAGAATGGTGCACAAACTGAATATACAGTTCCAAGCACAGTAGAAACTATTGGATACGAAGCTTTCTATTCTTGTAACAATCTTAAGAAAATCGTTCTTAATGATGGTGTAACAACAATTTCTTATGGCGCGTTTGTAGGTTGTGGTAAACTGGAATCCTTAACTATTCCTACTACTGTAACTACAACGGACTCATACATAATTTCACGAAACGAAACAATTGTTTATTACAAAGGTACATTAGCTCAGTGGAAGAAGTTGTTAGAAGATAATGATGATGGTGACTATTCTAGTAGTTTGAAGTATTATACAGTTTATTGTTCAGATGAAGCATATCATCCATCAGGTTCTTGTGGCGAAAATGTTACTTGGAAATTTGATACTGTTACGGGAACATTGATAATTTCCGGCACAGGAGCTATGGCTAATTATGAGTGTGATTGGGACCATCATTGGGAGATATATGTTATTGATCGTCCTTGGGAAATGTTTGCATATGATACTAAGTCAGTCGTTATTGAAGATGGTGTAACAACAATTGGCGCATGTGCATTTCTTGATTGCTCAAACCTTACAAGTGTTGAAATGGGTGACAGTGTAGAAAGTATCAATTTTACTGCATTTGCATATTGTGATAATCTCGAAAAGTTTATTGTTGATGATGATAATCAGCATTATTCAAGTGATGAGTACGGTGTGCTTTTCAATAAGGATAAAACAAAACTTATTGAATGTCCTATAGGCAACAAAATGACAAATTATACTGTTCCAGATACGGTAACTGAAATTACTTCTAGTGCTTTCGTTGGTTGTAGCTCTCTTGTAAAAGTTGTTATCGGTAAAAATGTGGCAGTAATTGGGGAGTCTGCTTTTGAAAATTGCACCTTACTTACAAATCTTACAGTTCCAAAGACAGTAACGGAAATTAAATACAACGCATTCAATGGATGTTATAAACTTACTGATGTTCAGTATTTAGGAACATTGGAAGATTGGAACAAAATTGTGATTGACAGCGGTAATTCTTGCTTAACAGATGCAATATTCAAATTTGACTATTCCGGTGTTCAATCTGCTTTAGGTAAATGCGGTGATAATCTTACATGGGCATTTTATGGTGATACAGGCACTTTAGTAATTTCAGGTACAGGTGCTATGTACGATTATGATATTGCTGAAGAAGAATACACCCCATGGAACGACTTTAAAACAGAAATCAAAAAGCTTATTATTGAAGAAGGCGTAACAACAATTGGTAATGATGCTTTTGTAGATTGCATTGGTATTAAAAGGGTAGAAATTCCTTATACCGTAACATCAATAGGTCATAATGCATTCACAAATTGTGACGGACTCACAAGTATTGATATCCCTTATGGTGTTCAAACACTTGGAGAATATGCTTTTGCTGATTGTGATAACCTCAGAATTGTAACAATTCCAAGTAGTATGTCAGTTGTAAGCGCGGGTGCATTTAAAAATTGCGATAATCTTGAAACTATAGTACTCTGTGAAGGTGTAACAGAGCTTGAAATGGAAGCCTTTGAAGATTGTCGCAATATAAAAGAGGTATTTTGGCCACGAAGCTTAACAACTATCGGATGGGGGGCATTCTACAGTTATTCAATGTCTATTGATATTTATTATGGCGGTACAGAGGAAGAATGGGAATATATTAAATACACCGGACTTATACTTTCTAAACCATTCAATAGTGCTAACAAGTATTTCAATTATCCAGTACCTGTTCAAAAATTCACAGGCATTAAGGATAACCATTTCTACAAAAATGACGTAATGCAAAAAGCATATCAGCTCGTAGAATTTGAAGGTGATTTCTACTTTATCGGCGACCGTCACGAAATTGTTAAAA
>CALEJF010000014.1 GCA_937898625.1 uncultured Clostridia bacterium | reverse complement strand
TATGGATCAGCTTCGTGAAATACAAAGAGCATACAATCTTCCTGTGCAATCCCATTTGTCAGAGAACAAGGGTGAGATTGAATGGGTTCGTGAGCTTAGACCGGACAGTGCATTCTATGGTGACAGCTACGATAAGCATGATTTGTTCGGTGATGAAAATTTAGATTCTGAAAAAGTCAACACAGTAATGGCGCATTGTGTGTGGTCAAGTGATGAAGAAGTGAAGCTCATGCGTGAGAATGGTGTATTTATTGCTCATTGTCCTGCATCAAATATAAACCTTACGTCAGGAATTGCCCCTGTAAGAAAATACCTTGACCTTGATATGAAAATTGGTCTTGGAAGCGATGTGGCAGGCGGTCAAACGGAATCCATTTTCCGTGCGATAACAGATGCTATCGGTGCTTCAAAAATGTATTTAAGATATGTGGATGAAAATGCAAAGGCTGTAACTTTTGAAGAAGCCTTTTATATGGCAACAAAAGGCGGCGGTGAGTTCTTTGGAAAAGTGGGAAGCTTTGAAGAAGGCTATGAATTTGACGCTCTCGTACTTGATGACAGTATTCTTGCTCATCCGCTTGAGCTTAATTTAAGACAGCGATTAGAACGCAGTATTTATCTGTCGCTTGATTTGTGTGGCGGTATCAAAGAGAAATATATACAAGGTAACAAAATTATTTAGGAGGAACTTAAATGAAAACCAAAAGATTTTTAAGCTTATTTATCGCAGTTGTGCTTTGCTTGTCATCATTTACAGCGTTTGCGGAAGAAATTGTTATGGAATATTCACCTTTTGATGAATATGTTGACTATTCCAATATGTATTTCTGGTCGCGCTGGAATAATGGTGATGACAAACCTGCAGATCTTTTCTTTGTATGTCCAACAGTTGATATGGGCAAAGAAGGAAATTATAATGCTTACATAACAGATGAAAAATACCGTGAGAGCTTTGACGGTGCTACTAATATGGAACTTGGCATTTATGACGATGTTGCAAGAGTTTACGCACCATATTACAGACAGGCAACCTTCCCGGTTTACAGTCTTAGCGAAGAAGAACAGGAAAAATATCTTAGTGCGGCATACGAAGATGTTAAAAAAGCATTTCTTTACTTTGCTGATCAGACAGACGCCACAAGACCGTTGATACTTGCAGGATTTTCACAGGGTGCGGATATGATAATCCGTTTGATGAAAGATTTGTTTGATGAACCACAGTATCAGAGAAGACTTGTTGCTGCATACCCTATTGGTTGGAAACTTACCGAAGATGAGGTTAAAGAATATCCGCATCTTATGCCTGCCGAAGGAGAAACAGATACAGGTGTGATTGTTACATTCAATAGTGAAGATAAGGATATTGCTTCTTCATTAATAGTTGGTGAAAATGAAAAAACATACTCTATAAATCCGCTTAACTGGAAAACAACATCAGAAGTTGCCGATAAGTCTCTTAATAAAGGTGCTTGTTTTACCGATTATTCAGGAAACATCAAGGAAGAAATTCCAAATCTTACCGGTGCTTACATAGATGAAGAAAGAGGAACGCTTAAGGTTACAGATGTAAAGCCTGAAGATTACCCCGGAAAACTTTTTGATGATGGTATATATCATCTTTATGATTATCAGTTCTTTTTCAGAAATCTCGAAGAAAATGTAGGCAAACGTCTTTCTGCATTTAATGAAAAAAATAAAGATAAACTGGATGTTATTTACAACAACGATTTGCTGACTTTTGATGTGGAGCCTATTATTGAAAATGGCAGAACTCTGGTTCCGTTCAGAACTATTTTTGAAACCATGGGCTGTGCAGTTTATTATTCCGAAGAGGACGGCAAACAGATTGTTTCCGCACGAAGAGCAGATGATAGCTTGGTGCTTACCATAGGCGAAAACAAGATGTATTTTAATGGCAAGGAAATAGACCTTGATGTACCTGCAAAAATAAAAGACGGTAGAACATTAGTGCCACTCAGAGCAATATCAGAGGCGTTTGAGTGCGATGTGGATTGGGCAGGAGATACAAAAAATGTATATATTTGTTCACCTGCATCAGCATATACCATACATGCCCAAAAATTTGAAGAAACCATAACCGACGATGAGGGGAATGTGTTAATTGAAGTGGTTGCATATTGTCCTGCCATAGAAAATCCCAATGAAAGTTCAACATTCGATACAATCAACGAAGATTATAAGTGGGATGTTGATAGGTTCTTGGAAGAAGCAAGAGAAAAGAAGGAAGATGCACTTGCTTTGCGAAAACAAATGGGTGATGCTTTTGTACCTTTTGTTTATGAACTTACTTACGAACAAACTTACAGTATTTGGGGATACCTTTCGTTTGTTAGCCACAAATATGTAAATTTGGGCGGTGTTCATCCTACAAAAACAATGGAGTCAAGAACATATCACACAAACAATAATGTGGAACTTTCTGTTTCAGAATTACTTATGGAAGATCAACTGGATGTTTCTTTGGTTAAGTTTGTAACAGATTTATTTGTTGATAAGTTAAAGGAGATAGCACCTGAATCAGCTGATATATATACTTATGATTATGTGAATGAATATCTTGGATACGTTCAGTTCTACATCACACACAATTCGATGGTGCTTTATTTCAATCAGGGTGAACTTGCGCCTTATGCACTTGGTGTAATAAGCGTTGAAATTCCTTTTGATACCGGACTTTTCTATATCGATTCAAGAAATAACTATAAAGCAGAACAATTATTTGAATGCGAATATGACAACGGATACGAATGGAAGGTTATTGACTATACAAAAGATAAGCTTGAAATTACAGAAAAGGCTACCGACTATCCGCCTGAAAAAATTTATTCAGAACTTTACCCTGTTGGCTTAATGCAAGTCACAGCAAAAGGCATTAAAAAGGGTAATGCGAGTTTAGTTATGGCACATGTAGAAAAGGGTAAGGGTTTGGAAACTGCAATTCAAATCAAAAAGGCAGATTTATATGTTGACGAAAATAATATGCTGTCACTTATTACCGAAGATGATGCTATGTATTTATCAAGTAAATAATTAAATGATTATATAAATTTAAAGGAGTCAAATGTTATGAAAAAGAAATTGTTATTCTTAATTCCAATGATTATTGTTGCAGTGCTATTGTTTATGCTTCGTGCAACAGGTATGACAGCACATATCGCTGTATCGGTTGTTGGTCTTGTATTACTTATTGCATACACAGTTGCAACAAAAAAAGAATGGAAAAATCCTGCACTTGAAATACTTCAGCGTGTATGCTATGGCATCGCTTTAATTACAGGTGTTGTACTTATGAATGTACACGGCATTGCTGCTATTTCCATTATTCATAAAATAAGTGCAGTTTTATTTGTAATTCTTTTGATCTGTGCAGAAATACATAAAGCAATCAAAAAATAATTTTATATATAGAGGAGGACATATACAATGAAAAAAAT
>CALEJF010000013.1 GCA_937898625.1 uncultured Clostridia bacterium | reverse complement strand
GGTGTCCGGTGGACACCTCTGCGAAGCAGAAGCACTGTCTGAGCCGGTAGGCAAGACTGAGGGGGGTATTTTGTAATTAAAACATCCCGGCAAATTCAAACTTGCACTTTAAAGAGGTAATTATGACAGTTTTTGAAAGAATATATGAGGTAGTTAAAAATATTCCTGAAGGCAGGGTTGCAACCTATGGTCAGGTTGCTATGCTTGCGGGTAATCCAAGGTGGGCAAGGGTTGTAGGATATGCTCTACACTGTAATCCCGAACCAGGTGTAATCCCCTGCCACAGAGTAGTAAATCGTGAGGGGAGGGTTTCTCCTGCATTCGCTTTTGGTGGTGAAAATATGCAGGTGAAATTGTTACAGGAAGAGGGAATTGTTTTCGATGATGACGGAAAAATTGACCTTCTAAAATATGGATTATAGTCTTTTATTAACAAAATATCCACATTCTGTTGACTATATAATAATTCTATGGTAAAATAAGGTTACAAAATTAAGAAGGAGGTGCCAGTATGTTAGCATCAATTTTTGAGTTCGTCATGGGAATCCTTGGTGGTGCAGGTGCAGACCCAGAAGCAGCAGGTATCGTTGGTCAAGTTTTTGATTTTGTACTTAGCATTTTCGGTGCATAATTAATTTTAAACGCAAGGTGGGATTTATTCCCACCTTTTTCTTTTACTGAAAGACATTATCACTCTCAATTTATAACGATTTTGTTGACGGAAAATATATAATTTGATATAATATTTTTACATTTTCAACCTATTTTAGGGAGGCTAATTTATGAAAAAGGTTATTTCAATTTTACTTGTGGCATGCTTGCTTTTTGCTAATGCTGTAATTGGTTTTGCAGGAAATAGCAATACTGAATTACAGTTTAACGAAGATGGTAAATTCAGAATTCTTGCTCTTGCAGATGTTCAGGATGACTACCCTCTTGAACCTGCAGTTATTCAGTTTATGAATGAAGCACTTGATTATGCTAAACCTGACCTTGTAGTTTTTGTTGGTGACAATATTACAGGAAGTGACCCAAGGGCTATTGGCGAAATGGTAGGTCCTTTAGTCGACAGAGACATTCCATTCACTTTTGTTTTTGGCAATCACGATGATGACGAAGGTTTTGAGCGTGACGACCAGCTTCTTGAATATCAAAAATACGACGGTTGCCTTGCCTATGACCCAATGCCTTCACTCCACGGCTCTGCAACACATAATCTGCCAATTCTTTCAAGTGACGGCTCAAAGGTTGCTTTTAACCTCTGGATGTTTGACAGTGGTGCAGACTACCATGACGAAAATGGTGAATGGCTTGGTTACGACTGGGTAAGACAAGACCAGATTGAATGGTATAAATCTGTTCGTGATGAAATGACTGCAAAGAATAATGGCGAGCTTATTCCATCAATTGCATTCCAGCACATTATCCCACAGGAGCCTTGTCAGGAGATTTTCTACGACTCACCTATAAGCCTTGGTGAGGCTACAATAAATTTTGCTGATGGAACATCACAGACAGTAATCCCCAATGTTACAAAGTATGAGGGACTTGTATTAGAAAAGAGTTGTCCGAGCTATGGTAACGATGGTCAGTGGGATGCTATGGTCAACGGTGGAGATGTTTTAGGTCTTGTTGTTGGTCACGACCATGTTAATAACTTCATTGTTAATGTTGACGGAATTGACCTTATCCAGACACCTGCTGTAACATATAATTCTTATTACAGCGATATGTATCAAGGCGCAAGAGTTATTGACCTTGATGAAAATAACCCTTGGAATTACGAAACTTATATACTTGCTTCCAATGAACTTGCTCAGATGGAGGATTCAAAATTAGACGATGCGGGTGTAAGAAATAAACTCAATTACAATTTCTATTATAAATTTGAAAAAGTATTTTCTGCAATTTACGAGTTTGTAGTTAAGCTTTTGAAAATCATATAATCATTTTATTCATATAAGGAAATCCCTTGAAATACAGGGATTTCTTTTTTTAAGTAAATTTTTGATTCAGCTATTAAATGTTTTGCATATATGAAATTGGCGAGGTTTTAACTGACCTCGCCAATCTATTATCTATCTGTTTTACAACTACAAGAACAATCATTTTTTACTTTTCCGCAGGATTCTGCGTAAGGACAGCCAACGCATTTTACGCCCTTTTTTTTGGCCTTTATAATATATGCTATTGCACATCCAATTATCAATATAACAACTGCAATAATCAAGAAATTTTCCATAATACTACCTATTTATCTTGCCCTTGCCATTGCCTTTTTATTTGCCCTTTCAGCTTGTGCTTTTTTTGCTTTTTTCTCGCCATTGATACACAATATTGCAAGTATTGCTACGAATACTAATACTGCAATAAGACCTGGTATAAAACCGGCACCTAAAGACTTTGTTGTGATAAGCGTACCAATCTGATATACAAGATATCCTACTGTAAAGCCTGTACCAAGCTGAAGACCGATACCTGCTGCAAGCCATTTTCCGCTCTTCATTTCTGAACGCATAGCACCAATTGCGGCGAAGCAAGGAGGGCTGTAAAGGTTGAACATAAGGTAGGCAAGTGCCGCAACCTTTGTTATCGCCATTGTACCTGCAACCTCTGAACCTGCACCTTCCATAAGTGCTAATTCTTCTGTATCAATAAGATTTTCAAGTCCTACAAAGCATACTGCCAATGTACCAACAACATTTTCTTTAGCGATAAATCCTGTAACTGCTGCTGCGGCAAGTTGCCATGAAAGTACACCAACTACAGGTACAAGTATGTATGCAAAAGGTCCTGCAATTGAAGCGAGGATTGACTGGTCAGCTGATTCTGCCACTGTGAAACTCCAAGTGAATGTCTGCATAATCTGAACCGCTGTATTACAAAGAAGAATGATTGTTGCAGCCTTAACAACATAAGACCAACCACGCTGACACATTGAAAGAAATGCTCTTTTAAGTGATGGCACTTTGTATTCAGGAAGTTCGATAATAAAAAATGATTTTTTTGCTTTGTTGCCTGTAATTTTATTTACCAGAAGTGCACCAAAGAAGATAATAAGGATACCTGCAAAATACATAAGAGGTCCAACCCATGAAGCATCTTCAAAGAATGCACCTGCAAAAAGTGCGATAACAGGAAGTTTTGCACCGCAAGGCATAAATGGTGCTAACATCGCTGTTGCCCTGCGTTCACGCTCATCACGGATTGTACGACAAGCCATAACACCCGGAATTGCACATCCTGTACCTATTACAAACGGAATGATTGACTTACCGCTAAGACCTACTTTTTTGAAAATGGGGTCAAGGACTACTGATGCACGAGCCATATATCCGCAATCCTCAAGAAGTGCAATAAGGAAATACATCACCATAACAAGTGGTAAGAAGCCTATAACCGCAATTGCACCACCAATTACACCATCAACAAGAAGTGCTGAAAGTAATGGGTTTGCATTCTCGAAAAAGCCTGCAATCCACTCCTGAACGCCCTCGAGAGCACCCGTAAGCCATTCTGCAATCCAGACACCAGGTCCTGCCTGTGAAATCCAGAAAACAAGAAACATGACCACAGCAAAAATTGGAAGTCCAAACCATTTATTTGTAAGGATATCGTCAACTTTATCCTGTGAGTTTCTCATTCTTGTAAGAATTCTACGAGTTTCAACTGTTTTTACGATTCCATTTACAAATTTATAACGCTTTTTATCTGCCTGAACAACAGATTTTCTATCGTTTATATCAATTACACCTTGAATGTATGGTGCGTTTTGACCTCTGCCATTTAGTTTGACCGCGGCAGAAACGACTTCCTTAAGTCCCTCTGCAGATGTTGAAACAGTTTCAATTACAGGACAGTTAAGTGCTTTACTTAGTGCGTCAACATTAATCTCTGTCTGCTTTTTCTCGTTAATATCGCTCTTGTTAAGTGCCACAACAACGGGAACACCAAGTTCAAGAAGCTGTGTTGTAAAGAAAAGACTTCGGCTTAAATTAGTAGCATCAACGATATTGATAATCACATCGGGGTTTTCATTTTTGATATAGTCCCTTGTAACACTTTCTTCCGATGTGAAAGGTGACATTGAGTATGCACCCGGAAGGTCAACTGCAATAAGCTCGTATGTCCCGTCGTAAAGGCTCTTTTTAATAGAGCTTTCTTTTTTATCAACGGTAACACCCGCCCAGTTGCCGACTTTTTCATTCTTGCCGGTTAAGGCGTTGTACATAGTGGTTTTACCACTGTTTGGATTACCTGCCAAGGCAATTCTCATATCTTTATCCTCCTTAAATCTATGTGAAAATAAGATTTCAACTAATTTTGTTAGCGTATGCTAACTGTTTTTCGAAAATATACAGTTGTCCTTGCTTTTGACTTTAAATCTCAATAGCTTCAGCCAACTGATTATCAATATTGTATCTTGAATCCTTGATTGATACAACGCAACCGCCTTTTTTATGGGAAATTACAGTTATAGGCTCGCCCGCATAACAACCAAGTGAAAAAAGAAATGCATCAAGTTCTTCATCATCAGTTATGATATCTTTAATGATGTATTCAATTCCTTCTTGCGCGTTAAGTAATGTCATTTGTCATCACCTTGAATAAGAGTTATCATAAAATTAGCGTAGGCTAACATTGGAACTAAAATATAGGTTAGCTCCCGCTAACACATAAAGTATTATATACAAATGATAAATTTTTGTCAAGAGATTACAGGAAAATTTTTGATAAAAATTGAGCACTTGAAAATCAAGTGCCCGCCCCTGTTTTCATTGAATACATAAAATCCTCAATAACGCTTTCTGTGTGACATGGCTCAATATGAAACTCATTCATTTTGTTTACCAATTCTGTTATCTTGTTGTAGTCCGTTGTCACATTACAAATGTAATTGCGACTTAAATCATCATTAAGCATCAAGACGCCAAAACTTGCCTCCTGATAATCCACTCCATCTACCATACATTTCAAGACATAATATTTCATAAAACAATCTCTCCTTTTCTTTTTTAGAATGAATATGTGTCTTATTGTCAACATTATAACCTAATAGTGACATTTTGTCAACAGTTTTTCGCAATTTTTTTGTATATACAGATAAAGCACATCATAAAATAATATAAATATGATAAAAATTATATCTTTCACAAAAAACACTTGACAAAATATAAAAATAAGTGTATCATTATAAGGCACTCGAGAGAGTGATAGTTAAATATCGCGGAGTAGAGCAGTTGGTAGCTCGTCGGGCTCATAACCCGAAGGTCGTTGGTTCAAGTCCTCCCTCCGCAACCAAATCAGATACCACTATTGATGCAAATTGTATTGATAGTGGTATCGTTGTTTTATATAGCATTTAAGCCATTTAAAAGAATTAAGCGTTGCATTTGGGAATTCGCCACTCCCCTCTTGCAACGCTTTTTGTATTGTTATTAAGTTGATTAACGAAACAATTCATCTAACAGAGTCAGTATCACATTTGACAGATTATGTATTCTTGTATTCTTCTCCGTTAATCAAAAAGTCAATTGATACATTAAGATATCCCGATAATAATTTAAGCATCTGAACATCAGGATTTCTTCTTCCATTTTCATAATGGGATATTGCTTCTCTGCTCATATTCAAATCCATAGCGATTTTCTGCTGGTTAAGTTTGCGTTGTTTTCGTAATATTTTCAACCCAATCAGCCCATGATTTTGACAATCTTTCATAATTCGCTCCAGTTTGTTTTTTCTTGACATAATTGTAACAATTTGTTACAATTAAAATGTTACATTTTGTAACAGCAGTGCATTATCTGACTATTAAAAAAATAATATGATGAATCGTGTTATATGCCACTTCAAAAGGAGGGATATCTGTGTCTATAGTTGACAATGCTGTGATAATGGCAGCAGGTACAGCAAGCAGATTTGCACCATTATCTTACGAAATGCATAAAGCATTAATTACTGTTAAGGGTGAAGTTTTGATTGAACGACAAATTCGTCAGTTAAAAGAAGCTGGCATTCCTGAGATTTATATTGTGACAGGATATAAAAGTGAACAATTTGAATATCTTAAAGAAAAGTTCGATGTACACCTCGTTTACAATAGTGAATACCTTGTGAGAAATAACAATTCAAGTATTTATGCTGTAAAAGATATCTTGAAAAATACATATCTTT
Organism: uncultured Clostridia bacterium; assembly: GCA_937898625.1. Taxonomy (GTDB): domain Bacteria; phylum Bacillota; class Clostridia; order Oscillospirales; family Acutalibacteraceae; genus Fimenecus. Next base: position 24,517 of record CALEJF010000013.1, on the reverse strand, counting down.
GCTCCTCTGATAACTATTTCTCCGAAAACCCTTTTGAAAGGGAAGTTGAAGATTGTTATTACGCAGCTGTTTATGCCGACGGCGAAACAAAAGAATGGTGTTTGGAATACGACAATGATGGAACAATTTCGAAAGTCGATATTGGTGGTAAAAACTCATGGTATATGCTAGGCCATACGTTTTGGGATGAAACATTCAGTAAAAAATTTGTTGAGATTTTAGAAGAAGAATATAACAAACCTGAAACAGCTGATTTGTTGTGGGAAAGTATATATATTAATCACATCAATGAACTTAAAATGAAAATTCAAAAGTATTCTGACCAAGTAGTTTTTGAATTTGATACTTTGGATGAGTTAAGAGAATTTGATAAGACATATATTGATGATACTCGTTCACAACTTTTGAAATCAGTGGCTAACGAACTTGGATGTAAAGAGAGCGAAATTACGGAAGTGTTATCATACAAAGACAATAACAATGCGGCGGCAGGTTTTATGTTTACATATAATCAAGACAAGTATAAATATTCATACAAAGAAAAAGTATTAAGGAGAGTGTAAAATGGCAAAAGAAGTTTTGATTGAAGATATTCCGGTTATAAAAGGATTAATGCTTAAGGTGTTAGGCACTGACGATTATGCTGACCTGTCAAGGTTGGGGGGACTTACCAATCATACATATAAAGCGACATTAAAAAATGGCGAAGAATATGTAGTGCGACTTCCTGGTGAAGGCACGGAAGAAATGATTGTTCGCAGTGATGAAAAAATCAGCACACAATTAGCTTGTGATTTAGGTATTGATGCAGAAATTCTTTACTTTGGTGAAGACGGTTCAAAAGTTACAAAATATATTAAAAATGCACTTACAATGTCATCTGAAACACTTCATAAGAAAGAACATATCGATCAAGTTGCAGAAATTTTCAGAAAAATGCATACTTGCGGTGTTGACACCAAAGTACCCTTTGAAGTTTTTGAAATGGCAACAAGTTATGAAAAAATTATTTTTGATAAGAAAGTGCCAATGTATGATGATTATAACGAAATCAAAGCAAAAGTTATGGAAATCAAAGCAGAAATTGATGGTGCAATAAATATCAAGAAAGTTCCTTGTCACAATGATGCCCTTTGTGAGAATTGGGTGTTGGGCGATGACAGAATGTACTTGATTGACTGGGAATATGCAGGTATGAACGACGGAATGTGGGATTTAGCAGATGTTTCAATTGAAGCAGGTTTTGATGCAGAACACGACAGAATGTTATTAAGTGCATATCTTGGCAAAGAACCCGAAACAATTAACGAAAAACATTTCCTAGCTAATAAAATCTATGTTGACTATTTGTGGACTTTATGGGCAAAAGCGAGAGTTCCTTATGATGGACAACCAATGGAAGATTGGGCAACAGAGCGCTATGCAAGACTTAAAGGCTTCATTGAAGACTATAAGAATATATGATAATCAAGAATAAATCTTGGAGGGAAAAATATGTTAGCAGGCATTATAGCAGGTATTACATGGGCAATTGAAACAATCGTTCTGGGCTATGCATTGGCAATGAGCCCATTCTTTTCTACAGAACAGGCAATTTTCTTAGCACCATTTGTCAGCACCTTTTTGCATGATGGTTTTTCTGCAATTTGGGCAACAATTTATAATGGTGTTAGGGGTAAGTCAAAAAATGTTTGGAAGGCATTTAAAACAAAGAGTGGTAAATTCGTGGTTTTAGCTGCCGTTATTGGTGGACCAGTTGGTATGACAGGCTATGTTATGTCAGTTAATTATATGGGTGCATCAATTGGCGCAATTGCGTCAGCAGTTTTTCCAGCAATCGGTGCAGTTTTAGCATTCATATTCCTTAAAGAAAAAATGAAATGGTACCAGTGGCTCTTCCTTATTGCAACACTTCTCGGTGTTTATGGACTTTACTACTCACCAGAAATGAATGCAACTAACTATGTGCTTGGAATTCTAGGTGCTGTTATGTGTTCCTTTGGTTGGGGAATAGAAGCAGTTATTCTTGCCAAAAGTCTTACGGACCCAGAAGTTACTGATGAATATGCACTTCAAATTCGCCAAACGACATCAGCTCTTACTTATGGTGTAATCCTTTTACCAGCAATCTCTTTAATCAAGGGTTGGGGTATTGCAGAAAGTTGGGCATTTGCTGGAAATCTCTTTACAAGCGAAGCTACTTGGTTAATTCCAACAATTGCAGCAGCGGGGTTGGCTGCAACTGTTTCATATCTTTTTTATTACAAAGCAATCGCTCAAATCGGTGCATCAAAGGCTATGGGTCTTAATGTTACTTACGGCGCCTGGGCACTTATTTTTACAGCAATTATTACAAAAACAATGCCAAGTGGCATAGCAATTGTTTGCGCTGTTGTTGTTCTTGTTTGTAGCGTTTTTGCTGCTGCAGATTTTAAAGAAATTTTCAAAAAGAGCAAATAACAAATATAAAAGAATCGACAGCAGAAACATAATCATATGTTTCTGCTGTTTTATGAAAAATGAGTTTTATAGGATTTAAAAAAATCGATATTTAAAGCCATTTGTAACGCAGTTAATTGATTTTAACAAATTCAAAAAGTTCTTTATTATATAAGGAGATGTTAAGTGTGTTATTGTATATTGACCCAGGCACGGGTAGTATGCTTTTCACCATTCTTATTGGTGTACTTGGAGCGGCTTTTTATTCTTTGAGAATGCTTTGGATTAAACTTCGCTTTAAGTTAGGCAGTGGAAAAGTGGAAACAGATTTAAAAGGTTTGCCTTTCGTAATTTTTTCTGACGATAAAAGATATTGGTCCATATTTGAGCCAATTTGTCGTGAATTGGACAAGCGTGGGAAAGATGTTGTTTATATGACAGCATCTGAAGATGACCCTGCTCTTGATAACAATTTTGAACACATTAAAGCAGAATATGTCGGCAATGAAAATAAGGCGTTTGCTCGTCTTAATTTTTTGAAAGCCACTATTGTGCTTTCGACCACACCAGGTCTTGATGTCTATCAGTGGAAACGCTCAAAAGAAGTAAAATATTATGTACATATTCCACACGCAGCAAGTGAAATAACATTATACCGAATGTTTGGAATTGACTATTATGATGCTGTTTTACTTTCAGGTGAGTATCAGGTACAAGACATAAGAAATCTCGAAGAACTTCGCAAATTACCAAAAAAGGAGCTTGTAAAAGTTGGAATCCCTTATATGGATAAAATGATTGCAAGACTTGAGAAAGAAGGCCCATTCCCAGACCACGAAACAACGGTGCTTTTAGCACCATCTTGGGGACAAAGTGCAATATTTAATGTTTATGGTGGAAAAATCCTTGATGTACTATTAAAAACAGGCTATCATATAATTGTTCGTCCTCACCCACAGTCTTTCAAATCTGAAAAGGACATGATTGAAAAGTTGATGAAAGAGTATCCTGATTCAGACCAACTTGAATGGAACAGAGATACTGATAATTTTGATGTTCTTCGTCGTTCAGATATTCTTATTTCTGACTTTTCAGGTGTTATTTTTGATTTTTCCTTGGTTTATGATAAACCAGTAATATATACAAATCCAAATTTTGATGTGAGCCTTTATGATGCTTGGTGGCTTAACACACCACTTTGGACAACCACAGCACTTCCAAGACTTGGTCGTGAACTTACAGAAAGCAATATGAACAATCTTAAAGCTTTAATTGATTCTTGCCTTTCAGATTCTCAATATGTTGAAGGTCGTCGTCAGGTCAAAGCAGAAACTTGGGAATTTATTGGTCATGGTGCAGAACGTACAGCTGATTACTTAATCAATAAATACGAAGAGTTAGCACCTGCAAAGGAGGGAAAGTAATATGTCATTCTTTTCAATAGTAGAAACATTATTTATTGGACCACTAAGAATACTATTCGAGTATATCTTTCACTTCTCTAATTCTATAATTCACAATCCTGGTTTATCTATTATTTCGTTAAGCCTCATTATGAACATTTTAGTCCTTCCTTTATATAAACGCGCAGACGATATGCAGGAAGAAGCACGAGATGTTGAAAAGCGGCTACACGATGGTATTGAACATATCAAAAAGACTTTCTCTGGCGACGAAAGAATGATGATTCTTCAGACCTATTATCGGCAGAATAATTATAAGCCTACATATGCCTTAAAAGGTTCTGTTTCCCTTTTGTTGCAGATACCATTCTTTATGGCTGCATACAACTTCTTATCAAATCTTGCTGATTTGCAAGGTACTCCATTAGGACCAATTAAGGATTTGGGAGCTCCTGACGGACTTATTGTTATTGGTGGGGTTGCAATAAACTTCTTGCCCATCCTTATGACACTTGTAAATGTCATTTCCAGTGCAATTTATTTAAAAGGTTTCCCGCTGAAAACAAAAGTTCAGATTTACGGAATGGCGTTATTCTTTCTTGTTTTCTTATACACTTCTCCCTCAGGTTTGGTATTTTACTGGACATTAAATAATGTCTTTTCATTAGGTAAAACAATCTATTACAAACTTAAAAATCCGCAACTAGTCTTGCGAATAGTCATTTCCATAGTTGGCATTATTGCAATCGTCTTTGGTGCTTTTGTGTATAATGGCTCAATGAAGAAAAGAATACTTATTATTGTAATGGGATTAGCAATGCAGTGCATATTCCTTGTACCTGCAATTTCTCGTTTCTTAAACAAACACACCAAAGAAAGAATCACTCAACCTAATAAAAAGTTATTTATATGTGGCTCATTGTTTTTAACTGTTCTTGTTGGTGCTCTAATCTCATCAACATTTATTGCAGCATCTCCACAAGAATTTGTTGATATTATGTACTACTTTAATCCACTTTGGTATGTTTTAAGTTCGTTATGTCTTGCCATTGGAACATTTTTGATTTGGTTACGAGTTTTTTATTGGCTTGCCACACCAAAACTTAAAGTGCTTTTTGACAGAGGTGTTTGGGTATTGTCAGGGGTTATGATAATAAACTATATGTTCTTTGGAACAAAACTTGGCAATCTTTCACCCTCATTGCAGTATGAAAACGACTTAATTTTTACTCTACTTGAACAAATTATCAATATTGCAGTTTTAACACTAGCTACTCTTGTTTTATATTTTATTGCGAAGCGTTGGGGCAAGCTTGCAACCAATGTTTTAATCATAGCTGTCATTGCAGTAAGTGTTATGTCTATAACTAATGTTGTAACTATAAAAAAATCTGTTGACACAATTTCACTTGATGATTCTTCTACTGTTCCACATTTTCAATTGGATAAAACTGGACAAAATGTTGTAGTTATTATGATGGACCGAGCCATGGGTCAATATGTTCCATATATTTTTAATGAGAAACCAGAATTAAAAGAAAAATTTGATGGATTCACATACTATTCGAACACTATTTCCTATGGACCTAATACAAATTTTGGTGTTCCAGCACTCGTAGGTGGGTATGAATATACCCCTGTTGAAATGAACAGACGTGATGATGAACATCTTGTAGACAAACATAACGAAGCGCTGAAAGTCATGCCAGTCCTATTTTCTCAAAATGGATATAATGTCACTGTATGTGACCCAGTATATGCTAATTATAGTTGGATACCAGATTTATCTATTTATGATGACTATCCGGAAATTAAAACATATATTACAAAGGGAAAATTTGGGGACGAAGAACAAAAGAAACTATCTGTTGAAGCAAATTGTAGGAATTTCTTCTGTTTTAGTTTAATGAAGTGTATGCCGCTTTTCACTCAATCCACTATTTACCAAAGCGGTAATTATCGTATGACTTACACAGCGGGTCAAACAAATTATTCTAACCAGACTATATCAAGCTTATCCACAGCCAAGGGGTATGGAAAAGCTTTCATGCAATCGTATGATACATTACTGAATTTACCAACTATGTCAACTATCACTGACAATAATGAGAACACATTCTTGTTTATTTCAAACGATTTAACTCACGAGCCTATGCTTTTACAAGAACCTGATTATACTCCGACATATAAAGTTGATAATGCTGATTATGATGTAGCACATTCTAATCGATTTACTGTTGATGGCAAAACTCTAATTGTTTCCAACACATCACAAATGGCCCATTATCACAGCAACATGGCAGCATTTATACAAATTGGTAACTGGTTAGATTTTTTAAGGGAAAATGAAGTATATGATAATACAAAAATTATTATTGTTGCCGACCATGGTCTTGCTCTTTTCCAATCAGAAGAATTAAACTTTGCAGACCACAATTTCTCAGATACCAATGCACAAGAGTTTTTTCCATTACTTATGGTTAAAGACTTTAACAGCGAAGGGTTTACAACAAGTAATGACTTTATGACCCATGCAGATGTGCCCACCTTGGCAACACAGGGAACAATAGATAATCCGATTAATCCATTTACTGGCAAACCAATTAATAGTGACGAAAAGTATGCACACAACCAGTTTATTATAGTTTCAAACGATTGGGTTGTTACAAAAAACAACGGAAATACCTTCCTTCCTGCTAGATGGATAAGCATTAAAAACAATCTGTGGGATAAAAACAACTGGGAATTCTATAATGAGAATGTTGTATTGAAGGAACATAGTTTTCCATAAATATAAATAAGAATAGTCTTATACTAGAATCATGGTATTTAAGCCATTTACAAGAAATAAGCGTTGCATTTGGGAAATACTCACTCCCCTCTTGCAACGCTTTTTATGTATTATTAAGTTGATAGCCTAGAAAATCTATCTAACCTATCGTTTAATTACTGATAATCGTTAAACAGCTGAAATTGATAAGTGAAATTTGCCAATCTCAATAAATTACTTCTCTAATACTTTCACTTATAGGTTTTGCATCAGCAGTATTAAACAATACTAAATTTTTTCCTACCACCTTATTGGTTCTTGTGCATGGATATATTATCCCAGTAACACCTTTACTTTCTAAATACAGGGATAAGACATGAAATGATTTATATGCCTTTTCTTTTCCTGCATCATCTTTTTCATCAACTTTTTTATAAATTGTGTTACAAACCATCTTTAAATACTGTTTTGCTACAGCATCTTCAACGACCTTACGATTATGATACTTTTCAGTTTTGTTTTTTATTTCTTTCTTTAGTTCTTCGGGATGTTTTATATAGTGTTTAACCTTTTCGGAATCGGCTGTTAATTCTGCTAATACCTTATTCTTTATCTCTTTCCCATGAATATCCATTGAACGTATTATTTCTTTGAGTTCAACATCATTATAAGATAAATCTAAAATATTTCCTTGAACTAGTGGTTCAAATAAGCAAAAAGAATACTTTTCTCCTCTTTTAGCCCGATACTCTTCCAGACAAATATATTCATTTAAAGATAATTCGTTTGAATATATTTGGGGTGTCTCACTAAATGATAAATATAAATAAGTTCTTCCGGGTGGATTCCACCTGTTTTGAGTTTTATTAGGGCAAGGAATAAATCTATCTGTATTATGTCCCCATCCATTTACAACCCTACACAAAACATCCGTCTTTTTTAGTGGATAAAAGAAAGCATCATTATGTTTATCGATACAATTGGTAAATACATCATCAAAAATCTCAAGAAAAGATTTCTCGCTATCTGTTGAAGAATTAATTATTTCCCACTTATCCTCAATTATAACTCTAGCGTTTTCAAGTCGGATTTCGTCTGATAAATTCTCATAGTAATCCGCAGTCAGTTTAGGAACATAAATTGCTCCAAATTTTTCCAATATACCAATATAATCATTCAACAACTCATATGTGCAAACATCTCTATCAGGATATTTTTTGTTTACAATCCCATTTGCTAATGTTAAAAGTTTTAATAAATTAGCATTATTATTATTCCAAAAATCCTTACGTATTTTTTTACTTAATAACCGTAGTTCAGCTTCATATTTTGGAGAAAACTTTTCCAATTTATCAAGTTCTAAAATTATCTTATTAAAACAATTACTTTTACACATTACACACACTATCCTACAAATTTATGTTGTTTGAAATGATTACACCCACTCGCACAACAGAAAACAACAGTTTTCAGGCTGTTTCTCATGTTATAAATTAAGTTGTTTTCCGTTTTTGCCTAGCACACTGTGGGCAACCGTTTCCTTTGTGCCGATTGCCTATAATTGCTTGCCACTCATGTCCTTTGTCACACTTCCACCATACTTTTTTATGACTATTCGGTGCAAAATGTTCTGGTTTTAAATTGCCATTCTTTTCATAATTCCATTCTTTTGCTAATGCAGGGTTAATCGTTTGTAAATCATTATAACCTTTTAAAATCCTTTTACCTGCACAATATGGACACCCACGTCCGCTATTTCTATCAGATATCGATGCTTGCCACTCGTGTCCTTTGCTACATTTCCACCAGACCTTTTGTCCACTATTGGGCATTACGTCCACAGGTGTTAATCCGTTATTTGTTTCATAATTCCACTCGTTTGCTAAAGTAGGATTGATTGTTTGCAAATCATTAAATCCTTTTAAAACTATTTTACTTGAGCAATATGGGCATCCGTTTCCACTGTTTCTGTCTTTTATCGTTGCTTGCCATTCATGCCCTTTGTAACATTTCCACCAAACCTTTTTATGGCTGTTTGCTGCAAATTGTTCCGGTTTTAAATTGCCGTTCTTTTCGGAATTCCACTCTTTCGCTATCTCTGGATTAGAAAACAATAGGGAAGTTTCCTTTTCTGAATATTCCCGCAGATTTTCTATGGCAATATTGTCTCTTTTAATGTCAACATCTACGTTAGTTTCGGTGATTTCACTTAAAAGAAGTTCAAGTATTTTTGAGAGATCTTTTTGGCTTCTTTGAACAACATAATCTATAGAACTGTCATTGAGAGGTAGTAGTCCTTCTCTTATTCGATATAGTTTAATCCCATCATCTACACACTTACGGTTTTTTATCAAATCTTGTTTCGTTTTGTTCTGGTGCCAAAAATACCCATCATATTCAATGGCTACTTTTTTGGATGGAATATAAATGTCTAACTCATAACCATTCTCTCTGTATGAGTGTTTAACTTCTAAGCCATATTTTTTAAGATAATAAACAATCGCATATTCAGGAAATGAAGTCCTTTGCTCAGAACTGCAAATAGGGCATCCATTTCTTCTATTTCTACTACCTATTGTTGCTTGCCACTCGTGCCCTTTTTTACACTTCCACCATATTTTTTTATCACTATTAGGTGTTACATCCGCAGGAGTCAACCCATTGTTTTTTTCATAATGCCATTCTTTTGCCAAAGTAGGATTTACCGTTTGTAGATCGTTTTGACCTTTAATGACATAATATCCTGAACAATACGGACAACCATGTCCACCGTTTCTGCTGTTTATTGATGCCTGCCACTCATGCCCTTTGCTACATTTCCACCATGCTTTCTTATCACTATTGGGCATTACATCAATAGGTGTTAATCCGTTGTTTCTTTCATAATTCCATTCTTTTGCTAATGTTGGATTAACTGTTTCTAGGTCATTTTCACCTTTAACGACATAGTATCCTGAACAATGTGGACAACCACGTCCACCGTTTCTGCTACCTATTGTTGCTTGCCACTCGTGACCATCTTGACATATCCACCAGACTTTTTGCCCACTATTGGGCATTACATCCGCAGGAGTTAATCCATTGTTTTTTTCATAATCCCATTCTTTCGCTAAAGTTGGATTAACCGTTTGCAAATCATTATAGCCCCTTAAAACTTTTTTGCTCGAACAATATGGACATCCGCGCCCATTATTTCTATCCGCTATACTCGCTTGCCATTCATGCCCACAGGGGCCAAGCCACCATGCTTTGCGATGACTATTTATAGTAACGTCTTTGGGGGCAAAATCGCTGTTTTTCGAGGGATGCCATTGCAAAGCGATTTCAGGCGCAAGTGTAGATAAATCATTATATCCGACAAGCACTTTTCTTCCAGAGCAAATAGGACATTGATTCCCAGCAATGCGACTGTAACAAGCCGCTTGCCATTCATGTCCTTTACCACATTTCCACCATACTTTCTTTCCGCTACCAAGGGTTACTTGCGATGGTTCAACATCTTCGTTCCTTTCCCAATCCCACTCAGCCATAAGTTGAGCATTATCGCTCACATATCTCTTTTCTTTCTTTTCAGCCACAACGCTCACCATCTTTCTAAAACAATTATACCACCCACACAACAAAAAGCAACAGTTTTACTGCAACGCTATCTCAAAAATGACGAATTGTATCAAATAGCGTAGTTAATGCCAGAAATGAGTACAGTCACCTTTATGGTGGCTGTTTTCATTTTTAATTATGAAAGAAAGGTTTTTATTTTGTTGTTTTGTGAGAATCTTTGTAAAACAGTATAAAATGCAAGTCAGATGCAAGTCAAAAACTTGCATTTTCTTTTCATGATGTTATAATCTCATTGGAAAGGTGGTTATGATGTTATGAAATACTGCGTTGAAAATCAATTAAGCTTATTTGAATTTCACGATGCTGAATTCTCATTCACAAGTTTTGATAACAACAATCTGGTTGTTTCCGTAAAGCATTTAAATATCCACGAAAATGCCAAAGAGAACCCTTATAATTGTGATATGGAAATCGATTTTGCAAACATTTCTTTTTACGGAATTCAGACAATCTCCTTTGAACCTATGAGAGCATATAAAGTAGATGATGACGGAAATTGGTACACGGATGAACCTCAAATAGTTTATAATGGTGAAAAAGCCGAAAAACATCTTTTGAATGAAATTAAAAAAGGAATTACAATCAACTGTATTGATATCTGCAAAAAAGGAAATAAAACGCATATAGAATTAAGCACCTGCGCTCAAACTTGTTTTTTTGTAACATTTGCTTTTGATGAAGTTTTTGTTGAATGGGATGAATATTGCAAAAAAGCATGGTATGAGTTACATAAACAATATATCCATAAAGGATACCTAATTACTCCTGCAGGTGAGGAAGAAACAGAAATACACATTGTATATCACGAAGAAGATACATATTTTCAGGGGAAACTTGAAAAAGGCCCTACCGTCAGTGTTGGCGTAAAATATAACGGTGAACAACTTTGGGGACAAGGTAAAGATTATTTATGGGTGGATGCTTTCGCTAATGTGCAAAAGCAGTTGCCTGACGGTGTATTACTGAAATGTTGTATGACTTGCCGACACGGGAATATGTGCCCTTACGGAAATGAGCCGGGGAAACTTTTTTGCACAAAAGGTTTAACTGTTAATTCAAAAGAAGATATGTGCAATTTGTTTGATAACAGCGAAGCATATAAGATATATGAAAAAGTAAAAAGTGTTGCGGATAATTGCGATGAATACAGTCCGCAAAGTAAAGATTATTACACGTATAACGATTATATATATCAACTTGACAAGTGATATCTTTTTCGGTGCGACGTGCCAAAATAAAATGGCGGCAAGAGTTCACTTACCGCCTTTATTGTTGTTATATTGAATCTGTCCAATTAGTAAAATCGTCAGCAAAAGAGACCGCCAATGATGCACCGAAAAGATAGTTATCTTCATTATCGCCATGATAAAACATTGCATACTTATATGGCAAATTCAAAGTTAAAATATCCAAAACAAACCCTGCAGTAATTCTATCCTTTGCCCAAGGCTTATCCTTTTGATTAAGATAAAGTGTTTCGACATTGGTAAAGGTCATAAAATCCTTTGTTGACATTATATTTATTCCGTTTTGTGGCGAATTAAAAATTATATATTCATCGTTTTCTTTTATTACGCATACATTCTCACCACATTCGGTACAGCCTTGAAACTGCCAATTTATTAAATCGGTTGATGTGCTGAACGAAACACCGTTTTGTTTAAAAAAGCATATAAAATTACCATCATCTTCAAGAATATATGGGTCAATCATTCTACCCATTTCATTTTCGGGAATATAACCCTTAACTTTGAGCAAAACAGGTTTATCCCAATGGGTTAAATCCTTGCTTTTCATAGTAAATATTCTTGATTTTTCGTTCCCGTAAATTTGTCCTTTTTCACGAGGATAGCTCTGCAAAGTGAGATAATAACAACCATTATACTTTAAGACATTACCCGGAGAAGAATAATTTTTCATATTATCCTTTTCTGTGAGAATTGTTGGTTTAGTCCATTTTATGAAGTCACAACTTTCACTCTGTGCAATATAAAAAAATTGATTATCCTCTGTATTCTCCACCAAAGTGAAAAACAGATATATTTTACCATTCTCAAGGAAAGCTGCGGGGTCACGGTAAGAGTATTCTCTTGTCTGCTCAAATATAAGCATTATTATCACCTCAATTATTATGAATGATAGCATAAATAATCAAAATTTTCAATAATCACAACAGTTTTAATTTACTTTATCTTTTCGATATGATAATATGAAGTTAAAAAATAATCTCAGGAGTCAAAATAAAAAATGAAAACCAAACGAACGATAAAAGACAAGCTTAACACCTTGCTTTTCGGTAAGGATTTAAGAGTAACCGAGGGTAAACCGTACACCGAAGTGCGAGACGGAGATTATTCATTATATTACCCGATTGAAAAGTATATAGACTTCAATCAACAGTTGCTTGCAAAATGTTTTGACATCAGAAACTTCGGTGCTGAAACAGGAAAATCAGACATTGAAAATACAAAGGCTATACAGAAAGCACTTGATGAATGTCATAAAAACGGCGGTGGTACTGTTTTGGTTGCAGGCGGTATTTTTGTTGTCAGGACTATTTATCTTCATTCGAATACCACCTTATTCATTGAAAAAAACAGTGTTCTTTCTGCCAATACCACAGGTAAAGGATATGAGCATAATGCTCTGATTTATGCAAAAGATTGCGAGAACATTAGCATAACCGGAGGAGGTAAGATAATCGGCAACGGCACACTTTTCGGTCTTAAGCCTGTGAGCGAAAACAATTTTTCGCCTGCACCTGTTATTGATGTAATAAAAATGCGTCAGGATTACAGAGCACAACTTCGTTTTGCTCACAAATCAAAATACGGTTCTATTCTTTTGACAGAGAAATGTCGTAATGTAAAGATACATAATATTATTTTTGAAGATTCACCTTGGTGGACTTATAAGATGCTTATGTGTGACGGAGTTAAGATTACCGATACGGTTATATGGAACAACAGAAATGTGGCAAACTCTGACGGCTTTGATATTGCAGGAAGCAGTAATGTTGAAATTAACCACTGTTTTGTGTCCACCGCCGATGACGGAATTGTTCTCAAAAATGCAGTATGGTGTGGTTGTGAAAAGGAAATGCACAGCATAACAGTCAAAAACTGTGAAGTAATGTCGAGAACAAACTGCTTTAAAATTGGTACTGAAACAACCTATGATATTTATGATGTAACTGTTGAAAACTGCTCATTTTTTATGACGGATTTATACCCCGGTGCAGTTTCAGGTGTATCAATTGAAGCCTGCGACGGTTCAAGAGTACACGACATAACTATACGCAATATAATTATGAATCGCTGTACCTGTCCGCTGTTTATCCGTTTGGGCAATCGAAACAGAGCCGCCGTTGTCACTTCCGCTACAGCAAATAAAACTGAAATTATTAAAACTAATGCAAATGATGAGCCTGTAAGTAAAGGAACTTTTGACGGAAAAAGCGAGCTTTACAATGTAACTGTTGAAAACATTACAGCAACGAATGTTGAACTTCCTGTCATTATTGCCGGCTACAGACAGAAATTCATAACAAAATACTGCAAAAATATAACTCTTCGCAACTTTAATATAACATACCGTGATACTATAGAAGTTTACGACAAACGACTTTTTATTCCCGAATATGCCAAGGAATATCCTGAATGCTGGAGATTTAGAAATCTGCCTGCTTATGGTATTTGGGCAAGACATTGCAGAAATCTTATGATTGAAAGTTTTAACTGTAACGGCACAAAAAACAGTTGGCGTAAAGAAAAAATATTTATTGATTGTAAGTGATAAAATGAAAGAAACAATTATACAATTCGGTAGTGGTAATTTTCTTCGTGGTTTTGCCGACCATTTTATACACATTCTTAACGAAAAAGGTTTATATGATGGTAAAATTGTCATTGTTCAACCAACAAAGAATGGTAAAACGCAAATAATCAATGAGCAAAATGGTAAGTATAATCTGTTTTTACGTGGAATTGTAAATGGCAGAGAATTTTGTGACCATACCGAAATAAAATCCGTTAGTCGAGGCATTGACCCTTATACTGATTTTGAAGAGTATCTTAAATTAGCCGAAAATTCCCAAATGAGATTTATTATCTCAAACACAACCGAGGCAGGCATTGAGTTTGATGAAAGCTGTGCTTTTGGTGATAAACCCGCACTTTCATTCCCCGGTAAACTTACACAGCTTTTGTATCACCGATTTGAAATGGGTCTTGACGGGTTTGTAATTTTCCCCTGCGAGCTTATTGATGATAATGGCGACGAACTCAAAAAATGCGTACTCCAATATGCAAGGTTATGGAAGCTCAATGTGGATTTTATAAAGTGGATAGAAAATGAAAATATCTTCTGCAACACTCTTGTTGACCGCATTGTAACAGGCTACCCGAAAGACGAAGCAGATGAACTGGGCGAAATCATTGGTTATGACGACAAACTTCTCAATACCGCTGAACCATTTCACCTTTGGGTAATTGAAGGTAATTTTGAAAACGAACTACCGCAAAAAAAAGCAGGCATCAATGTAATATGGACCAATGATGTGTCACCATACAAAAAAATGAAGGTGCGTATTCTTAATGGTGCTCACACCTCGCTTGTTTTTCCGTCACTTCTTTGCGAATTTGAAACGGTAAAAGACAGCATTGAAGATAAGCAGTTAAAAGATTATCTCAATTTGTGCCTTTTTGAATATATTCTTCCTACTCTTGGTAAAACCGATGAAAGCCTCGCTTTTGCAAAATCGGTTATTGAACGCTTTTCAAATCCATATATAAAGCATATGTGGAAGTCCATATCACTTAATTCTGTAAGCAAGTTTTCAGTAAGAGTTCTTCCCACAATTCTTGAATACTTAAATACAGAAAGTGAATTGCCAAAGCCACTGGTGTTTTCTCTTGCATGCCTTGTCGAATATTACAAAACTAATGAACCACAGGACAATGAAAAATTCATCAAAATCATAAAAGAAAACAATATTACTGATATTCTTTCAAATACAGAGCTTTGGGGCGTAAATTTAATCCAAATGACAGAACTTGTAACCGAAAGTATCGAAAGAATACACGCAGATGGAATAAGGGAGGCATTAAAATGGGCTATGTCTTGATTCATTCCGCTGACAATGTTAAAGTTAATCTTGAAAATGGACATAAGTATGCGGTAAGAGATATTACAAACGGTGAAAAAATAATTAAATACGGCTTTAAAATTGGTATCGCTACAGAAAACATAAATAAAGACGAGCATATTCATTCGCACAATATGAAAACTGCACTTTCAGGAACGCAAGAATATTCATATAATCCAAATTTTAAGTTCCCTGAAGAACAAAATCCGTACACAATAAAAGCCTATATCCGCAAAAATGGTGATATAGGCATAAGAAACGATATATGGATAATTCCCACCGTGGGCTGTGTCAATAAAACTGCAGAAAAACTTGCTAAACTCACAGGTGCTTTTGCTTTTACTCACCCTTGTGGTTGCAGTCAGCTTGGTGGCGACCACGAGCGAACACAAAAAATAATATGTGGACTCATTAAGCACCCAAACGCAGGTGGTGTGCTTGTTTTAGGTCTTGGTTGCGAGAACAATAATATAACAGAACTGAAAAGAATTCTCGGTGAATACAATGAAGAACGAATTCACTTTTTGAATGCACAAGATTGTGGGGATGAAATCGTCGAGGGTGTTAAGATTATTAACGAACTTAAATTGATTGCAGCAAAAGACGAAAAAACAGAAGTGCCTATAAGTAAGCTGAAAATCGGTCTTAAATGTGGCGGTAGTGACGGATTTTCGGGTATTACAGCCAACCCTCTTTGCGGTAAAATTACAGACCGACTCGTTTCTATGGGTGGTTCTGCGGTGTTAACGGAAGTTCCCGAAATGTTTGGTGCAGAGCAAATCCTTATGAATCGTTGCATAAATGAAAAGGTTTTTAGTCGAACTGTTGAACTTATTAATGATTATAAAAAATATTTTATTGCTCATAATCAACCGGTTAGTGAAAACCCCTCGCCGGGTAATAAAGAGGGCGGAATAACCACACTGGAAGAAAAATCTTTAGGTTGCGTGCAAAAGGGCGGGACTGCACCTGTTGTTGATGTGCTTGATTATGGTGAAATCGTCACAAAAACGGGCTTAAATCTCTTAAATGGTCCCGGTAATGATTTAGTTGCAATAACAAATCTCACCGCTGTTGGTTGTCATCTTATTCTTTTTACTACGGGTAGAGGTACACCACTGGGTGCACCCATACCTACAATTAAAATTGCAACTAATTCTTCCCTTGCCGAAAAGAAAAAGCATTGGATAGATTTTGATGCACAAAAATGCAGTGACGAGGAATTGTTCAATCTCATTTTACAAATCTCAAATGGTAACAAAACAAAAAGCGAAGAGAATGGATACCGTGAAATAGCAATTTTCAAAGACGGAGTAACGCTATAAATAAATTTAGATAAATATTTACGATTAGTTTAAGGTGCAACGCTACTTGTAAAAATGACGAATTGTATCAAATAGCGTAGTCAATGCCAGTCGAGAGCCTCGACACGCAAGTCGCGTAGTTGAGGCTCTTATTTTTTTAGGTTCTTTCTAGCGATTTAAATCCCTTTATAAACGATCTCATCAAATCAGATACCACTATTGATACAATTCAGGTCAGTAGTGGTATCGTTGTTTTATATAGTATTTAAGCCATTTAAAAGAATTAAGCGTTGCATTTGGGAAATCTCCACTCCCCTCTTGCAACGCTTTTTTAGTTTATCAACAATACTTTTATTTTATCCGAGTGCTACCATACTGAAAACGAGCGCAAACAAAGCAACCGTTTCGCAGAGACCTACGACTGTAATATACTGTGAGAAGCCCTTTCCGGTTTCAGCCAATGCATCTGCACCTGCTGCACCTGCTTTACCCTGGAATACTGCAGAGAAAGCCATTGCAAGACCTGATGCAATACCAAGGCCAATTAAGAATGCAGGGTCTGCATCTGAAGATTTCATCTGTTGCATCAAAAGAAAACCGTAAATTGTCTGTGTAAGAGGTGCACCAGCAAAAACTGTAAGAATAAACGGTGCAGCCTTATTACTCATATAGCATTTTTTCCAAGCACCAATTGATGCCTGACCGGCAATACCGATACCGATTGCTGAACCAATTGCAGCAATACCCATTGCCAAAGATGTTCCTAATAATCCGAAATTCATAATCATTCTCCTTTGTGATTTAATCTATTTGTTCATTAAATGGTTTAAATTTATGTCCACTCCAGGACATATCAAGATGCGATGAAAATTCTAATGTATTAAGTCTTATACCGTGAACGATAACGGACAGGACATTTAATATCATATTAAGTCCGTGACCAAATACTAAAAGGACAATCGCAATAATCATAAATAAGAAGTTTCCAAGCAGTGGTCCTGCCAATTCATTTACAGTGGCAGCAATAGCAGCACCTGCAAGTCCGACGGCCCAAAGTCGTATATAGGAAACTATATCCGAGAAAACATTAACTACACCAAGCAAGACAGAAACAATATTTGTAAGACTTGCAAGTATAGATTTTACAATGTTTCCTTCGTAATTTGAAAATACAAAACTTAATAGGAAGCCTAACCCTATAAGGATAAGTGCAACTGCACCCACAGGAATACCGCTTATTACAAGTGAAAAACTGAACACTTCAGGATTTACCACAAGGCTTAATACAAGATAGTAGATTCCAAAAAGCTGTAATATTGAACCTATATCACCAAGCATTTTAAGTGATTTTATATTTCTTTTCGCACCCTTTATATGTGCTATGGTCAACTGAACAAGTGCCAACGAGAAACAGAAAATCTGTAAATTCTGTGCTGTGGTAAGCCCTACATCCCCTTCTGTCCAGAATGGATGCCATATTCTGTCTTCATAAACATTTGAAATTACAGGAATTGACAAATTCTGAAGCCACTGTGGTATTTGTTCAGGAGAAAGTCCGAACCAGGTACATGTCAGCATTCCCCACAATACCGTTGACAAGCCTAAAAGTCCTATAAGCAAAAATGCTGGTGGAACTTTTTTCTTCGCAATAAGTGATTTTATTATTGGTATTGCTGCAACAACACAGATAAACAGTCCGTATCCGCCATCACCGAAAATAATACCAAAGAAAATCAGAATAAATGCCAGAAACCAACCTGATATGTCATACTCGAAATATCCCGGAACTGCACCTAAAAAGTCAGTTAACGGATAAATAAGGCTTACAAACTTATTGTTTTTAAGTTTAGTTGGCACATCGTCTTCTTGTGTCGGTTCTTCCACGAGAAGTCCCCAAGAATTGGCTCTTGCTGTTTCTTTTAATCTGTCAAGGTTTTCAGTTTCAATATATCCTTTGAAATGTGCAACTGAAACCTTTTTGTCATCAGACAGTTTTTCGTCTGCCATACCGGTTGCATAAATTTCAAATTCTATTTCCTTTTCACAAGCTTTTACGGCATTTTTAAGTGCTTTTGTATATTTTCCGTAAGAAAGGATTTTTTCGTCTAATGATTTAATCCGGTCACCAAGGTTGGATACCTTTTGTCGCATTTCTTCTGTGGACATTTGCGGTAGTTCTAACTTGTAGCTATTTAGCGATGCAACGAGTTCGTTTTCACCATCAAATCCCGATTTAACCAACATACATTTTACAGAGTTTTTACTTTCTGATAACTTAACGGTTTTTACACTTTCACCCAAGGACTCATATTCTGTTTTGGAAATTTCATAAAACGAAACATCAATGCCTTTTTCGACTATATCCGCAATACTTGACGGGTCAAAATTGCCCCAATCTTTTAATCGTTCAAGTTCTGAATTAAGAGTAATCATTTCTGCCTGACAGTTTTTCTTTTCGTCTGTCAAAGAAGATATTTCATTTGCAATTTTCAATGCATCAGTAAGACTTAATGCTTCACTCTCAGTGTCTTTTTTGTTTCCGAGAATAAAAATTGCACTTTCCAGCAAAGAAATCTGTTCTTTGAGTTCATTAAGTCGTTCTCCTGAACCCTCAGTAATTTCAATATGAATCATTCCGAGTTTTCGAAGTGTTTTAAGTGTTTCTGTTTTTTTATCTCCCATAATAATGAGAGAAACTTTTTTCATAGGAACTATCATAATGCATAAACCTCCTCTCGGGAAGCCTCAGCATTACGTTGAGCAATTTTGCGTTTTGATATCTTTGAACGAACTACGGCACTGACCTGTTGGTCAGCCATATAAATCGATATCTTTTTAATATTCTGTTGTGTTTCAGGGATTTTTACCTTTTCAAACAAGTTGACTCTTTGACTGGTTGCAAGAAGTTCTGCATCCAACAGTCTCACTTGTTCATCTAACACTTCTGCCTCTAAATCAAGTGACATTGCTCTTTCCATATGATTTGCAGCAATATCAACCCATAAAGGCGTTTCGTACAAGTCATAATCTCCTCTTGAAAAGTCTGCTCCCTCATAAGTCGGAATCGCAACACCTGCAATATTCCCTTTTCCTTTGCGGATATTGCTTACAGTGATTATTCCGTCAGGGAAAACATCCTTTTCACTAAAAACAGCAATCCAATCTCTGAAACCTTTTTCAAGTTTCTCTTTTTCTTCTCTTACTGCTTTAGCTTTTGCTTCAATTATACGAATTTCTGCTTGAAGTTGTTGTTTTTTAAGTGTCAGAGTAGGCAAATATCTCCGGTACATTTTAAGAGCATCCTTTTGTACCTTTAACTCATTTTTTGTTAATTTGATTTTTGCCACCTTAATCCTCCTTACTTAGGCCAGAATTCATCAGTAAGGTCTGATTTTATACCGGTTTCGTCTTTTTCGAAACAATCAGCTAATATCTCCCAGCCCAAATCAAGGGATTGTTCAAGTGACAAGTTAACTGACAAGTCCATCATCTTGCTTTCGAAAAGGCTACCATATTTAAGAAGTTTTTCGTCCCATTTATTCATTGAAAAGCCCATGTTTTTCTTTTCTAACGTTTCTTTATAAGAAGAATACAGACGAATCATACCATCCATAAGTGCTCTGTGGTCTTTTCTTGTTTTGCCGTTAACATTCTGCTTAAGTCGTGAAAGAGAACCAAATGGTTCGATACGACCACCCTTAAGATAATACTGTCCTTCAGTAATATAACCTGTGTTATCAGGTACAGGATGTGTTACATCGTCACCGGGCATTGTTGTTACTGCAAGAACAGTAACTGAACCTGAATTTGCAAAGTCAACAGCCTTTTCGTAACGAGCAGCCAACTGTGAATAAAGGTCGCCGGGATAACCTCGGTTAGACGGAACTTGTTCCTGGGTGATTGCAATCTCTTTCATGGCATCAGCAAAGTTAGTCATATCAGTAAGTAATACCAATACATCCTTATCCTGCAAAGCAAACTGCTCTGCAACTGCCAAAACCATATCAGGAATCATCATACATTCAACAGTAGGGTCAGATGCAGTATGAATAAACATAACTGTTTTGCTCAATGCTCCACCCTGAGAAAGTTCATCCTTAAAATAAAGGAAATCGTCGTATTTAAGTCCCATACCACCAAGAACAATTACATCTGCATCTGCCTGCATAGCAATACGGGCCAGAAGTTGGTTATATGGTTCACCTGAAATTGAAAAAATAGGTAATTTCTGCGAAACAACCAAAGTGTTGAACATATCTATCATAGGGATATTCGTTCTCATCATTCGGTTAGCAAGAATTCTCTTAGTCGGATTAACAGACGGTCCGCCGACAGGCTTCATATTCTCTGTAAGTGCTGGTCCTTTATCTCTTGGTTCACCTGAACCATTAAAAATACGACCTAACAAGTCTTCGCTGAATGAAACACGCATTTCACGACCTAAAAATCGCACCTCGTCACCTGTTGAGACACCCTGACCTCCTGCAAAAACCTGAAGAGAAACAATATCTCCTTCAATTTTATTAACCTGAGCAAGTGATTTACCGAAACGAGTGTTAATCTGAGCCAATTCCTTATACTGTACATTATTAGCTCTTACAGTAATAACGTTACCGGTGATTGATTCAATTCGATTAAAAACTTTATTCATTCTCACTCACCGTCCTTTAACAATTGCTCTGCTTCAAAGCTCAGATTACCGTTCTTTTCTTTATATAATGTGTCGATTTCTTCCTCAACCTTTTTAAATGCATCACTTTGGAATTCTGTATAGTTCCAGTCGATAAATTTCTGACGCATACGATTAAGAAAACTACGAGCATCATCTTTGTTGTCTATTTCATATTCACTACCCAAAACATTTATAAGTTTGTCGGTAACATATCGCTGACGCAAAGTACCACAGTTTGCATCAATCAAATCAAAAGAATTCTGCTGAAGATAAACTGCATCAAGCATTTCTGCCTTAAGATAGATTATATAGTCAGAAATGCTTGTACCTTCTTCACCGACAACCTTCATCATAGAGCCGATTTCGTTTCCGTGATGAAGAATTTCTTTACAATAATCTGATTTTTTGCTATCAATAACACTTCTATATTTTGACCAAGAAATAAGTGGGTCAATAGCAGGATATTTTCTTGCATCTGAACGCTCACGGGATAATCCATGAAAAGCTCCAACAACCTTTAATGTTGCTTGTGTCACGGGTTCTTCAAAGTTACCGCCTGCCGGAGAAACCGTACCTCCGATTGTGACAGAACCTGTACTTCCGTCAGGCAAGCGGACATAACCTGCTCGTTCATAAAAGGCTGCAATATACGATTCAAGATATGCAGGGAATGCCTCTTCACCCGGGATTTCTTCAAGTCGTCCTGACATTTCACGAAGCGCCTGTGCCCAACGAGATGTTGAGTCTGCCAAAAGAAGAACATTGAGTCCCATCTGTCGATAATATTCCGCAAGTGTCACTGAAGTATAAACTGAAGCTTCACGAGATGCAACAGGCATTGATGAAGTATTACAGATAATAATTGTACGTTCCATAAGTGAACGACCTGTTTTAGGGTCAGTAAGTTCAGGGAATTCTGTCAATGTCTCAACAACTTCACCTGCACGTTCACCACAAGCAGCAATAATAACAATATCAACATCGGCATACTTTGATGTTGTGTGCTGTAAAACCGTTTTACCTGCACCAAATGGTCCTGGAGTACAATATGTTCCACCCTTGGCAACCGGGAAGAATGAATCGATAAGTCGAACCTTGGTTTCCATTGTTTCAACAGGTGCTAATCTCTCACTATAGCATTTAACAGCTCGTTTTACAGGCCATTTGAACGACATAGAAACAGAAACATCACGACCTCGTTCATCTGTAAGAACTGCAACAGTTTCTTTCACCGTATATTCGCCTTTTTCTACGATTGATTTTAATATATATTTTCCAAGAAGATAAAACGGAACAAAAATTTTATGGGTGAATGGGCCTTCGGGAACTGTACCGATGTACTCACCTGCTCGTAAGGTGTCACCAACTTTTGCAACAGGTGTAAATTCCCATTTTTTCTCAGAATCAAGTCCGTCAGCATAAATGCCACGTTCCAAGAACCAACCCGCTTGTTCTGCCAATACAGGTAATGGATTCTGAAGACCATCATAGACCTGACCTAACAAGCCTGGGCCAAGTTCTGCTGACAACATATCACCGGTAAATTCAACATCGTCACCGCACTTAATACCGTCAGTCATTTCATAAACCTGAATTTGTGCAATATTACCTCTTATACGGATAACCTCACTTTTAAGTGTAGTGCCGCTAACTTTAACAAAGCATATTTCGTTCATTGAAACATTGCCTTGAAATTCAACAGACACAAGGTTACCGTTTATGCTTACAACCTTTCCTGTATTTACGGTCATTATATAGCCTCCAACCTATCTCCATTCATAATGGAGTTGTAAATATTTTTATATGCGATTTCACCAGCATTTGTATCAAACTGTTTTATGTGTGAAATCAGTTTCAATTTAAGTCCGTAATAATAGACAAATTCCTCTGAAAAATTATCCATTGGTCTGAGAGATTCTAAAAACTCTAAACGATAATTATTAAGAAATCTTTCTGCTTCAAGAGGACTTTCAATCTCAACAGCAGTATTTGCTGTTTTTATAAGTTCATTTGATAACGGAATATTTTCTGCATCAAATGACTTTTTCATCTTGTCTGCCCTCACCTTTGCCAGAGCAAGACGTAAATTTCTTTCACCATTGTTCCATTTTTCTATTAAAGATGAACTTGATTTTTCATAATTTTTTGACGGTAAAAGAGTCATTTTATTGATTTCATTCTGTATTCTTTTGCCTGCAACCTGATTGCACAACTCAAAAAATCGTTCTTCCGTAATCGGTAACGACATATTTTCACTGATTCCATCCAAAGACGGCAACTGTGATATCAAATAATATTCTGACATAATTATTCCGCCTCTTTCAAAAGTTTAACAACCTTTGGACTGAGATAATTTGACATCATATCCACAACAGCCTCAGTAGAATAATCGTAATATGCACCACTGTTATTAACTGCAACACGGAATCCACCATCAAAATTATCATTAGCTTTAAGAGTAACACCCTTTGAAATTCTTGCTTTTAGAGAAGAAAATGCAGTTTTTTCCAAAACTTCCACATCGTTACTATTTAAAATAACTTCAATGTTCTCCACATCAGGCTTATTTGCCCAACTCTCTACAACATTTACAACAAGCAGTGACAATGAATCAGCAGAATAAACTGAATCAACTGTTTCACCAACAATACCATTCAGTTCTCTTGTAACACTTTCTCTGAAGGAAATGAGAAGGTTACGCCCTGCCTGACGGATTGCGTCCTCACTTGATTTCACCATTCGCTCATTTTCTGCTTTAGCATCAGCCAGAATTTTATCAGCCTGTACTTTTGCATCTGCAATAATCTTTTCAGCTTCTGCTTTTGCAGATTCAACAATATTTTTTGCTTCAGTTTCTGCTACTTCCACACCATCTTTTTTAATCTGGTCAATGAGTTCCTGTAATTGTATTTCCATAGAGTCTACTCCTTTTCATTTATGCTGAATATAGCAATAATTATTTTATCCTTTTTACAAAAAAATAGAACCAAACTCCTCTGCAGTCAGCTGGTTCCGTTTAATACAATATTAATGAAATAATTATATCACATTCAATTTTTTTGTCAAGTTTTTGAATAACGAACTCTTAAAGAGTGCAACGCTATCTCAAAAATGACGAATTGTATCAAATAGCGTAGTCAATGCCAGTCGAGAGCCTCGACA
>CALEJF010000012.1 GCA_937898625.1 uncultured Clostridia bacterium | reverse complement strand
ATACTAACACAATAATCAGAATAAGTGAAATAAAATGATTCTATTTACCTATTGATTGACCATATAAAATGGTTGGTTGACCACATGAGATGGTCACATGACCATATGAAACAATCACTTGACCATTTAAAATTATTATTTTAATATATTAATTAAGATGGAAAGAAATTTACATAATTTCCATACAACAAATAAAGTTATAAGAATAAGAGAGGGATAGATGTGCGCAAAGAAAGAGAAGTAACAATTAAAGTTATAGAAAACAAAAAGATAAATGCTAATAGATTAGTAGAATTTTTTGCAAGAAAATATAGCGAAAAAGACATAAAGAAACAAGATAAATAAAATATAAAAAATCGTAAAAAAAAAGGATGCCCACAAAAGGACATCCTTCATTTTTCGCAACTTATATAAGTTGCTTTTTAGAAACGCAACATATATAAGTTGCGTTATTTTTATAACTTTATATATTAACTTAACGTTATTGTTCCGTCCCAATATATGCCGATAGGGTCATTATTAGTAACATCCGTAGCAACATCAAAATATGCAGTCACAATAAAGCCGCTATTATAATTCGAATCAACAGTATAGCTTGTTGGTTTGACAAAAGTACTAGCAGCAGAACCGTGCGTATATTTACTATTCTGTCTTAATACAAAACCACTGCCGCTTGTTGCAATTGCACTTGGAGCACCAATTACGGGCTTTGTAATTGGTATTGTAAAAACCACATTTCTTCCGCTATTGGTGACATAACCAGCCGCTCTAACCGTAAAATCAATAACATCGCCAGCTCTATAATAAGGGCGGTAATTCACATTGCCAGCAGAAGCAACATAGTTAACAACATCGTTTCCATATATATGAGAGTTTCCGTTAGCATTAATATATCCATCATAGCCAATTACAGTATTTCCATAGACGCTCATATGAAGCATATCCGATGCTTCGCCAGTTTCAGGGTGAACACTTTGTACGCCTTTGTCATTAGCTTTTAAAATTATATCGCCAGTAATCCCCAAATTTCCATCAATTGTACTATCTTTTAATTGAGCCATCTTTAATCACCCTTTCGTTATAAAATAGCATTAAAACACTATAGTCATACTTTTTATATTTTATTCTGTTTCAGTTGTTGCTGTTTCCGATGTTACAATCTTAAAAAATATTCGTCCTATATTTCCGACTTCTGTAGGAAGGTCTGTACCATATTGATAGGGGCTTAAAATTGTATTACCAGCAGCAAAAAGATTTTTCAATCCCGTTGCGCCATCATTACTACCTGTGCCACCTTTGTCAACAGCAATAACCGCATTAGTCGCAACATATTCGTCAAAGTCGTTTCTTAAATCGCTTAATGAAGTACCAATTTCATTGACTGTCTTGCTATCTGCCGCTCCAAGATTTGCCCTTGCCGTAGCAGCATCTTTGGCTCCTGTGCCACCATTCACAATATCAAAAGTAACATCGCCTTTATTTATTTGCTTCAAAGTATTGTTTTGATTTACAAAAAAAGATTCGTCACTATTTAAAGACTCTAAAAAATCAACATCTGTTATTCTTTTATTTGCCATTTGCACATCTACCTCCTCGTTAAATAATTGTGGTTAGATAGTTATCTGATTCATCTACTAAATACGCATCTGATTCATCTGTTAAATATGCAACGGAACGCTCTAATAATTCAGAAGCATAAAATGCTGTAGAATTTAATTTTATTGACGAATTACCTTCTATAAATTGGACATAGTGAACAGTGCCATCTTTATAGAAAGCACAATAATCATCTTCTATAAATTCTCCTGCTTTGCATTCGCCACTGGCATATAGACAAATACTTGTTGTGTCCCATATTGCATATAAAACTACCGTGCCACCATTCTTTACACCAATATAGCCATCACCAGCATAGTAATTTGTTCCTCCTGAACCACTGGACTGAGTACTCCAATATTTAAATACATGACCCTTTTTAGTAAGTGAGCAATCTTGTATTATTGCATCTACGCCTGTTATTTTTATGAAGTCTTCTGGTACATTGCCAGTACCACCGTTTATATCAAAAGTTACCGTATGGCTCCAAGGAGTCCAAATAGCATATAAAACTATATCTTCGTCAGAAGTGTAATTGCCGCCAGCTTCATATGAAACCGCCGTTGAATCCGCAGATAATCCCCATCCAGCAAATGTATAACCGCTCTTAACAGGAATTGTACTTCTTAATTTGAGAGTTTCGCCTTTAATTTTTATCTGAGAAATAACATCAGAACCACCATTAGTATTGTAAGACACATCATAAAGGTTTACAGAAACGGTTTTGCTCCAAACGGCATATAGCGTTACAGCGGCATTTGCCGTATAACTTGCTCCAGCTTTATAAGCAACCGTTGTTGAAGTAGATGAGGTAGCCCAACCCTTAAATGTGTATTCAGTAAGTGTGCCGTTATCTTCGACAGATGTTCTTGTTGGTATAGTGCTGCTCAAAGTTAATGTTTTGCCATATGTCTTTGTTTGGTTACTAGGAGCACCAGTACCACCATTCGCATTATACTTAACTGTATAAGTAATGGCTTTCCAAACTGCATATAAAGTTACAGAGGCGTTAGCCGTATAGTTTGCGCCAGAAGCATACACTACGCTACCACTTGCAGATGTAGCCCAACCTTGGAATGTATATCCTGTTCTTGTTGGCTTTGTAGTAGACAACTTCAATGTCTGGTCTTTCCATTTTGTTTGACTTGATGGAGCACCAGAGCCACCATTTGCGTTGTACTTAACTGTATAAGAAGTCCACGCAGGAACAGTTACATTAAAACTTACAGTTTTAGTAGCAGAATCACCATTGTCATTGTTATAGTTTCTAAATGTAACTGTAATTGATTTTGTTGCAGAACCATTACCACTAATAGAATATGTACCAGTAAATGAACCGCTTCCGCCACTGGATTTTGTACCAAATGTATTTAGGTTTACACTGCCACCACCAGAAGAAGCAGTCATACCGTAGTTTGTTTGAGCACCGCTATAATAAGTTTCCCAAGCGGCACTAATTTTCACAGTAAATTGGGTAGCAGATTTTCTTGTTACATTGCTACCAGATGCTGTAAGTTCCAGCATCACACCAAATGGATTCCAAGCTATAGCTCATCACCTCAGCCTTCTTCTATGGTTTCTTCATCTAAAAATACTATTTCAATAGCATCTCCCGTAGGAACAAGTTTAACATTGGAGCCTATCATTAAAGAGCCTACAATTACATCACCAGTGAATGATGCATTTCCATCAATTGCCATTGTTCCACTACCAGCAGGGTTAACCATTGGCATATAAGCTTTTTTATTATGTTCATGTAAAGCTGACAAAGAGTCAACAGTAACAACTTTATCTTTAATCTCTGCCATTGTTAATCACCATCCTTTGCTGTTTATATTTTATTATCCACAAATTTGCCAAGCAGTTCCACTATCAATATAAGGAATTGCTTGCTCCCATTTTGTTCCGTTGTCAATGTACGGAATAGCAGTGACTAGTTCACTACCTGTATCTATTCGTACAAGTCCAGCAGCACCGTCGAATATTAATGTCATAGTGCTTACTGGGGTATTCCAAGAATATGCCAAATAATTATTTGAAAAAGCTGGGAATATAAACAGGTAATAAGTTGTGTTTGGCAGCAAGACAACATTTACGGTTTCCCCAGTGATAGTATATAGTCCGCCCTCATTTGTTACCGTTGTCTCGCCGTGGTATTCAGAATTAACACTTGCATTTAAATGTGAATAGGGGTCTGTGCCAACATAAAAACGCAATTTAGTAGCATTAGTTATACTGCCTCCCCATATACCATTTCCTGTTTTTATAAAGGAAAATTTATTTGAGCCTGTATCCGATGTGGTAAACTTGTATCGAACAACACGATTCGCTTTGGCATTATAGTCATATCCAACAATATACGAAGCATTTTCAACACCATTGTTCCAAAATCCCCACCCATCTGAGTCTGGTAATCGTGTATAATAAGCCATTTAACCCACCACCTTAAAAAACAAGCGTCCTGCAACGCCAGCAGTAGGCAGTGTGTCTCCGTACTGATTAGAACTTAAAATCATATTCCCAGCGGCAAGCAAATTTTTTAAACCGTTCTCGCCATCTGTTGCGCCAGTACCACCTTGTTCAATAGGTGTAACACCTTCTTCATCTGGGGTCAGATATAAGGCATTTCCATCAACAGTTCCGTTTTCAACTTCACGGTCATATTGAGCTTGTGTTAATTTGTGTATTTTTAAAGTCGATACATTTTCTGTAATCATCTTAATATATCTCCTTTCTAAAAATATTTATTAAATATTAAATTCATTAAAATTTTATATTCAAAAATTTTGAACAAACAGTCTAAAATACAGATGTGATAAAATAAATGTGTTGGAATTCTAAACTAAAATGTTCTTAATGGCTTAGCTTTATTAGGCTATACTGTTAGTTATACATTGTGTTCGGATAATACTCTTACACACTCATTAAACATTAACAAGTGCCCTGAAGCATCGGGATGTATCGCTCCTCTAGACGGAAGTACATTGTCAAATCGTATAAAATCTTCAACTCCCTGTACTTTTAACAAAGCTGTTCTGCTATTATTAATTTTATCTACAGTGGCAATCGGCATAACACAACAGAAAATTTTACAACCTCTATTTTTTATTCCATCAACAACACTTTGATATGTCTGAGCAAGAGTATCGATTTCACTTTCTTCGATTCCGTTATTTGTGCCTAAATAATAGATGACATAATCAAAAGTATATCCCATATCTAAAAGTTTAATAACTCTATTATATCCATCCATAATGGTAGCGCCACCAACACCACATGTTATGCAATCATCGTTAAAATACTTTCTAAGTAATTGCCAAGAATATCTTTGTTCATAATCACTACTTGTCAGACCAACACCTTCTGTAATGCTATCACCAACAATAAGTGCTTTAACATGTTTAGCGTAATATGGCATATAATGTTTCGCTGTTTTTATATAAATAGAGCCACTAAAAATACAATGTCCGAACTGAACAAAATTAGGCCATTCATTAAATGCTGAACCTATATTGTGCACATATCCATTCGCTTCAAAATCGCCTATTGTCGCTATTACATTATACGACTTTCTTGTAAGTGTAAACATATATGTTTCGCCATCTACAAGAGTGCAAGGGCAACTAAATGCTACAGTAGTTGGTATATTTTCATTTTGTATATAGTCTTTATATACATTAAGATATTCACCATCAAAATACGCTAAAGTTCCTCCTAAGAAAATTCCAAATGTAGCACCACTTCTGTATATAAATTCTACTGAATTTTTACAATAATCGAGAGGAACATGACTATTGTCTTTATATATATAAAATCCGTTTTTATTTTCATTTACT
The DNA here is from genome assembly GCA_937898625.1 of uncultured Clostridia bacterium. Taxonomy (GTDB): domain Bacteria; phylum Bacillota; class Clostridia; order Oscillospirales; family Acutalibacteraceae; genus Fimenecus. The sequence goes on along the minus strand of CALEJF010000012.1, from coordinate 18,175 downwards.
GTAATACTGTCTTTTAATTCAAGATAATTTTCATAATCTATATATTCTTCTTGAACACCATCAAAGGCAATATTACCACCCATATCATAGGAAAACTGAACTAATTCTGATGATAAATTGTAGCATTTTTCAAGTATTGAACCTTTTATATCATATATCATCAGTCTACACCTCACATTTCAACAAGTGTCATGCCACTCGTATCTTCCCACGCAACAACATCTGTATTTGTAAAGCTATCATGTAAAACTCCTAGTGTTGATGTCGGTTTTACACTAGATAATATTGTTCTGACCCCACTATCATTTACACCATACCATTCATATCCTAAGAATGTAATATCCTCATTAAATCCAGTGCTGCTGTGACCAATTTTAATTGCATCACCTTCAGTAATGAAACTTGCTGGAATGTTTTCATAAGTAATTGTACTTACATTTTCTAATTCATATACAAAAGTTTCTGATGGTTGTGGAAAATTGGCGCCTTGCCACCAATCTGTTTTTGTATATCCAAGTGCAGCAGTTTCAATATTTGCAAATATACCAATATTACTACCAGAATTAACGATGTCGCCCAAAATAATCTTCATGACAAGGACATACGATGTGAAATTGAGTGAGAAGCTATCCCCACCAAAAAGATTTGTAGTAGTTTTTTCAGATTGTGTAAATCCATCACTTAACCTTATTCCATATGTTTTTGGTTTTACTCCTACAACTGTAAATGTCTTGGAAAAACCTTTATAAAAAACCGTTACTATGTTATCCCCTTCTTCAATCATCTCGGGTGTACAGGTGAAACCACTTGTAATTTCTTCTATTGTGCCATCATCATAAAAAACTGTAACAACAGGAAGCGTATTTGTCTGAACCCCTATTTCAACAGAATCGCCAGAATAATCAACATCAATATCGACAACCAATGCAGAATCATTATATAAAGCATCATGTAGTGCATCATAACATTGTTGACCATCTTCAGTAGTCCAAGCAACATTAGAAAAACAATTTAAAAGTGCTTCCTTAACAGAGTTAGACAATCCTTTTTTAATTGCCGAAACTATTATATCTAAATTATGTAAATCGCTATTTATTGATTCAATTTGACCTAATTTTTCATCTATTTCTTTTGCTGTATGAGACAGCCTATATTCTGTAGCCATAATTATTCACTCTCCTTAAAAACTATATATAATCCATCTGCATCTGTTAACACATAACCATCCGATGATAGTAATAAAGATGTTAACAAAGGCTCTGAATCTTTTGGTATCAGATATAACCCTGTCGAATCTTGCAATGCATATCCGTCTAAAGACAATAATCGAACAACATCGGTTATTGTAGAACATAAATTTAAATTATATATAACATCATCTAAATTAATTTTTACTTTATTGCCACCTAAATAAAGAGCCATTAGTCATCATCCTCCCAAGTAATAATTTGAACTTGGGAATAATTTTCTTCTTCCGCATCCGTCAGCACATATAAGGTATTCGCATTAGAACCTTCATCACCCATTGCTTCGTATTCGGCAGTTGTCATAGTAGCAATACTTGCGCCGTTAATATGAGAAAGCACTTCGTCTGGCGTTATTTCTTCCAAATCTTCTGTACCGTTACCGACAAGGAAATTACCATCTGCTATAATGGGCTTGTCTTCAAGAATATCTAATCTTTCTTCAACACTTGGTTCCATTTCGGGAAGTACGATATCTTCAACTTCAATCTCCTGAATTGCACCATCAATCCATGCTTTAATAATTTTTGTAGCCATCAGACTTTACACCCCCATACCATCACTCTACTACCAACACCAAAGAAATTGGAAGCGCTTTGTGTTGAACTGGTCACAGCCATAGTAGACAATTCATTTGTGCATCTTATTAAACCGCCGCCACTGAACATACTGCATTTAAAAGCAGAACCGCCTTCAGTTTCACTAAACATCTTTTTAGTTTGGTTTGCGCCAGTAGCTACATGCTCCATCATTATCCATCCATTAAGGATTTTAAAATGTGCGAGACCAGAAGTACTATTACCGTTTGTTGTATAAAATAAATTTTGCCATGTATGGAACAGATATGTTGTTCCATTTTTAGCAGTAAATATCACTGCACCAGCAGCAGAGGTTGTGTTAGTTCCGTCATTTGTGTTCTGAACCGCAACTTGAATATTGGAATAGCCAGAAATATCAATACCAGCAATAGAGTTTACTGCCTCAGTAATCTCGCCGCTATCATAAATTAAAGTCAAATCATGGTCTTCTTTTAAATAGAACTCTGAGTGAGAATGGTCTACATCAGATTTATTGCCAAGTGCGGCAACAATATGATTCCACATTCGTTCGAAAGCGGCTAAAATTGATTTATTTGCCATCTAATTAACCCCCTCCTTAAATTATTTAGTAAAAAGGAGTGGCAGAATACACACTGCCACTCCAAATATATAACTTTATTAATTACATTTAATACTCATAAATTGCTCTTAAACAAACATCATTTGACGGAGCAACATCGTTTACTGTGTGACCAGTAATTTTGGTGTCGTGAACATATAATCTCTTACCAGCAAAAGTAATGACTCCCGAATCATTTAAACCTGTTGGTACTGCGGCAATAAAACTTTGTCCACTCCATTTTACATGATTAGGATTCCATTTAGGAATTACTGTAGTAAAACAATCTCCATTTGTCGCCTTTTCATTTTCTGTATCATAGTCGCTCCAAACAAGCACCCAACCATTCCTACACGCACTTAATGCCTTAGATGGCGTTACTGTTTGAGTATCTGTACACCAATATTCTCCCATCCAAAGAATAGGTGGGTCTGCATCATAAATGCATCTCCAACCCTTAAATGTGCCAGCAGCAGATTGGTAATTTGAATAAATAGAACCTTGTGCATCAAAAGCTAAAACCCAACCAATTGTAGTAGAAGTTTTATGAACCAACATTCTCCAACTTTCATCAGACTTAGGATTCCCCGTAGTTCCAGCAATAGAATAAATTGTATGTAAACCAGAAGTCATATTAGAAATTTCTGTTAATACATTTTTACCAGAACCCGTACTATAAGAGTACTCAACGCCGCCATTAGAAGCCGTGGCAAATAAAGCGTTAGCCCATTGAACAAGATTATCGGCAGTGTGTGTATGGCTTGTTGCAGATTTCCCATCAAGAGCCGATTGTAACCCATCAACATTAGAAATTATATGATTATGTGAGTCGTCTGCAACAGTAGCAGTAATTGATACATTTCCACTACCATCAAAAGAAGTAGAACCAGTTACATCGCCAGTTAAACTAATTGTTTTAGCAGAAGAAAGCTTCGTGGCAGTTGCAGAATTTCCAGTACAAGTAGAAGCAGTGGTAGCAGATGTTGCAGTACTTGCGCTATTTGCGTAGTTAACTTGTCCGCCATCAACAGAAGAAATAATTGATGAATAAGCTTGATTATGCAATGTTGTTGCCGCATTTTCAATGGTTACATAACATTCTGTAGATGTCTTCTTATCAGAAGTTGTAGTATCGTTTACCTCGTTTGATGACACAAGAGACCAAGAACGATTACCCTCTAATTGAACGACTGTTGTTCTTGCATAGGTTCCAACCTTTATATACAAATCTACATATGTAGCACCAGAGACATTATATAAACCAATTTTCACATCGTCCAATGCAAAGTTATATCGAGCAAGCCAAGTTGCACTTGCTTGTGATGTGGTAGTAGAATTATTTGTTCTAAGAGACACTTTAAGAACACCATAGCCACCACCATTATATGTTTCTCTAATACAGAAGATTGCATCTGTGTCATTATATTGTCCAGTAATAGGGGAAGCTTTTGAACCTTTATATGCAAATCTATGATAAGGATAATTACTCTTGTTACCACTATTAACGCTTGCATTATAATGTTTAGCAGAAATTGTTATGTTGCCACTGCCATCAAAATTTGCGCTTCCAGTAAAATCATTTCCTAAGCCAATACTTCTTGCAGTTTGTAATTTTACAGCACTATTAGCAGAGCCTCCAGCACTTGAAGAACCTGCATAATTATGTGTATGTGAACTTGCAGCCTTACTATCCAATTGCGTTTGCAAATTAGATTTTGTATTATTTACTTCCGTTTTTGTTGCATAAGTGTTTACAATATTATTACTATTGCCATCTTGCGTTGCTTTAGTAGCAGACGAAGCGTTGCCAGATAAACTGCCTACAAATTTAGAAGCCACCATTGAACCACCAGATGTATCAACTGTCAAAACAGAACCAGCAGTATAACCACTTGGAATAGTTGCACCAGATGTAAATGTTGTATATTTAGTTACCGTACAACCTAAAAGTGGGATAAATTTACAATACATTGTCTGATTGGTTCCAGACGCAATACTGTTTGCAGTGTCATATATCTCAATATATGTATTAGTTGCATTCGAATCTGTTACACCACGAATTTGGAATGTGCTATATTTATTAGCGTTTAACTGCGTGATATAGACGGTATTGCTATGCGACGCATTAATAGCGAATGTAGCATTTCCAACAACATTTCCTCTGGTAAAACCAACAGATAAAATACCAGACCAACCTACCACACCCGTATTTGCTTTGACCAAACAAATACGGCTCCAAGTTTGTCCTTGAGTAATAGCGCTCCAAGAAATAACATCTTCTTTTCCATTAAGTGTGGTTTGTAAATTATCTACATTTGCGATTGTATGATTATGACTGTCATCATTAACCGTAATAACACCGCTTGAGATAGTGACATCGCCACCACTTTTTACGAAGCCTAACGAAGAGCCAGCAGCACTATGAGTATGAGAAGTAGAAGATTTTCCATTCAATTGCGTTTGAATATTAGATGTAACACCATCAACATAATTTAATTCAGCAGTAGTCGCAGTTACGCCATCCAACTTGTTTAATTCGGCAGCAGTAGCAGTAATGCCTAAATTAGTTAAAGCAGCAGCCGCAGTAGTTGCCCCAGTACCACCCTTGGCAACAGGAACAGTTGGTAATCTATCAGAAGACAAGGTTCCACTTGTAATATTGGAGGCAGAATGATTATGGCTCGAAGCCGCCTTGCCATCTAACTGAGTTTGCACATTAGAAGTAACGCCATCCATATAATTCAACTCAGTTGCAGTTGCGGTTAAGTCAGTGATATTAGCAACCTTATGGGTGTGAGAACTTGCGGCAGCTCCTATATCTGTAGGAGTTGGTTTATGAGCCGTTGTATATACTTGCGCCCAATCTGACCACTTTGCATCAGATACATCTCTCTTGCTTCTTACATATACGGGAGCGTGTGCTCCTGAAGTTCCAGACCAACCGATTAATAACTGACCATCACCTTGACCTTTGAGATTTAATATATTTCCGTAATTTTGAGGATATCCATTACTGTATGCTTGTGTCATCGACAAACCATTTACGCTTGGTCGTGTGGTTTCTGTTTCTGCCTGTGTGTTTCCTCTTGAAATTATACTATTATGAGTATGATTACTATCAGATTTATTATTTAGAGTCGATTGCAAATTTGTTACATCTGAAATAGCGTGAGTATGAGTTTTGTTTGCCTTACCAGCAGCAACCGTTTCCAATGCGTCTATTGCATCTGTATTATCGTCAATTAAATCCCCAAGTTCTTTTAAAGTGTCATACGCAGAACCAGCACCGTTCAATAAATCGTTTTTGATTGTAGCACCAACATTATCCGCATAAGTTTTAGCCGAAGCTAACTTAGCCGAAGCATCCGACTTTGTTTCATAAGTAGAAGAAATTGTATTTCCATTACTATCTTGTGTAGCTTTAGTTGCACTTCCAGCGGAGGTCGCATATTTAACGCTCTTATTAGCATCGGCAGTATTATCCACATTGCCAAGACCAATATTTGCTTTTGTGATGTTAACATTTCCAGTTCTATATGCAGACTCTGAGTTGCCTTTTACACCAGTAATTGTATTAACTTGAGCACCAGCAGCAATGCCAGAAAGCTTGGTTCTTTCAGCGGCAGTAAAGTGAATATCCAAATTATCAATATGTACATCAAGAGTGTCGCTAACTGTATTCAAATTTTCTTGAACATCTGCGGCTGCACCCTTGGTATCATAGGCAGAATTATGATTATGACTTGTATTAGCCTTGCTGCTAAGTTTAGAATCTATTTCGGTCTCCGTATAATAACGGTCATCATGCGTATGTGAAGAACTTGCAGCGCCCACATCAGAAGCAGATAGAGTAATGTTTGATGACAATGCTTTGCCATTAACGGTTCTCGAAGTAGAAACTTTGCCGTCTAAGGTGGTCTGTAAATTAGATATGTCTGAAACAGCGTGAGAGTGAGTTTTATTTGCTTTTGCGCTCATTTCTGTTTTTGTTGCAAACAAATTCTTTAAGTTGTCTAAAAATTTCGATAAAGTATTTAAAGTTGCATATTTCTTAATTGCCATTGCTCAACCTCCTTTCTTTTTGTTTTTAAAATTGCTAAAATAATTAAAAAATAAATAAATTATTATTCAATAGTTGAACTACAAATAGCATCAATGTCAGAGATGTCTATCAAATTCAAATTATCTATTTCAGTTTTAGTATAATAGATATCGTTATGAGTATGAACGGAGTCTGCCTTTTCATTTAAAGCGACATCTACATCTACAACTCTAGCAATTGAATCTGGGATAAATCTTTCGTCAAGAGTCACAAAACTAGAACCAAGTTCTAAAATGTCAATCGTGTGAGTAGAAGAGGATGAGTTTGTATGAATACTAAACTCATATGTGCCAGATGCTGTTTGATAACTATCAATACCAAAAGGATAAGTTGAGTAATCACCATATGGAGCACCTAAAGATACAATGGTATTACCAGCTTCATTATCACCAGCATAAGCAGAAGTCACAGTGTACTCTACGCCATCCCATATAACCTTGTGAGATACATCTTGGGCTAATACTTTAGGTGCGTCTGTAACAGCAGCACCATAAACACCACCACCCCATTCATAGAAATTCACTGTGGAAACGCCATCTGATAGAATAGAAGAGTAGTCTGTGCCTTCATAAAATGGCTTATTTCTCAGTTCATCGTATGAATGAGTGTGGGTGAGGGAGGCAAATATGGTTTTAAGGTTGTTTAGGAATGTTTGCAAGGTTTGTAAACTTGCATACTTTTTTTGTGTGCTTGAATTATTTGTATTTGCCATTTATTTAATTTCTCCTTTCTATTGGAGTATGGTTTCTATATAAACTTAATAGTTATTCAATATAATTGTGTGCCTAGCTATCGCATACAAGCATAGATAATAACTATTAAGTTTTATTTATTTTTTTTAAATTGTTAAGAATAGGGAGGGGTTAGCTCCCTATATATATGTTTGTATATTTAAATTACCATTGTGGAGCGTCAGCCCATACAGTTTCCATTGAAGAATCTAAATACCATAGTCCATCTTCACGATTATAATATTTACCTACATAATCATCCAAAGTAGGCACAAGAATATAAGACTCATGATTAACCTCATAACTTTGAGTTAAGTTAGCCATACATTCCCCAGTAACGACATTGATGATAGCGTATGTGTATTGTAATTGAACACTCATATGTATTCGTCCTTTCCGTAAAACAATTCTATATTTATTGTTTGGTCACAAGCAATAGTAAGTATTCCATTTTGAAAAGACACTTTTATTGGATAAGTTGTACCATCAATTATGATTTCCGCCATATTCTGTGCGGTTGTAAAATCATGTGTTTTCATTTCTTTCATCGGAATAATCATCTTTACAGGATGCTGAATGCTCCCAATTTGAATAACATTTATATTATCTGGAATAAACAGAGGGACATTTGTGCATCCATTTCCATATGTTGCAAAGCTAAAGCTCTTACCAGTTCCAGTTACTTTCTTTCCTTTTGCATAACAAGTAATGCCAGCTTGTAAATCGCTTGGTATTACAGTAGCGTCGTTGGTTGAAACCTCATAGTGTTTGATGTTTAAAGACTTTATAGGAGTATTACCGTAGAACATTTTCATCGGTATCAATCCTCCTTTGCTATATTATTTTGTATATCGTTTATATCATTATCTTTTATGGTTCTAAGAGAACCGAATTGATAGGGAGTACCGTCTTTATTTTCGGCATTGCGAACGGTAGAAGTATTGATGTTAAATTCTATCCAACTGTGGTTCGGATAGAGGGAGAAATAGGAACGAGCGTCTAAAAGCATTTGAAGTAGAATTTGGTCATATGGGAGAGTGTCTTTAGATGAAATAATTCGCATTTGCTTATAACCTTCTTTTTTGATTATATTATTACGAATGATTTCCTTTTGATTATATTCATCTATAGACTCACGACCAGTGACTACATTTAACATATGCCCACCACCGTCATATTCGATGATAAGATTGTCTTCTGGTAAATAGATATCAACATTATAATATTTTACAGGAAAATTTAAAATCCCTTGATAGATATTGTTGATATAATGTTGTTGCCTTGAAACCTTTTGAGAAGAATTGGAGTAAAGAGCTTGAGACATTTTTTCTCTAACCTCTGGCAATTGAGAAGGCATAACAACACCATATCTTTCTATGTTCGTTTGTCTTCTCTTTTCTTTAATGGTTGGTGAACGAAGAGGATGGGAATAACCAGTTTTTTCTTCAAATATACTAATCGCTCTTTTTGAAAAGTGTTTCCCATAATCTTCACCATATTTCTCAATACAAGTGTTACGACACTTTTCTTTATGTCCATCCATCTGAGAAGCGTTTTTAACGCCATATCGCTCCATCATAATATGCTCCATTTTTTTATGATAATCTTCTGTCTGAGCATAATTTTTTACCCCATATCGCTCCAACATTGTCATTTGAGACCTGTTTTTAATTTCATCAACTTGTCTAACATTAGGAACGCCATATTTTTTTAAATTACTTTGTCTTACCTTTTTAGGCGAACATTGTTTGCAAACATAACTTCCAGTGTGTTCAATTGATACATTATATTCTTGATACGAAACAGACATAATATTTTTTTTACACATATCACATAAGATATCTATTTTTATATGACTATTTTTTGATAAATCATTTACATCAACAATTAAAGGCTGGTTATATTTTGCATCATAACCCCTATCTCTATAATATTGAATCATTTTTCCAGTTGGTCTAACTTCGACTTCTTTTGTTAAAATCCCCATAATTTTTCTCCTTTGAATTTTTATTTCTATTTGAATATTCACTCATTAATTGACATAATTCTGGTGTATCAACAAACACATAAACATCTTTATCTCGCACATTAAGATTATGATTAATGCGAATAATACGATGACCATTCATCATTAAAAAACCAGCCAATTTAAGTGAAAATATATATTTGAATTTTTCTTCCATTTGCACTTTCATACCTTTCTACATTAAATGTTGGAGAGGGGTATATGCCCCTCTCCTTATTATATAATATTATATAACTTTATTTGTTAAGAAATTGTAAACAATTTAAAATTACTGCTGGAACAGGGCGTTAATTTCAGCCTCGGAAACTTCAACAAAAGCATTGATAGCATTCTGAAGTTCTGTTTCTTTTGCGGTTGCTCTGTCCACCTCGGCAGTCAGCTTAGTATCAACAGCGGAAGCAGCGCCAGCAGCGTCGAAAGCTGAGGTCTCAGCATAAGCAGCAGAACCCAGACCCTTAACAGCAACATCAGTACCCTTCACAGCAATAGTGCCATTGGCAGTACCAGTAGCAACATCAGAAGATTGAAGAGCTCCATTCCACAGAGTTCTCTCATCGGCAGTGATGTGAACCGTAGTGTTAGAAATGTGACCATCAACGGTAGTCTCATAAGCCTTGCCAGCATAAGCACCATTGGCACGGGTCACTTCACTCTGAATAGCAGCAGTAAGCTCAGCATCAGAAGCATAGGTATCATTCAGTGCAGCAACATCGTCTGCAACAGCCTGAATAGCGGCATCAACCTGAGCATTGGTGTAATCGTCCTTGTGAGCGTTCTTGTACTCGGTCAGAGCATCAGAAACAGCGCCAACCTCAGTCTTAGTAGCGTGAGTAGCAGCAGCAGTTTCTAGTTCAGACACACGACCAGCCAGAGTAGTCAGGTCGGCAGCCTTAGCATAATCGCCAATAGACAGAGCGGCAATAGCATCAGTCACATAAGCAGAAACAGTCTTGTTACCAGTATCAACCTTTGCTTCCAGAGCTTCGATAGCCTGATTCATTGCAGAAGCATCGTCTGGATGGCTCTGAATCCAAGCGGCAATCTCAGCCAGAGTATCCAGAGACTCAGCAGCATTTTCAGTGATTAACTGCTTAGCCAGCTCTTCATTGGCAATAGTGCGAACAGACTTATTAGCATCTTCGCCAATCAGAGTAGTAACCTTTCCAGAAACGACATCGATATTGCCCTGAAGTTCTTCTTTGTCAGTCTTCTTCAGATAGTCATCGGAAATTGCCTTAATAGCGTCGGCATTAGCCTTTTCTGCGACACCAGCACGAGCAATCTCTTCGTCCAGTGCAGTAGTAAGACCAGCAATATCCTCAGTATTCTTAGTAACCTTGGGGTCGTTCTCAGCCTTGTAGGTATTCAGAGCTTGAAGCACACTTGCGGCAGATTCAGAAGAACCGCCAGAAGCAGCATCAAGAGTTTCCTGTGCCTTCTTGTTAATATACGCAATAACATTAGTTTCGGTATAATCAGAAGGAATAGTGCCAACATACTCGCTCAGGTTATCCACATCAGTCTGAGCATTATCCGCAGCAGTCTGAGCGGCAACAGCCTTGCCGTCAGCGGTAGCAGCATCGGCAACGCCCTTGTCTGCTTGAGTCTTTGCTTCTGCAACAGCGGTATTCACCTTTACAATTTCGGCATCGGTATACGCAACAGCTTCAGATTTTGCAGTAGCAGCTAAACCTGCTGCATCGTAATTTTCCTCTAAAGAATCGGCGTAATCTTTAGCAGCTTGTAACGCAGCGGCATCGCCATCGGTGATTACTTTCTTAATTTTCTCATCATACAGACCAAGCTTTGATAAGGAAACAAATTTTCTTTCAGTAGCCATAATTTTCATTCTCCTTTAAATTTGCAAATTTAAAATAAAATATAAGCATTAAACATCAAGCACTAAACATAAAAATATAAACAAATAAAACTCTCATTTTAAGTGCAAGTTTTCTTGCAATTTTATGTATCGCTATATAGCTCTATGCAATTTTTCTTGCAGTCTAAATGAAAGTTGAATTTAATAAATAAAATATTTAATCAAATAAATTTTCGATATCTGCGGCAGAAACTTCTTGAGTATAATTAGAAACCACTATATATTTATCAGTTTCTTCATCCCAGACAGAAATTTCTCTATCATCAGTATCAACATATAATTTTCCTTGTTGTCCTAGTTGTGGAAGCTCGACTCCCACGAACACTATTTCTTGCGGTTTTTCAGTAATCTGAATCCAACCGTCTTTATAGAACCATAAACAAGCACTATCAATAACGAAATAGTAGCCGCTTAATGGGGCTTCCAATGCCAATCTGTTAGCTTCGGTGTCCAATTCTACAATTTGATTATAAAAAACTCTCTTGCCCTTAAAGTCAAAAGCAATACGACCTAAATCCTGAATGAAAATAAGTTGTCCGTCTTTTATCACCAAATCTCTTATCTTAGAGGAGCTTGTGGCAACAAGGGATAATATTTGTCTAGTAGTTGTATCCGCCATATTGCACCTCCATTACTAGAACAATTTAGAACTCAACAATTGTCATTGCAGACTCAGAATGTTCTTCAATCATCGTCTGCACTGTTGTTGCATCAACTTTTTCTTTCATCTGTGTTTCAAATTCCACATCTTTTGCTTCAAGAGCGGTAATCTTAGAGCAAATATCATCCAATTCATCACTATGGTCATAAAAAACTCTATTACCATTAAAATCAAAAGCAACTCTTCCTTCGTCTTGGATAAATATAAGTTGTCCGTCTTTGACCCCTAGCGATTCAACTCTATCGCTGGTTGTAGCAACAATCTTAAACTCTCGTTTAGTTACCCCATAAGAGTTTGTGGTCTCGTCATAAACCATCTTTGTATTTTTGGATAGATAACTCTGACCACAATCAGCAGGTTCAGCAGCATCTGTAGGGTCAAAATTATAGAAAGAACCACCAGATATAATTACTTTAGCTGTGCCATTCTTGAAGTTGGCATCATAACAATTAATAGTCTCTCCATATCCATTTGCACCAGAAATTTGTTGAACCTTGTAATAACCGCCATTGATATATGCAATACCACTATGAACATAAACAGAAGAAATGTTGCCAATGTAATTACCGCTTTCAACAATTAACATACCGCCGTTGCGAACATCGACAGCAAAGCAGTCATTTTCTTTTGCAAGCAAAGTACCAGTGCCAGCATCACTACTGTCTAATAATGTTAAAATACCACCATTGCGAACAGAAATTAAAGACCAACTTTTTGCGTCTTCATTCCAAATGTCTTCTGTGTTCTTAATTGTATAACCATTCAAATCAATAGTAATATTTTTTGACACTATTGCGGTTTCTGTTACTACAATATCAGTTGTTAATTTAACAACGGTATTTTCAATAGCGTTGTTAATCAGTGTTTGTAAAATATTTTCAGCCATGTTTTATATCCACCACCTTTGTCTTAGAATTCTACAATTTCAACAGAAGAATCCTCAGATTCTTTAATCATTGTTTTTACTTCTTCTGCTGTAACCTTAGTAGCAATTTCTTCCTCCAATGCAGATACATCAGTAGGCTTACACAGATTTACGAATTCATTGCCATTCCAAACATAAGCGTCTGAACCGAAAACATAAATCTTTCCTGACTCGCCAGACTCAGGCAGAGATTCGCCCTCGACAATAACAACTTCGTCTTCTTCTTGGCAAATCACTTTATTGCCATCTTTATCAATCCATCCAACATACGGTTTACCATTTTTATCTTTGACAAATAAAATGTCATAAGCATCAATTAGCTCATTTTGTAGTGCTGCATCAATGTTCTCAAGCGCACCAAATGCGTGTTTTGCTCTATCAGCCATATCTTTTCCTCCTTTATAAAATAATATTTATATATAAAACCCTGATACAGAGTATCAAAGTCCCATTAAAGGGCGTTTAAAATATAGCATTTTTCTTCTTCTGTAATTTTTCCACTTTCATATAATTCAACAATTTTCTTTTCATTTACCTTCCCGTCTCTGTACAGTCGTCTCATAGACTCTACAAATACACTAAATTCTTTCACAATAATCCCTCCTTAAATAATGCCATCCTCAATTAAGGATAAGATTACTGCATCAGCAATTTCTTCCGCCGTCTTACCGTTTAACATTTTTAACTGCTTATACTCATACTCGTCAATCTCAACTACTTCAACAGTATCAAATCCACTTACAGGTAATTCATATAAAGATACTTCGTGCCATATGGTGTTTCCGTCAGAAGAAAGAATTGCTTGTGCTTCATTTAAACCACATAAAACCATGATTTTATTCTTTGGTTGGTATTTCAAATATGTGAGACCCTGAAGCACATCTATTACTTTATTATTCTTTAATACTTTGTAATACATAATATTTACCTCACAAAAGGTGGAGGCAGGTATAACCCACCTCCACCAACAAATTAGAACGAAATTTCAATCAATACACCATATTTAGTATTGGCAGGTGAAATCGCATATAAAGAACCATCTGCTTCAACTCTCCAAAAGTATCTTGGATAATTAATGGCAGGTGAACGCAACCAGTAATCATTATAATCTCCATTATCAAACGCTCGTTTTCTTGCATCAACACTTGAGAAAATTGAAATATGGGTAAAGCTTTCGCTATTATAAGGGTCACTATTTGCCACACCGCTCGTGTTAATTCCGTCTACATCCTTAACAGAAGGTATTGAAATATAACAGTTAGAAGACGATAGTTCGGTTGAAGGAGCAGTCGTTGAACCACCACCAACAGAAGACCAAACAACGACAGGTTTAATCAAAGACCTAATCTGAGTTGGAATAGCACTATACAATCTGCCATTCAAGAATTGATTCAATTCCGAATTGTCCCAACCGCCAACATTTGTATCTGTAGAATTCATTTGTCTTGTTCTCTCCAATAAATGTGAACCAATCAAACTAAACGAACACATACCATCAGGATTGTCAACCAAATAATATCTATTAAATCCACAAGCATTAAAACCAATATTTTCGTGCGTCCACAAGGCAAGTTTTTTACAAACATCCTCACCTAAATCTTTATACCAAATCTTTGCCCAATGAATCTTTCCAGTTGCATAATTGGTAAATATTGTGGATGTCTGCTTTTCACAACCAAACATTAAAGTTGTCGTAGATGTAAACTCCTTGCTTGCAAGAGACGAAATTTCCACTTCTGTTTCATTCAAGTTAGAACTATAAACAGTTAAGTTAGTATCACCCTTTTTATGTCTAACAACAATCATCTCTCGTTCGTTGACATTTGCAACATTAGATGTGTTTGAACCCCATTTTAATTGAACGCCATTATTATACTGTAGCTTAAATCCAACACTGCCGTTTCCTTGATAGCACTGTGCAAGTACGGCATTTGCAGCGGCATTAGCAAACTCATAATCAATAGCGAGTATAAAATCCTTATCTTCATCAAACAGTTGAATACCTGTGTCTAAATAATTACTTCCATTAAATTCGACAACACCTTTATACTTATCACCAAGCTCACTGTTTTCACCAATAATTTCCACAGATTCAATATCGTCGTAATTAAAGTCATAACCCAACGAGAAAGAGTAAGGGTCTCCATCTGTAATGATATCTTGTGCCAAACCAAGTTTGTTCATTGCATAAATTTCAACAGGAGAGAGGTCTGCCAAATCTCTACCATCAAAAGCAGTAGAAGAATATTCAAATCTATCAAAAATGGCATTAATAGTTTTAACGCCATTGGCATCGAAACCGTTGTCTAAGAATCCGCTCTTATCCCATCTGTTAAACAAATAGAAGGCATATGGCTCTTCTGCTGTATAAACAGGAATATCATCACAAACAATGTTTTCGCCATACAGACCAGTAACTGACTTAACAATTACACCCTTTGAAACATACTGAGCGGTATACTTTCTAAGTGATTCTGTATATGTTGCGATAATTGTTCTATCCTCAATAATATTAACAAGAGAACTATCCCAACCAGCATAAGTATAATCGTGGCTAATTGTACTCTTCTTTGTAGGAGTAGCAATTGGATTTTCTTCTTTCGTGATAGGGTCAACAGCATTTTCAAATTGGTCAACATATTGAATATCCAACACAGTGCCATCATCATTTTTAAATGTAACAGCAAACTGTTTAATAACAGTAGTTGGAACAATGGTTAGGTCAGACCACGCTTCTTGGTACTGATATAAGTCATGCTGTCCAACAACAGCGACAGAAGCAATACCAGTTAATACAGACATGTCAACCTCATATCCAGATGAGTCAATGCCGCCAATTGTCAACAGTCTATTAAAAATAGAAGCATTTTCAATTGTGGGAACAAAGTCCCAATTCAAATTAATTAATCTAAGCAACTTGAGAGAGTGTGCTATATTAATAATGTCATAAGTATTGATATTGGGAGTATTTTCTACAATTAAAGTCTGTAAATTGTTATAGTTGCTGACTACGAAATCTTGAATATAATTCAAGTTCTTCATTGACAAAGATGTTATACTCGGCAAATGTGCAGTCTGTAACAATCCGCCATTTGCAAAAATTACACCAGTTGCATTTGTGCCTTCTGCGTACAATTCCTTCAAATTGCTACAGCTACTTAGATTAATCACTGTATTAATACCAGAAATATTTCTAAGGTCTAAATATTCGAGAAGTGGATTATTGGCAACCAAAACTTCTTTCATAAATGTATTTTCATAGCCATTATCAGTGCTACCAATTGTAAGTCTTTGCAGACGAGTTGCGCTTGAGAAGTTATTGTCACCAACAAAACATCTTGACAAATCGCCAACTTCCTGAATGAAGCTTGCCGCATAAACATAGATAAAGTCCATTCTTTCTGCGTCGCTTTCAAAGCGCACAGTTTCTCCAGCCTTTACCTTCTTATGAATTGGAGTGCCAGTACTTGTATACTGTACACAAACATACATATCAGAGTAAGGAATTAAAGTGAGAGAATAGTTAGGCTTTATGCTGCCACCAATAGGAACATTGCCTCTAATCCAGAATACATCCGAAAGAGCCTTATTGCCAAAATACTTTGTAGCAAAATAAATTTCTTGATTAGTTTCAAATGCTCGTCTTGCATATTTCTTACGACCAAAGAATTTGCCAATTAAGAAGGATTTGTCTACGCCTCTACCTTCGCCTTCATTTATGCTGTTGTCAATAGACAAACCAAGATATGTTCTATAATACTTTCTTTCGTAGTCCAATCTCCACAGTTCTTCAGGGAACTGAGCCTGAGCATTATCCCATTGACTGATAAGAGAAATAGAACTCCAAGCATTCTTTTCTTCTCTGTCTTTGAACATCGCTTGCATTTCTGACGGGAATAAATCACGAAGTCTACAGAAGAATACACTATCTGCGACTCTAAACACATAATCAGAAGTCGGGTCTCCGTCCACATAGTAATCAGTATCTTCTTTACCATAAGAGAATACATAGTCGCCAGTATTGTCAATGCCAAGCGCAGTATCCATATCGTAACCCTGAGTTAAATCGTAACGATAGCCATCATTGATAGCAGCAGCTTCATCATCAATAATATAATAACTTGCTTCTGTTTCGCCAAGTTCAGCAGCCTCAGCGTTAGAAATATATACTTTGCCATAATGCCAGAAGCTGTTCTTAGCTCTGTTATCGACCATCGTATATCTTTCTGTGAACAAATAGAAATACAGTGCAGAATTTACAACAAAATAATTCTTTAAGTTTGCATAGAACTCTTCATCTGTTGAAGTTACTATGAACTTATACAAGTCTCTCCACGCATTAATATTTACTTCTCTCTGTTCTTCAGTAATATCCTTCATCTCATATCTGAATTCATATGTTGTTCCGCCGAACGATTCAAACTCGCCTTCTTCATCATATACATATTCAGCAGAATGCAAGATATCGTATGCTGAGTTGCCATCACACCATTCTCCTACAGGACAAACAACATTGCCTTCTTTGCCAGTTGGGAAAGCAGACAAAGGCTTATCAGCATCGCTAATTTCAATTATATGTTCTTTTGGGTCGTTTGCATTATTAACCCTTGTGTCATCGGACTTTTTGCTGTCGCCCACATTACCGATTGCGTAAAACACTATGTTACTAATAGCTGTCGGTAGTCAGCTATTTATACCTATGAAATCATCATAGGCGGGGGCGGTTCTTCTTTAAGTGGTCTGATTACCTCTGACCGCTCCTCTGCAATTTCTTTTTTAGATTATAGTTGCAGTTCAGACTGTTGCATAACTTTACGATGCTTCGCAAAGTTCTCTCACGCTCAGTCGTTGTTCCTCTATATATTCACTTTTAAAAACTAAATTATATTTTGGTTTCTTTCTTTGATGTTTGCATATTCTGCTCACTTCTTGCTTAGATATCCCAAGAGCTTCAGATGCTTCTACAGCAGAAATAAATTTTTGTATAATTTTATTATTTGAATCTAGTAATAAAATGAGCTTATTAGTACGAGCACCACCACCCCTTGTTTTAGGAGTTCTGCTATAGTTCTTATTTGGGTCGTAATCTTTTTCATATACCCATACAAATCCACCTGAAGTTTCTTTGCGACCAGTACATACATTAGCAATCGCACCTTTAGCAAGTCCAAGCTCTCTATAAATATCACCAAAGCTATCCCAAACTTTAATTAATTTTCCACTTGGGTCTATTTGACATACACGCACACTTTGTTTATGATTTTTACCAGTTGGTGGTTGATATCCGCTCATACCCTCGCCACCCAAAGTCGAATTATAACCATTATAAAAACTATCAAACTGTTTTATATAGAACATTTCCTTTTCATTCAATTCACATTCAGTTAAAGCGACATCAAATATTTCGTCCACAACAAAAGCATCAAAACCGTATTTTTCAATCGCTCTA
>CALEJF010000011.1 GCA_937898625.1 uncultured Clostridia bacterium | reverse complement strand
AGAGCCATAGAGTTACTAGGGGAAGACAAAATAGCAATGCTTACTGGGTTGTTATTAGAATATGATGCGGCACTAAACTGCGCATTGGAAGAAAAGAGGTAATTGACAGTGGACACAACAGAATTTTTTGGTACAGAGAAAATTAGTAAAATATTATTTAAGCTCGCACCACCTGTGATGCTGGCACAGTTGATTCAAGCACTTTACAATATTGTTGACAGTTTGTTCATTGGAAGATATTCAGATACAGGTCTTACAGCGTTGTCTATTATTTATCCGCTTCAACTTTTGATGATTGCACTTGCAGTTGGAACAGGTGTAGGTATCAATACTGTCATGGCTGCAAAGCTTGGTGTGGGAAAGAAAAAAGAAGCAGATGATTATGCTGGTGTTGGGACGCCGCTGGCAGTTGCCATGTGGTTTTTGTTTGCCGTGATTTGCTGGCTGATTATGCCTGCATATGCAAAAATGTCTACGGATTCGGTAGAAGTTATAAATGATGTAATAGTATACGGACGAATCGTATGTATTTTCAGTTTTGGATTATTTCTTGAAAGCATATGGACGAAAGTTTTGCAAGCAAATGGTGATATGAAAACTCCTATGATGGCACAGATATTTGGTGCAATTACAAATATTGTAATTGACCCTTTGCTGATTTTTGGTATGTTTGGATTACCGGAAATGGGAATTGCAGGTGCTGCTGTGGCAACAGTAGCAGGACAAATTGTGGCGGCGCTGATTGTGTTTCGGAAAGGATTTAGAAAATCTCCGTCAAAAGAAGTATACCCACGCTATATTACGAAAATCTTCCGATTGGGTGTACCGAATATTTTGATGCAATCTGCATATACCTTTTACATATTGGGACTTAATTTGATATTATCCACATTTTCTGACCAGGCAGTTACTGCTTTGGGATTATATTATAAATGGCAGACATTTTTCTTTATTCCTTTAGGTGCAATGCAGACATGTATTGTCCCGGTTGTTAGTTTTAATTATGCTGCAAGAAATATAGAGCGATGCAAAAAGACCTTAACTTCTGCAATAGGCTTTGGATTGGCACTGATGGCTGTGGGAACCTTGTGTTTTGTTTCTATTCCGACACAGATGTTGCAGGTGTTTACATCGGATGCACAGGTAATTGAGATTGGACGTGTTGGCTTTCGGTTTGTTGGAATCAGTTTTATTCCGATGGTAACATCGTTGATTTTTCCGGTATTTTTTCAAGCAGTAGGTTCGAGTTTGAAAAGTTCATTTCTGACTGTGATTCGTACAGTAGTGTTGTTTGTACCATTGGGCTTTCTTTTCTCACGGTTAGGACTTAACTGGTTTTGGATGACATTTCCGGTAACAGAGGTGATTACCAGTGTTGTCGGTTTTGTATATTATCGTCAGTTCCTGACAAGTGAATATGTACAGAAGGAAAAGAGTAGTATTTTCGCAGAGAAGGAAGTTGTCGCATTGAAGGAATCAAAACCGGGCTTGATTATTACGATTGCAAGAGAACACGGTTCTTCCGGTAAGCAGATTGGTAAACTTGTGGCAGAGAAACTTGGCATCCCATTCTATTACAAGGAAATGATAGCATTGGCTGCACATGAAAGTGGCTTGGATAAAGAGTTTATTTCAGATATACACAAAAATGCGCCGGATGTATTATATGAATTATATGCAAGTACTCATGTAGTGCAACTTGCGATTGCAGCACAGGATAAGATTATTCGAAAAATTGCGAATAATGGCAGTTGCGTTATCGTGGGAAGGTCGGCAGATTATGTCTTAAAGGATTATGAAAATGTATTCCGAATTTTTATTGGTGCGCCGAAGGAATATCGTATCCATAGAGTAATGGAAGTATACGGAGATACATTACAGGAAGCAAAGAGAAATGTCCGCCGTTCCGATAAAGCCAGAGCCAGTTATTACAGACACATATCCGGTAAGCTTTGGGGAGATGAGAAGAACTATGATCTTGTTGTGGACTCTTCATCCGGTGTAGACGAAACAGCATTGACGATTCTAAAATACATCTCTGCAAGGATGTAAGAGAATAATGTGATTACTCACAAGATGCTTTTAGTCTTGTGAAGAGATTGAAAGCATGCATGAATTTGGATTTTGCACATATTATAAAACTCTACAGCGTGGGTGCCGTAGAGTTTTTTGTTGGGAAACTAGCGATATTTCAGATAGTCCAAAAATTTTTTTACTGCGAGAGAGGCATTTTTCTCGCTTTTTAGTGCGAGACCTATATCACGGTAAGCAGGAACATCTAATTCTTTTGATAGAATCCTATATGGGACACGCCTTAAGATTAGTTCCGGTAATATGGCGATTCCAAGACCACTTTCAACCATTGACATAACGGCGTAATCATCCCAAGTTGTAAATTTCACATTTGGTGTTAGATTGTTTCGTTCGAATATTTCAGATATTTCCGCTTTGGCTCCTTTTTCGAGCAACATAAAAGGTTCATTACAAAGTGCAGAAACAGGAAACTTGTCAATATCTCTTAAAGAATGATTTTCAGGGATAATTGCCATAAGTTTATCCTGATGCAAAAAGATAGTTTCGAATTCTTGATGAGTTGGCAATCTTAAAAATCCACAATCAACCCTGCCTGTATGAATCCACTCTTCGATTTCGGTATAGTCACCTAACAATAGTTCATAGTCAATGTTAGGATAATCTTTTTGAAATTCTTTAATTATGTTAGGAAGCCAGTGAGTAGCAACACTTGAAAAAGTACCGATGCGAATTAAGCCTGAGTCCAGTCCGTTAATTTCGTCTATCTGCATTTGGAGTTTATCAAATTCAGCACAAAGGTTTTGGGCATATGGTAATAGCTTCATGCCGTCGCTTGTGGGTTTGATACCGTATTTGCTTCGCTCAAGAAGTGTGATATTCCATTCTTTTTCAAGGTCTGCAATCATTCGGCTGACACCGGATTGGGTATAGTTAAGAATTTCTGCTGCTTTTGTGAAGCTCCCGTATTCAACCGTTTTCACAAAAGAGAGGTATTTTTGTAAATTCATGTCCATGATAACACCTATTCCAAAATGTGATTTTAAGCATAACAAATATTTGTTTTTGTTATGCTTGGTATTATGATATACTTCTCGATATTGAAAAGCAAGAGGTTATTATGGATAAGAAAGCATTTATAAAATATTTGTCAGCATTATTGCTGTTTGGTTTAAATGGTATTGTGGCAAGTAATATTGCATTGAGCAGCTATGAAATTGTATTTTTACGAACGCTTATTGGAAGCGTTCTTTTAATGATTTTATTCCTTGTCAGCAAAGGAAATTTTCACATTATTACATACAGAAAAGATACTGTGTATATCGTTTTGTCCGGAATTGCTATGGGAACAAGTTGGATGTTTTTATATGAAGCTTATCAACAGATAGGTGTAAGTTTGGCATCGCTTTTGTATTATTGTGGTCCGGTAATAGTAATGATTTTATCCCCTTTGATTTTTAGGGAGAAACTTACAGCAACTAAGATACTTGGATTTTTACTTGTTCTTATAGGCATTTATTTTGTTAATGGGAATGCGGTTACCGAGGGTAGCAGTACATGGGGAATTATTTGTGGTGCTATGTCAGCAGTTATGTACTTTTTTATGGTTACTCTTAATAAGCAGTCCAAGAATATTACAGGCATGGAAAATTCTGTAATACAGCTATTGGTAAGCTTCTTGACGGTTGCAGTATTTGTCGGTTTCAAACAAGGCTTTGTTATCAACATACCTTCTGATGATTGGCATTGGATTTTAATATTAGGTATCTTAAATACTGGGATTGGGTGTTATTTATATTTTTCTCCACTTGCTAAATTGCCGGTTCAAACTGTAGCTGTATGTGGTTATCTTGAACCATTGTCGGCAGTTGTTTTTGCTTCAATTTTGCTTGGTGAGAAGATGACCATTGTCCAAATTATAGGTGCAGTGTGCATCATTGGTGGGGCAATGATTGGTGAATTGGTCAAAATAAAGAAGTCGTAAAATTTCAGTCGTGTAGAGAGATTGAAAGCAACTGAAGATTTGAATTTGTGGAGGCTTGTATGACAATTGAAAAAGTAAGATGTGATGGCTTTTCGGAAATTAATCTGGATGCTTTTAACCGTCAACAGGAGATTACAAGAATATATGTTAGAAAAGACGAGAAGTATGTTCTTGAAGAACAACCTGGTATGATGGATTGGAGTATAGATAAAAAAAGAGAAGTCGCTCTTGACCTTGTTGATAATAATTATATATCCTATCTTGCACTTGAGGAAGGTAAAATTATTGGCTTTATGAGTCTTGTGAAGGAATTGATATCCGAGTGGATGATTCTTGATTTGATTCAAGTTGACAAGAATTTTCGTGGTCAGGGAATTGGCTGTATATTATGGGAAAAAGCAGTGGAAGAAGCACGCTTAAACGGAGCAAGGGAGTTGTATATTTCTGCTTGTCCATCAGAAGAAACAATTAATTTCTACAGAGCTATGGGAGCAGATGTTACTGATAATCCTATTCTTTCCATTGCAAATGATGAACCAGATGACCTTCAGCTTGTTTATTCACTTATGTAAATTCCAATTTGTCAAGCGCTTGAAACTTTCAGTTCTACGGAGCGTTAAATTCCAATTTGTAGAACAGTTAGATAAATTTGAATTTGTAGG
>CALEJF010000010.1 GCA_937898625.1 uncultured Clostridia bacterium | reverse complement strand
AATCACAGTCGGTCATTACAATGTTGATGCTGACGGTAAACTTATAATTGAATAACTACAAAAAAGAGTACGGAAACCAAATTCCGTACTCTTAATCTTTTTATGTGATGAATTAGTTGTTGATGAACTTGTCTTCTTCGTTGTTCCAGCTGTAAAGCTTTCTAACTTCTTCGCCAACCTGTTCTGCAGGATGTTCAGCAGCTAACTTTCTCATAGCCTTGAAGTGAACCTGACGACCTGCAGGTGACATATCAAGCAAGAATTCTTTTGCAAATGAACCATCCTGAATGTCAGAAAGAATCTTCTTCATAGCTTTCTTTGTTTCGTCAGTAATGATTTTTGGACCTGTGATGTAGTCGCCGTATTCAGCAGTATTTGAAATTGAATATCTCATACCTGCGAAACCACTCTGGTAAATAAGGTCAACGATGAGCTTCATTTCGTGAATACATTCAAAGTAAGCATTTCTTGGGTCATAACCTGCTTCGCAAAGTGTTTCAAAACCTGCTTGCATAAGAGCACAAACACCACCGCAAAGAACTGCTTGCTCACCGAAAAGGTCTGTTTCTGTTTCTGTTCTGAAATCTGTTTCAAGAACACCTGCACGAGCACCGCCGATAGCAAGTGCATATGCAAGAGCCTTATCAAGAGCCTGACCTGATGCGTCCTGATGAACAGCAACAAGACAAGGAACACCTTTGCCTGCCTGATATTCTGAACGAACTGTATGACCGGGTCCTTTTGGAGCAATCATAGTAACGTCAACGAATTTTGGTGGAGTAATACAACCAAAATGAACATTGAAACCGTGAGCGAACATAAGCATATCGCCCTCTTTAAGGTTTGGTTCAATATCTTTCTTATACATATCAGCCTGTAATTCATCGTTGATAAGAATCATAATGATGTCAGCTTTTTTTGCTGCTTCAGCTGCTGTGTAAACTTCAAAGCCTTGTTTTTCAGCCTTTGCCCATGACTTACTGCCTTCGTAAAGACCGATAATAACATTACAACCTGACTCTTTAGCATTAAGAGCGTGAGCATGACCTTGGCTACCGTAACCGATAACTGCAATAGTCTTGCCGTCCAATAAACCTAAATTACAATCCTGTTGATAGAACATTCTTTGCTGTGACATAATAAAAATCTCCTAAAATAAAAATAATATGTTGTTTGACATCTCATTTATGTTGTCATACAACATATTATATATGATAAAAATAAATTGTCAATACCTTTTTTAGAAATTATTCAAAAGAAATTTGTTCATTGAGCATTGCGTGGTGCAGGTGAATAGTAACAGCACTTTTAACACCCACAATATCCCTCTTTTCAAGGAATTTCATAATCATAATATGGTCCTTGTATGCTTCCTCGGCAATGTTTTCAAGATTATAATTTAATTCAATTGTTTTTTGAATTGTGTTTGTAAGTATGGGGAGGAATTGCCCTAAAAATTCATTGTGTGATGCTTTGAGAATTGCACCGTGGAAAGAACTTTCGGATTCAATTCGTTTCTTCCCGGATGGGTCTTTTTTTATTTCATTCTGACAAATTTCACCAAGTCTTAATATTTCTGCAATTTCATCATCAGTTGCGCGCTTGCAAGCAAGTGCTGCTGCTTCAGGCTCAAAAATAAGACGGGTTTCGTATAAGTCGCGGAGAGTTACCTTCTTCTTTAAAAAGTCATTTACTTCAATGTTCTGTGAATACTGGTCAATCTCTTCCGCAACAAAAGTACCCTTACCGCGTTTAACCACAAGCACACCGTTTGAAATAAGAGTACGAATAGCCTCACGCAAGGTAGTACGGCTAACACCTAATTCTTGTGAAAGCTCATTTTCATTAGGTAACTTTTCACCATAATTATATTTATGTTCCTCAACAATCATTTTTTTGAGTGTTTCGGCAATTCTCTGTGATAAATTTTCCATAAAACATTCCCCAATCAAGAAATATTAAAACCTACTATACAACAAATTATAAAAAATTGCAAAGATTATTTTGCCTTAATCTGCGTTGTAACAATATGAGTAATCGCCTTAACACCCTTGGTGATGTATTTTCCAAGGTTACCTGACATACCAGTCATAATAGGATTTTTCAAATCTTTTTCATTTATTCCGTCTGCATTAGCATCTCGGAGTGTTATGTTATCGTTTGTGAATGGCGCAATATTCTCACTTTCAGGTGCAGTAATTAAAGCACCATCTGCAAAAGCACAGATTTCTTGTTTTTCACTGTCCGAAAGTCCGTCCTTTGCCATTGGATAAATACCAAAAATCGCAGTTTCAGAACTTCCGTTATATGACGGAGCAATGCTCTTACCTTGTGCTGCAACAAGATTATATGTGTCAAGAATTTCGTCATTTGCACGGCTGAAATGATGTCTTTGCTCACCATAATATGTGCCAAAAGGATTCATTCTTACAGTTTTATCCTTTTCCAATCTCATGGGACAATGGGCCATAGAAGAAAGCACCTGACGAGCATTGGCAACAACAATACCACCGTTTTCGTCATAAAGACCTACAAATCCACCTGTTAATTGATGATTAAATGAGTCAACTTTTTGGTTTTTCTCGTCACATTCAGGGAAACTCTGTGTCCTGAATGATGAAATATCACCCATAAAGTTTCGCTTGATTACTGAAATATCGCCATTAAGTGTAGGTGTAATTTGGAATGGTACAGTTTCTTTCCATCTCATATCACTGTATCTGCCAAGAGCAGAATTTTCAGTTGAAATGGATGTAGTTTCTGCTGTGTATGGGTAATTAACAGTTGTGCGAACAAATATGGCATCGGAAAAATCAGTTTTAAAGAAATCAAAAGTGTAACTACCCGATTTAATCTCTTTTGGCAAGTGAATTTCACCCTGAATTCTCACACCTTCGCCACTACCACCAACTGAAAGGGGAAGAGTAACTGCATTTTCAAAACTATATTTTTTCTTTCCGTAAGTGATATATGATTGCAAGAAATCATAATCACCGATTTTTCTTCCGTCACAATGTGCAAAAGCAATATTGCCATTAGGTGAAAACATAATTGACATACGCGGTGTTTCAAGAAGATTTTTAAATGTAGGATTTTTATTTTCACCATCAAACCTGATTTCAAGTTCATATTTCTTCTTGTTTTTCTTGAATTTCAACATAAGATATGCAGAAGAACAATTGTCCGATGTTGGCACAGCAACATAACTTTCAAGGTCACGAGCCTTAACTGTCATACAAGAAATATCTGAAATCTTTTCTTTTATTTCAATTTGAACACATTGCAATAATGAATTTGTTATATTGTGAACTGTGATTTTTTTAGTTTCAGACATAGCAGAAACTTCGTCAGCAATAACTTTGTCACTTAAATCGAGTGCAGTTTTCTCTCTTTGAATGTTAAGCACAGGGGTTGCAAGACCAAAGTGAGTAGTGGAGAGCAATAAAACACGATTTTGGAATGACGGAGAAAGCATATCACGATCACTTGTAACCTTTGACATAGCTCTTGCTCTTTCAATTCTTGTCCATATTTTTCTATTGAATGGTTTTTCAGACCAGGAAGCGTATCCCGTAAAATTACCATCAGCAGTATCGTGAGTGAATTTGATTTTACCAATAGGTTTGTGGTTTTTAATATATCCACCGGGAGTGTCAAAAACAATATAAGGTAAGTCAGCAACTTCAGCCACAAGACCGTGAATACCGTCAGTATTAGCGATTTTGCCCGTCATTTTACCCATATCAACAGTTTCCCAGAAAATTGCATCTGCATCCATATTGATAAAGAGTAAAAGGTCGTTGTTGATTTCGCCACTTTCCTGTTTTTTACGCAAATCCTTAACCCAGGCACGAAGACAACCCGCATCACAAATGTCGGAGTTTGAGTATGTAGGGATAATTGTCATACTCTCACCATTGTAAGTGTAGGTGAGTGGGTTGAATGCCTCTTCATCGGAAAGTTTTGGAATAATTGTTTTGAATGCATCAAAAGGTACACAACTGTAATAAAGACAAAGTGCTTTAATACCTAACTTGTTATACAAACTCACTTGTGAGGGGGTAAACATAACCTCCTGCGGACGGACAATTTTTTCACAAGTGCCAAAAATATCGTTAAGTCCACTACCATCAGGATTAGTAATGGCAAGGTTGATGCTTTCGCAGAATTCATCCTCTGTCATAGCGGACAAAGCACCATTGTTATATCCCATTATGATATTCTCGTCACCATATTTTTCTACTCTTTCCTTCATCTTTTCAATGATATCAGGAGCATATTCAGGCAGAATTTTTTGTAAAGAGAAAAAGTTTTCTGTATCCCAAGTACCCTTTACAGGAATACCTTGTTCATTAAATCTTGTAAGAATATCAAGGGTTTTTCTGATAATCCTTATATCCGAGCCAAAACCTAAATTGTCGTTAGTATCCCCACGGTAAGAGTGATAACAGTTAACATGAAAACCGTATGCTATGTGAATTTTATTCTCAATCATTTTGGAAATCTCCTTACTTGAAAAATATAGACCATTATCAACATAATACCATAAAAAATGTAAAAGTAAAATAAATCTTTTTATTCGTAGGGGGTCGGCGTTTCCGACGACCCGATATACATATTGATTTTATTTCCCATTGGGTATATAATTAACTTATAAATCAAAGGAGTTGACATTATGAAAATTGCAGTAACTTATGAAAATGAACAAGTGTTTCAGCATTTCGGACATACAGAACAGTTCAAAGTTTACGAAGTGCAGAATGACGAAATTGTAAGTATGAATATTGTAAATACAAATGGTAGTGGTCACGGTGCATTGTCCGGCTTTTTAAAGGATAACGGAGTAGATGTGCTTATCTGTGGCGGTATTGGTGGCGGTGCACAGAATGCACTCACTGAAGCAGGCATCAAATGGTATGGCGGAGTAAAAGGCGATTGCAATAGTGCAGTTATCTCATTCCTTGTTGGAAAACTCGACTATAACCCCGATGCTAAATGCGACCATCACGACCACGAACACGGCGAAGGTCACACTTGTGGCGACCACGGCTGTAAATAAGTGCAAAATGCAATAGTGTAAAATGAGGGAAGAATTGTGAAAAAAGGTTATTTCTATTCGGTATTAGACGGAGTTATTCAAGGTGTCATTCTTTGCTTATTATCACAATACTTTTTTTCAGTTTATATGATTGAACCTGTTGAAATGAATATTATTGTCATATTGATATTGATAATTGTTTCAGTAGTAAGTTTTATATTTTCAATTTTGCATAAAATGAAGGAAACGATACGGATAAAAATAGCTTTAAGCATAATATCTTTTTTGACGGTTATGTTTTTAGATTTTATTAATCTAATGACATTTAATATTAAGCTTTTGCCTTTAAGAGAAACTTCAAATGCAGACGGATTACTAATAGTTTTCTTTGTAATTCCATATTTTGCTATTGTTGTTGTTCTAAGAATAATTGTTCTTATTATTATAAAACTCATAGAAAAGCACAAAGAAAAAACGCACATCGGATGATGTGCGTTAATTTTCGTTAATTAGATTTGAATTAAACTGCTCTTTCAACCTTACCTGAACGAAGGCAACGAGTACAAGCATAAACTCTCTTAGGAGAACCGTTTACAACTGCCTTAACTCTCTTAACATTTGGTTTCCAAGTTCTGTTTGAGCGTCTGTGTGAGTGAGAAACCTTGATGCCGAAAGCAACATCTTTACCACAATATTCGCATTTTGCCATTTTAAAGGCACCTCCTTATATACGGGGATAAAATTATCAAATTACAACAAGAGACATTTTAACAGAAACTCTTTCAATTTGCAAGACCTTTTTGAAAAATATTTTAAATAAATTACAGAAAAATACTTGCATTTTAAAAAGAAATAATATATAATACATTCAAACGAACATTTGTGCGATAGCGAGGTAATAAAAAATGGCTGATAAAAAGAAAGCACTTGAAACTGCATTATTGCAAATAGAAAAGAATTACGGTAAAGGTGCTGTTATGCGTCTTGGCGAAAACAGTTCACTTAATGTTGAGGCTATTTCAACCGGTTCAATTTCCCTTGACCACGCAACCGGTATCGGCGGACTTCCCCGTGGCAGAATTGTTGAGATTTACGGACCTGAATCTTCAGGTAAAACAACTCTTGCTTTGCAGGTTGTTGCCGAAGCACAAAAATTAGGTGGCGAGGCTGCATTTATCGATGCTGAACACGCTCTTGACCCTGAATATGCACAGAATTTAGGTGTTGATGTTAATTCACTTCTTGTTTCCCAACCGGATAATGGTGAACAGGCTCTTGAAATTGCCGAGGCTCTTGCTCGTTCAGGCGCACTTGATGTAATTATCGTTGACTCTGTTGCAGCACTTGTTCCTCGTGCAGAAATTGAGGGCGATATGGGGGACAGCCATGTTGGTCTTCACGCTCGTCTTATGTCACAGGCTCTCCGTAAACTTACAGGTGTTATCAATAAATCAAACACAGTTGTTATTTTCATTAACCAGCTTCGTGAAAAAGTTGGTGTTGTATATGGTAATCCCGAAGTTACAACCGGTGGTCGTGCACTTAAATTCTATACAACAATGCGTATTGATGTTCGTCGTGTTGAACAGCTTAAAGGTCAGGGCAACGAGTTTATCGGTTCTCGTACCCGTGCAAAGATTGTTAAGAATAAGGTTGCGCCCCCATTCAAAGAGGCAGAATTTGACATTATGTATGGCGAGGGTATCTCAAAAATCGGCGAAATCGTTGACCTTGGTGTTAAATTTGATATCCTTAAAAAGAGTGGTGCTTGGTTCTATTATGGTGAACAGCGCCTTGGACAGGGTAGGGAAAATGTAAAACTCCTCTTTAAGCAGGATGAAGTACTTGCAAACGATATTGAAAAACAGATTCGTGAAAAAATGCAAGAGATGGCAAGTGCAAAGAAAACAACAAATGCACCAATTGAACAGCCCGAAATCGTAAAAGTTCCGACAACAAGAGCAGCAGCAAGAGCAACACTCGATATCGCTGTGGATGACGACGAATAATGAAACTCTCTATCAAAGAAGGTAAAGCCAACAAGATTCATATCTTTGTTGACGAGGAATACCGCGCAACTGTTGACAGTGATTATTGGTATTCCGAAAAATACAGAAACTATAAAAATATTAATGAAGAAGAACTGACCGAGTTGCTTGACGCGGTCAGTTTTCGTCGTGCTTATAACAAAGGACTTGATTTGCTTTCACGCAGACCATATGGTACAAAAGAACTTATTAAAAAACTCTGCGAAAAAGGTCACGAAAAAGAGTCGGCAGAGAAGGCTTGTGACCGACTTTTAGAATTAGGGCTTTTAAATGATGAAGAATTTGCAAGAATATTAGCAAATGAACTCTACGAGAGAAAAGGTTATGGCATAAAAAGAATTAAGCAAGAGCTTCTTTTCCGTGGTCTTGACCGTGAAATTACAGAAAATGCCATAGAATCTCTTGACATTGACACTCAAACCCGTATTATATTAGTAATTAAGAAAAAGTATATTAATAAATTAGATGATGAAAAAGGCAGAAAAAGAGCCATAGACGGGCTTATGCGTCTTGGATATTCCTATTCGGATATTAAAACTGCTTTGAACTCTTTTTCTGAAATCTGTGAGGAAGAAAACTATGACTAAAAAAATTGGTATGATATCGCTTGGATGTCCAAAAAATCAAGTTGATGCGGAAATAATGCTTTCAAAACTTCAAAACGGTGGTTTTGAAATTGTAAACGACCCAATGGAAGCAGATGTTGTAATTGTCAATACCTGTGGTTTTATTGAGGATGCAAAAAGGGAGTCCATTGAAAACATCCTTGATATGATTTCATATAAAGAGGATTGCGAAAACCTTAAAGTATTGGTTACAGGTTGCCTTGCTCAGCGTTATCAGTCCGAGATTTTTAAGGAAATTCCTGAAACCGATGCAGTTATCGGTATTGGTGCAAATGAAGATATCTGTGAAATTTGCAATAGAATAATTGATGGTGAAAGAGTTGAATCTTTCCCACCAAAAACAGACCTCAAAATTGAAGGTGACAGAATTCTCACAACTCCATCCTATTCTGCATATCTTAAAATTGCCGAGGGTTGCTCAAATCATTGTACCTACTGTGCAATTCCCTCTATCCGTGGTGAATTCCGTAGCCGACCAAGTGAAAGTGTTTTAGCAGAAGCACAAAAACTCGCTAACGAGGGAGTAAAAGAGTTAATCGTCGTAGCACAAGATACAACTCGTTACGGTGAGGATTTGTATGGTAAAAATGCTCTTGTGCCATTACTTAAAGCTCTGTCAAAAGTGGACGGAATTGAATGGATTAGGCTTTTATATCTCTATCCTGAAAGAATTGACGATGCTCTTATTGAAGAAATCGCAAGTAACGAAAAAATCGTTAAATATATGGATATTCCTTTACAGCATTGTAGCAAAAATGTGCTTAAAAGAATGAATCGTCACGGTGACAGAGAACCTCTCACAGCACTTCTTAACAAAATCCGTGAAAAGATTGACGGAGTCGCTATCCGTACAACATTTATCGCAGGTTTTCCGGGAGAAACCGAAGAAGAATTTAATGAACTTTGCGAATTCATTGAGGAAATGCGATTTGAAAGAATGGGTTGTTTTGCTTATTCTGAGGAAGAGGGGACTCCTGCTGCAAAACTCGACGGAATGATGGAGCCTGAAATCCGCCAGGAAAGAGCAGATATTATCAATGAGCGTCAGAATGTAATTCTTGACGAAATTAACGATGAACTCATCGGCAAAACTTTAGAAACAATTGTTGAGGGTTACGACGCATATAGTGACTCATATTTTGGCAGAACATATATGGATGCTCCCGAAATTGACACACAAATTAATTTTACTTGTGGATTTGAACTTTTTGATGGAGATATTGTTGAGGTTGAAATTATCAATGTAGTTGACGGCGAATTAACCGGAGAGGTTGTATGAATTTAAATATCCCTAATATCCTTACAATATCAAGAATAGTAATAACTCCATTTTTCCTTTTAACAATCTTAATGGAGTCTTTACCGCACAGATTTTTAATCGCTTGCATTATATTTTCTGTTGCATCAATTACAGATGCTGTTGACGGATACCTTGCAAGAAAGAATAATGAGATTACAAATTTTGGAAAATTTTTAGACCCAATTGCAGATAAAGTTCTTACAACATCGGCATTTTTAGCTTTTATGTCAATGGGACTTTGCAATATCTGGATTGTAATGCTTGTATTAACCCGTGAATTTGCAATTGCATCTGTAAGAATGATTGCGGCAACAGGCGGAGTTGTAATTCCTGCAAATGTGTGGGGTAAAATTAAAACTGTAAGCCAGATGGTATTTACAATTCTCATTATGCTTTTAGGTGAAGCTTATTCTATAGTTGAAACAACATATACAGATTTATTTAATAAATTGCCTGATTTATCGCTTGTTTCCAACGGATTACTTTGGATTACTGCAATATTAACTGTAATTTCAGGAGTAATATATCTAAAAGACAGTAAAAAAATAATTGATTTCACAAAATAATTGCAAAATGTGAAATAATGTGATACAATATCATATAATATGGATAAAGACTGTGACCGAAAAGAGTAGCAGATGTATTTTAATCAGAGATTATGGGTCGTCGGCTGAAAGCCCGTATTTAAAAGAGTTTGTGAAGTGCATTCGTGAGTTGGTGTGGGGAAATACATACCCGTGTTGTTGCGTTATAAACTAATCGAGTTATAAATCGAAGTGGAACCGCGATTATTCGCCTTCGTTTGCATTGGCAAATGAAGGCGTTTTTTATTTTTAAATCGCGTAATGGCAGGCTTCTATGCTTGCATTGTTTCCAATAACCATATTTTGGAGGAATATTATTGTTTGACAGATTAATAGAAGATATACAAACGGTAAAAGAGCGCGACCCTGCGGCATCAAGTGTTCTGGAAATATTATTTTTATATCCCGGACTTAAAGCCATTAGGATGCATAGAGTTGCAAACTGGTTTTTCCGTCATAAAATGAAATTTATTGCCAGAGCAATTTCGCAGAATGCAGTAAAGAAGACTAATATCGAAATTCATCCCGGCGCTACAATCGGCAGAAGATTCTTTATCGACCACGGTACAGGTGTTGTAATCGGTGAAACTGCCGAAATAGGTGATGATGTTACCATTTATCAGGGAGTAACACTTGGTGGTACGGGTAAGGATACAGGAAAACGACACCCAACAATAGGAAATGGTGTAATGATTGGTTCAGGTGCAAAGGTTTTAGGACCTTTTAAAGTAGGCGATAATTCAAATATCGCATCAGGTGCAGTTGTACTTGATGAAATCCCACCAAATTCAACTGCTGTTGGCGTTCCTGCAAGGGTAATAAAACGAAACGGCAAACGAGTTGATAATCTCGACCAGGTTCATATTCCTGACCCTGTTTCACAGGAATTTTGCAGACTTAATGCAAAAATCAGTAAGTTAGAAAAAGAATTAGCAAAATATAAAGAGGAGAAAGGTGAATAAAATGAAAATTTTTAACACTCTCACAAGACAAAAAGAAGAACTTAAAACAATAACCCCAAACGAATTGAAGGTTTATGCTTGCGGACCAACAGTTTATAACTTTATCCATATTGGTAACGCTCGTCCACTTTGCGTGTTTGATACATTCAGAAGATATATGGAATACCGTGGTTATAAAGTGAATTTTGTTCAAAACTTTACTGATATTGACGACAAAATTATCCGTCGTGCAAATGAAGAGGGAACAGATTATAAAACTGTTTCTGAAAAGTATATTGAAGAATTCTGGACAGATGCAAAGGGTATGAATGTCCGTGAGGCAACTGTTCACCCAAAAGCAACTGAGAATATTGATGAGATTATCAATATCGTAAGCACTCTCATCGAAAAAGGCTATGCTTATGCAGTAGATAACGGTGATGTTTATTTCAGCCCTAAAAAATTCAAGGAATATGGTAAACTCTCACATCAGCCACTTGAAGACCTTGAAGCAGGAGCTCGAATCAGTGTTGAAGAAGTTAAGCGTGAGCCTATGGACTTCGCACTTTGGAAGAGTGCAAAACCGGGTGAACCATATTGGGAGTCACCTTGGGGACACGGCAGACCGGGTTGGCATATTGAGTGTTCAGCAATGGTAAGAAGATACTTAGGTGAAACAATTGACATCCATTGTGGTGGTCAGGACCTTGTTTTCCCACATCACGAAAATGAAATCGCACAGAGTGAATGCTGTAATGGTGTTCCTTTCGCAAACTACTGGATGCACAATGGCTTTATCAGTGTTGATAATGTTAAAATGTCAAAATCCCTTGGCAACTTCTTTACAGTTCGTGATGTTGCTAACGAATACGGTTATGAGCCAATTCGTTATTTCCTTATTTCTTCTCATTACAGAAGCCCAATCAACTATAGTGTTGATATTATTGAGCAGTGCAAAGCAAGTCTTGTTCGTCTTTATAACTGCCGTGAAAGTCTTGATTTTGCCTCTAAAAATGCCGTTGATACTGTACCTGAAAATGCAGATGCAATTAAGGCAACTCTTGATTCTCGTCGTGACCAGTTTATTAAGGTTATGGACGATGACCTTAATACTGCAGATGCTATTTCAGCAGTATTTGAACTTGTTAAGGACATTAACACAACTGTTATTACAGAGGCACCATCAAAAGAACTTGTTGAATATGCAACAAAGCTCTTTGACGAGCTTACAGGTGTTCTTGGCCTTGTTTACAACAGAAAGACAGAAAGTCTTGATGACGAAATTGAAAAAATGATTGGGGCTCGTACTCAGGCTCGTAAGGACAGAAACTGGGCAGAGGCTGACAGAATTCGTGATGAGCTCAAAGCACAGGGAATAATCCTTGAAGACACACCACAGGGTGTTAAGTGGCATCGTGAGTAATTACACCCTATCACAGAAAAGAGTAACACTATAGTTGTTACAGATAACAGAATATTTGTATTTGCCGACAGTGATAACCATATTGCTGTCGGTTAGTTTTATTCTTTCGGTTGTAATTTCGCACTCATTCAGAATTTTCATTTGACTGTCATAATCAAAGCCTGTGAACACAGAACAGATTTTACAAAAATGGTCAATAACTTGCGTGTAATTCTTTTCCGGTAATGAAAGTAATCCAATGCCTACAATTTGATTATTATTGTTCAATCTGAGAGATAATAGTGAGTTGCCATCCTCATAGAATAGGCAATTGTTTTCATCTTGGTTTTTCCCAAGCAAAAAATCAGCGGTTTTATATTCCGCGTTATATTCCTTATTCATTCGCGTGACAAATTGCTCAACACCAAATTTTTCTTCTTTTGAACAACCATTGAAGAATATAATTATAAAAATAAAAGAAATTGCCAATAATTTTTTCATAAGCATCACCAATATAAAGAATAATTATATATCTATATGAAAAAAGTTCCAAATTTACAATTTGTTTACAAAAAAATTCTTGGAAAATATTAAAAATTGTAGTACAATAAAATGAAAAATTATTTGAAGGATAGTGATTTCCTTGTTAAAGAACTTTAAGAAAAAGAGTTTGAAGGCAAAAATAGGCATTATTGCAGGTGCTTTAGCAATTCTATTATTGCTTATTTATGTCCTTTATTCTAATTTTAAACCTGAACCACCGGTTGAATACGATGTTTCCAAGGTGAGTTATGGTACTGTTACTGATTACCTTGATGTAAGCGGTACAGTTGAGTCAGGGCTTACTGAAAACTTCCTTGCAATTCAAGGTGTAACAGTTGAAGAGGTTTTAGTAGGCGTTGGCGATTCCGTTAAAAAAGGCGATAAGATTGCGACTTTTGATGTTAGTGGTGCTACAGAGTATCTCAACAAGGCAAAGGCAGAATATGACAAGGCTTTAAAAGAGTATAACGATACAGTTTCAACTTCATCAGATAATGCAAACAGAAAAGCCGAAATCAAGGCTGAAATTGAAAAACTTTCAAAGCAGGTAGCCCTTAAAGAAAAAGAGATAAAGGAATTATCTTCACAGATTGAGGCAGGTAAAACAGGCGAAACTGCACCTATTCCTGAAGACCAGATTGATATGATTGCTGTGCAGATGCTTTCAAATGGTGCTTCATTAATGCAGGTAATCGAGTTTAAAAAGGCTGCATCACAGGTTGAACTTCCCGTTGTGGACGAGGCAACTGAAGCAAAGCAAAAAGAGCTTATGCAGAAAAATCTTGAATTGGCACAGCTCAATTCACAACTTTCAGCACTTTATGCAGAAGATGTTTCTACAGTTGCAGCGGACTCTTCGGTTGTTGATGCATTGAAGGCTATGAAAGATGCCAAAAAAGCAGAATATGAAAAAATAAATAAAGCATATAACGATATGAAAAATGGCTGGGTTGCAGCAAACGATGGTGTTGTAACAACAGTTAATATTAAAGCAGGTGAAAGCTTTGTACCTGTTAAAGAAAATACAGGTTCAGCTCTTGATATTTCCTCATTAATAGGTGGAGGAATGGACAGTGAAACAGCAAATATTGTCGCAACTCTTTTAAACGGTTCTTCAACACCTATGGGTGCCGGTGTTACAGTTGAAAGTTATGATAATATGATAGTTACTGTTACAGTTGGCAAATCCGACCTTCTTAAAGTTAAAAGGGGAATGAAAGCGGTCATTACAAGCCTTGATTCTGAATATGAGGGCGAAATTATCTATGTAGGTGCAAAAGCAGCTGAATCAGCAGGTGGTCTTGATTTAGGTTCAATCACATCCATTATGGGTGGAACATCAGGTGCTTCAGGTGCTATTGTTAAGGTTAAAATCAACAATCCTGACTCAAAAATAGTTGTGGGATTTGATGTTGATATTAAGATTGTCCTTGATACACTTGAAAATGTTTTAACAGTTCCTGTTGAATCAGTAATCTATGATAGCGGTGTTTATTCAGTATTCGTTCTCGATGAAAGGGAAGGAACTGTAACAAAACGCAAAATTACAAAAGGATTGCTTGACGAGGCCAATTACGAAGTAATACTTGGACTTTCTGAGGGCGAAATTGTTGTAAAAAGTCCTGACCCGAATATGGAAGACGGTACAGCAGTTAAGATGAAGAATGCATAAATGGGGTGTGAATATTGAATATTAAAGAGAATATTCGTATTGCCGTTTTCAGTATAAGAACAAACCTGATGCGTTCACTGCTTACTATGCTGGGTATTATAATTGGTGTTGCATCTGTTATTGCCATTGTTACAGTTGGTAATGGTGGTAGGGACTACATCGTGGGTATGATTCGTGATATGGGTAACAGTGCAATTTCACTTACTGTAAATGCAAATGAAGCAAATGATGATGACTATTTCACCGATGCGGATATTGCAGCAATAAAAAAACTTGATGGTGTGCAATACGCAACCATGCAGTCAATAGCAATGTGCCAGATGAGTGCTAACGATATGACGGGTATCCTTATGGGTATTGGTTGT
The DNA here is from genome assembly GCA_937898625.1 of uncultured Clostridia bacterium. Classification (GTDB taxonomy): domain Bacteria; phylum Bacillota; class Clostridia; order Oscillospirales; family Acutalibacteraceae; genus Fimenecus. The sequence goes on along the minus strand of CALEJF010000010.1, from coordinate 98,382 downwards.
AATACGGATATGCAGATGTTAATGCGAACACCTTTGCTTTATGGTAGGTTTTTCACAGAAGAAGAATACCTTGAGGGTAAGAATGTTGGCGTTATTGATGTGGGCAGTGCGTTGCAGCTTTTCGGCAGAAAAGATGTTGTTGGAGAAAGTGTGAGTTGTACCTCAAATGACCTTACAATATCTGTCCGTATTGTTGGCGTTGTGGACATTATGGCAAGTATGAATCTTGACACTGAAGAAATGATGAGCAATATGACTTCTATGATGGGCGGAATGCAGATGACAAGCTGTATGCTTATGATGCCTGCACCTGTTTCAGCTACTATCCTTGGAAGAACAAGTGGTCGTTATGATATGCTTCAGATTACTGCTGTTGACGAAAATATGCTTGATGGAATTGGTACAGCAGCACTCAATCGTGTGCACTCTCTCCACGATAATTACGAAAAGAATTGCTATGCTGTAACTAATATGGCAACATATATTGACCTTTTAGATACTGTTATTAATGTCTTTACTATCTTTATAGCAGCGGTAAGTGCGATTTCACTTATTGTTGGTGGTATTGGCGTTATGAATATTATGCTGGTATCAATTACTGAGCGAACTCGTGAAATTGGTATCAGAAAAGCTCTTGGTGCAAAAACAGGAACAATTATGTTCCAGTTCCTGACAGAGTCCATAATACTTTGTCTTATAGGCGGTTTAATTGGACTGTTGTTAGGTGTTGCAGGTGCGGCATTTGTTTCATATATAATGAAAGTACCTCTTACTGTACAACCATCCACTATTGCTTTGGCAGTTGGCTTCTCATCAGCAATAGGAATAATCTTTGGGGTTTATCCTGCCAGAAGGGCAGCGAAATTACCACCAATTGAGGCACTTCGCAGAGATTAATATGACTAAATCAGACCCCGGGGAACCATCCTTGGGGTTTTGAATTTAATCCTTCATTTTTTAGATGTATATGCAATTGTATATACATCTGTTTTTTTGTCAAAAAATGAAATGTAAAGATGTTTGCTTTACAAAAATAACATAATTTGCCACTCAAAACCCTTGAATTATCAAGTTTTAAACATTTTCAACATAGTTTTCAACAAAATCAAAGTTCAAATCCCTGTTAAAAATATACTGTATAAAATAGAATTCGGTTAATTATAAAACCGTATTTTCTGAATAATTCTGCATATTTTTTGCAGGATTTTTTGTTTTTTCCTTCATAATATTAAATATTTTGCTTGCAGAAAATGTCGAAAAGTTTTTTGCATTAAAAAAATAAAAACTATTGCCAATAATTACCAAATATGGTAAAATATGGCAGAAATAAGAAATCAGAAAATGATTTTCATAAAAAAATGGAGGTTTCAAAAATGGGAAACAATTTGAAAGTATTATTAACTGGTGAGGGAAGTGAATTCGGGAGAAATTGTGCAAATGTGTTGCGTAGTTATGGATGTGATGTTTATCTTGTTGCGAAGGATGGAAAGGCAGTTTTAGAAAAGAATGCCAACAATGAGATTGATGTTATTGTAATGGATGCATTTATGGCAAATCTTGATGCATTGGGTGTTATAAGTGAACTTGATGAAGAAACAAAGCCTTTAATTATGATAATGTCAAGTACGGATAATCAAAGATTTGAACAGGAGATTTTATCGGCAGGTGCAGATTACTATTTCTTGAAACCTTTTGATATTAATATATTAGCTCAACGCATTTCACAGTTAACCGGCTGGAGTAAGAGTGAAGGTGGTACAAACGGCCTTGGTGGTTCAAACGATTTACAAGTCACAGTAAGTGAAATAATGCATCAGATTGGTGTTCCTGCACATATTAAAGGCTATCAGTATTTGCGTGAGGCAATAGTTCTTTCAATAAATGACAGAGAAATGATGAGTTCTGTTACAAAGATTTTGTATCCCACAGTTGCAAAAATGTACTCAACAACTGCATCCCGTGTTGAAAGAGCCATCCGTCACGCTATTGAGGTTGCTTGGGATAGGGGAGATGTTGATGTGCTCAGTTCATATTTTGGATACACTATTCAGAATACAAGAGGAAAGCCAACTAACTCAGAGTTTATTGCTATGATAAGTGATAAGCTTCGTCTGCGAATGAAAATTTCATAAGTTGCCATTGTTGACAATACATATTAAAAGTGCTATCATTTTGGCAGATATAATTAAAGGCTCATATTTGTTATGAGCCTTTTTTCAAGGAGATTTTATGGCTGAATTAGTAGTAATAGCAGTTGGCCTTGCAATGGATGCCTTTGCAGTTGCTGTGTGCAAGGGTCTTAATATGAGAAAACTTGATTTCATGCAAATGTCACTTATTGCCCTTTTCTTTGGTGGATTTCAGGCGGGTATGCCATTAATAGGTTGGTTTATCGGTTCCCGTTTTGCTCATTATATTGAAAGCATCGACCATTGGGTAACATTTATTTTACTTGCTATTATCGGTGGGAAAATGATTGTTGAAGCAATCAAAGGTGATGACGAATGTGAAGAATGCGGAGATAGCAAGTTGAATTTAAAGGAATTGACCGCATTGGCTATTGCAACAAGTATTGATGCACTGGCAGTTGGTGTTGCTTTTGCATTGACTTATAACAGAAATACTGTATTTTTAGCAGTTGCTTTAATCGGTATTATTACTGCGGGACTTTCTGCCATTGGTGTATTTATCGGTCATAAATTCGGAGCTAAATATAAGAGTAAAGCTGAATTAGCAGGTGGTCTTGTGCTTGTTCTTATGGGTGTTAAATTCCTCCTTGAAGGATTGGGCGTAATAGGTGGTTAGTATGATTAATACATTACTCTGGGATATAGATGGCACACTTCTTAATTTTGAAAAATCAGAGAATTATGCTATAAAAAAGTGCTTTGAAATATTCGGGCTTGGTGAGTGCACTGACGAAATGGTGGCGAGATATTCACCAATCAACAAAAAATACTGGGAAATGCTTGAACGGGGAGAAATAACAAAATCCCAAGTCCTTCATGACAGATTTAAAGAGTTTTTCAAAACGGAAAACATTGATTTTGACTGTGTGGAGGATTTTAACAATGAATATCAGTTGCGTCTTGGGGATAAGTTCTTTTTTTGCGATAATGGACTTGAAACTGTTACTGCACTTAAAGGCAAGGTCCGTCAATATGCTGTTACAAACGGAACTATTGTAGCACAAAGCAGAAAACTTACTCAATCAGGATTGATTGATGTTTTTGATGGTGTTTTTATCTCGGATAAAATTGGTTTTGAAAAGCCATCTGTTGAATTTTTTAATGCGGTACAAAGTGAAATTGGAGATTTCATACACGATGAGATTATGATTATAGGTGATAGCCTTTCAAGTGATATTCGCGGTGGAAATAACGCAGGAATTCTTTGCTGTTGGTACAATCCGTTAAACCAAGAGAATAAAACTTCGCTTAAAGTTGATTACGAAATTAAGAATATTGCTGAAGTACTCAATATAATATAGAAATCAAGGAACTGTTGCACAATAAACAGTTCTTTTTTTTGTTCAATATTACTTATAAGAAAAAGCGAAATTTCGTTGTTTAATATTTGAAATTATGGTACAATAAATTGATTATAAAAAGAAAGGGAGAGTGAAAAATGAGTGTACTTGATAAAGTAAAAGATTTCGGTACGGAAATCAAAACTCATTGGAACACCCCGGCAGAAGGTAAGTATGTTCCTTATAAAGAATATAAGGATGTGGTTATCGGTGTCGGCGCAAACTACACAGGTGCAAAAATTCTGGAGTATATCGGCTTCTGGTCAAGCTGTTTCCTTATTATGCACCACTACAAATTGCCTTATCTCACATTCTCTGTTATCGGTATTCTGAATATGCCTCTCGGGTATATTACAGCGCTGATTTGGTGGTATGTGTGTGATAACTTGGGCTTTTTGCCGAAAAAACAGGAAAAAAAGGTATATCTTGTTTATGGTCTGATGATGCTTTTTGGTATATCGACCATTATATTCGATTACTCAAAGCTTTTTGACCCAACAAGCTCGTTTATTACGCTTCTTAACGGACTAGAGGGTATGAATGCCAAGGCATGCTTTAAAACCTTTGGTACACACTTCCTGTATTCAGGATGGGTTGGTGCCCGTAATATCTTCTGGCGTAAAAAACTTATTCCAAAATTTGGCCGTTATAAATACGGACTTTACTGTGATGTTGTTCCAAAAATTATAATGGTTATCCTTATTGGTTGGCTTCCTGTTTATAACATTCCTGATGTTGCAACAAGAGTATGGGTTGCAAACCTTCTCTTTGCTACATACAATGTATTCGGCTTCGGAAATGTTCTTGAAGAATGTTCAAAGAGAATCAGCCCTAACCTTCAGGAGAGAATTCTTGTCCGTAGTTATCCTGTAAAAATTTCTCACATATTCAACTCTATTCTTGCAATTATTCTTCCCGCTATTGTTGGTGCTCTTCGCTATGAATGGGCGGATATTAACCTTTACAGATATGTTATTCCAATCACATTCATTATCGCCGCAGGGTTTACAATGTTCCTAGCAGGCAGAATTAAAGAGAGAATACCACAACCACCAATTGAAGAAAAGGTTCAGATTAAATTCTGGGATGGTATGTTTGGCGTTCTTAAGAATAAGTATTTGCTGATTAATACTATAGTTGGTCTTATTGACTCACTTGGTAACGGTATGCTTCCATTCGTTACAATTCTTTACTTCTACACATTCCGATTGAGTGGTCTTCCATACTCATTATTGGTAGCACTCATTTCATTTGCGGGTACTCCACCCGATTTGCTATCTCCATATTTCCTCAAGAGATTCTCATACAAGCAGATTATGATTTTCTATCAGTTAAGCCGTGCAATAGGTTATGCAATTATCGCTTCTGCTATGTGGTTCTGCGGTGATAATCTTAACCTTTGCGGAACAATCTGCGTTGTTGTGTTATTCTTTATGGAAATGACAAAGACTGTTCCTACAACAGCGGGTCACGATATGGGTGTTCGTATCGCTGACTATCAGATGTACTTATCTGGCGAACGTCTTGAAAGCTTCACAGGTATTTTTGGCTGGTTCACAGGACCAATCACATCATTCGTTGGTTTGATTATTCCTATCTTCTTGCTTAAATACGGCTTTAACAGTAACTGGGAGGTTCTCTTTGTTGACCAGTCCAGAAGAAACATCATTGTTATTCCGATTATTGTTGATGTTATTGGTTTTGCCTTAATGACAATTCCGTATCTTTTCTGGGATTATGACAACAAGAAACAGAATATGGTTATGGAAGTTCTTAAACGTCGTGCAGAGGTTACTGAAAAGAAAGCACAAGAAGAAGGCAAGTCAATTGCTGGTAGCTATAAAGGTTAATGGGGGTGAGTTATATGAGTAAGAAAGAAAAGAAAATGAAAGGCGTTGCTTTGCAGGCTGATATTCATCTTGACATTCCTGAGGACGAAATATGGACTTATCAGGTTGAGGGCCTTGCACCTCCTCATATTAACAAGCCTTATAAGCATTATGGTCTCAAAAAAGTTATTTTTGCAATTGTTATTATAGTTGCAGTTTCTCTTTCAATGTATTTCTCTGTTCGTACTGTTCAGAGTGAGGTTTTTGAATATTCACAGATTGATTCAGGTTATCAGTTTGACAAGTTCAGTAATACAGGTTATATTACAGAACTTGATATTGATTATGTTTCATCTCTTACATATGATAATGAGAACAAAGACCCTACAACAAACTTTGTTGTTAATAAGGATGAAGCTAAAAAGATTACTGCAATCAGAGAATATGCACTTAACTGTGATGGTGCTGTAAAGGTAATCAATATTGGTGCAGATGTACTTAAGATTGATGGCAAATCCTTTTATTCATGCTGGTCATTGGAGAGAATTGAGGTTGACGAAAACAACCCTAATTACTGCGATGTTGACGGTGTGCTTTACAACAAAGATATGACAGAGGTTATCTGCTATCCTTGTAACCATGACGAATATTTAAGACAAAAGTACGGATATGAAAGAGAACTTTATAAAGATGAAGTAACGCCTGAATACCAGAGAGATGTTCAGACTTATGTAGTTCCTTCAACCGTTAAAACTCTTGGTGAACTTTGTTTCAACTATGCAAACCTCAGAGAAATTTATCTCCCCGAAGGTCTTGAGACTATTGAAACTCTTGCTGTATTCAAATTACATGAAAGAGTAGACGAATGGAGCACAACCCCTTCACTTTACAATGTATATACATATAAGAGTGAAACAACCGTTGCTGACACCCATTTTACATCACAAGAGGCACTGGGAGAGGTCTACCTTTCACTTCCTGAAGGACTCAAATTCATTGGCTCTGATGCGTTCAGTTATAACCAGACACTTACTTATGTGTATATTCCATCAAGTGTGACAGAAATCGGTCACCACGCATTTTGGGATACATGCTACAAAGAAGATGGTAATATCATGGGTGTCAATGTAATCAATGTGGCATCAAGTGAAGATGAATTCAATGCAGTTGATACAGGCGATGATTGGCGTCCGAAATATGACTATTTATTGTTCAAGAAGAGTGTTGATATCAATTATTCATCAGAAAGACAGCCAATGCCATAAAAAACTCCGCATCTCTTAGCCGAGTGTTCGTAAGGACACTCGGCAGTTTTATTCGCCTTGCGGCTAGTTATATTGCTTCGCAGTGTTATTGTGCTATGCACAGTGTTATTGTCCTTCGGACAGCTTTGGCGAATAAAATAACACTGAAGCCACGAAGCTTCAATATCACTTTTGATTTATCAAAAATATCACTGCAAATTTTAATTTGCAATATCACTTATACATACCGAAAAAATGTTTTCAGATTATCTTGATTGCCTTCAAAGTATATAACCCACTATGACACTTTCAGCCTGAAAGTGTCAGTTTTTATCAAAAAAATTGTGAGACACCTTGTAAAAAGTGGCTCACAATGTATGACTATTTATTTCTGTCCTTAGTAACCCTGCTCATTGATGTGGAGTTTTTTGTATAGTAAAAGCCAGACTGTATTTTTTACAGTCTGGCTTTACTATCTCAATTATATACAAATGACTTGGTGTTATCCCCAGATTACCCAAAGAAGGAGATATCCAGTAATAACTGCCGCCATTGTAAATGGTACACCGTATTTCATAAATGTTGTGCTCTTAACCTCGTGACCTTCTTTGCGAAGAATACCGATACCTGCAATATTAGCATAAGCGCCAATTGGTGTAAGATTACCACCAAGAGTAGCACCACAAAGAAGTCCGTAGTAAAGAACAGTAGGTTCCATTCCTAAATCTCCCGCAATAACAGGGACGATTGAAAGCATTGTTGCTGTGTATGGGATATTATCAACAAATGCGGAAACAATACCTGCAAAAAGTGAAAGTGCAACAACGGTCCACTTAACATTTGGCATTTTTGAAATAAGAATATCCGACATAAGTCAATATTGTTAATCGATAATACCATCAATATCCATTTCCCAAACGCACTTGTTAATCTCTTTTGCGTCAGAATATGAATTTGCTCCTGATTCAAATATCACATAAAGTTTTCCATCGTGATAATCAAGACCTTCCATTAATGTAGGCATTTTAAATCGTGTAATTCTGTTCTTTTTCTTTGCAATATATAAAGGCACATCTTCACCAAAAACAGAAACAGTTTCGCTGTCCCACTCTGTAAATGACTCGAAAATATGCATCTTGGAGTCATTTCTTCTGCCGTAAGATGTACTGAAAATCACTTCACCATCATCAGTAATTGCCATACCTTGAACTTTATCAGGAATAGAAAGGATAACATCGGGAGCTTTTGTTTCTTTTGCAGAGTAATCAACATCTAATGGTAAATCATATCCGCAGGACCAAGCGTGATTTGAACTCTTGTGATGAGCTTCATTTACCTTGTTACTATCTTTGTCGTTATTGTAAAATTCACTTACCCAAAGTTTTTCTCCGTCACAGTAAAGAACAGAGCCTTTAACAGGCACTGAAAAATACCCGTCATGTTTTACCTTTGAGCCACTTTCACTTGCAAACATATCAGTTGTAAAATGATAAACCTTGCCATTAGAACTTGAACTGCCGCCTGACGAAATCCAGATGTCATTACCGTCCGATGCGATTCCGCCTGCGTGACCTGTGAACTTATCAATAATAAACATTTTACTTTCATTAGTTTCGGGGTTTACAAGATAAATTCTTGAATAACGCTCATTTCCATCTTTGTCATTGGGCATATATCCGCTGATTGCAAACGTTCCTAATTCTTCAACATAGCAAATACCTTGTGGTACAAAATCATCCTCAAGTCCCGGCACTTCAAAAGGCATTTCTGTAAATTCTTTTATGTTAACTATCTTGTCGCCACCTAAAAGCCCTAAAACTGAGTCAAAAATATTTTTAATAAAATAGAAAACATCTGTGATTCCGTCAGTTATTGTCATTGGCGCAACTGTTTTTACTTCACTTGCAGATGATGATAGAGGTATAGCGCTGAATATCATAACAACAGCAAGTAAAATACTTAAAATCTTTTTCATAAAAACATCCCTTCATTATAGATTAATAAAATTATATCACAAAAAACTATAATTTTCAATGCTGTTGAAATTTATGGAAAAGTGTTATATAATAGTTAAGTTATTTATCAGTGAAAGGAAGATTTTATGAAAATTACTCCTGCAAGTACATTAAAAGATGTTTTGAACACTCCTGTCGGTAACGACCTTATAGAAATGGTTGCTTACCACACAGGTATTCCGGGTGCGGTTATCCACAATCCACTTGTGGGTAAAATGAAATTGAAAACTATTCCAAAACTTTTAGGCGATAAAATGCCTATGGAAACTATTGAACATATTTGTAATCTTTTAAGCTATACCCCTGAAAAGGTTATTACTAAAAACGAGGTTGACCCTAAATGGTGGAAGGAATCTGTTATTTATCAGATTTATCCTCGTTCATTTATGGACTCAAACGGCGACGGTATCGGTGATTTACAGGGTATAATCTCAAAACTTGATTATCTTAAAGATTTAGGTGTTGATGTGCTTTGGTTAAGCCCAATTTACGATTCACCTAATGATGATATGGGTTATGATATCCGTGATTATCGCAAGATTATGACGGAATTCGGCACAATGGATGATTTTGACCAGATGCTCGAAGAAATTCATAAGCGCGGTATGAAACTTGTTATGGACCTTGTTGTAAACCATACATCTGACGAACACGAATGGTTCCAGAAAGCCTTGGCAGGGGACGAAAAATATAAAGATTATTACATCTTCCGTAAAGGTAAGGGTGACGGAATTCCACCAAACAACTGGACATCAGTTTTCTCAGGTTCTGCTTGGAATTACTATCCACAACTTGACGAATGGGCAATGCATATTTTCTCATCAAAACAGATGGACCTTAACTGGGAAAATCCCGATATGAGAAAAGAAATTGCTGAAATGGTATGCTGGTGGCTCGAAAAAGGTGTTGACGGTTTCAGAATGGATGTTATCAACCTTATTTCAAAGGTTGAAGGACTTCCTGACGGTAACCCACTTGTTGGTGAATTTATCGGTTACGGTGGCGAGCATTATTTCTGGGGACCAAGACTTCATGAGTATCTTCACGAGCTTAATGAGAATTCATTCAAGAAATTCCCTGAATCATTCTGTGTTGGCGAAACAGGCGGTATCGGTGTTGAAATGGCTAAATACCTTGTTGACGATTCCCGTGAAGAAATCAGAGAAACATTCCTTTTTGACCAGCTTGAAACTCCTGGTAAGCAGAGATGGGATGACTATAAATATGACCTTAAATACTTAAAGGAAATGTTTACAAAGTATCAGCTTTCACTCTACGGCTCATCCTGGCCGACACTTGTTATTGAAAACCACGATAACCCAAGAATGGTGTCAAAGGTTAACCCTGACCCTAAATTCAGAAAACCACTTTCAAAACTTATTGGCGCAATTCTTCTTACAGGTCGTGCAACTCCATATATCTTCCAAGGTGAAGAACTTGGTATGATGAACTGTGCGTTCAAAGATATGAGCGAAATGCGTGATGTTGAGTCAATTAACAAATATGCAGAACTCGTTGAAAAGGGTAAAACACCTGAAGAAGCATGGGCAGTTATTATGGCAGGTAGCCGTGACCATTCAAGAACTCCAATTTGTTGGGACGACAGCGAAAATGCAGGTTTCACAACAGGTACACCTTGGATTCGTGTAAATGGCGACTATAAAGAATGTAATGTAAAGGCACAACTTGAAGATAAGACTAGTCCTTACAATTACTATAAAGCACTTATGGCACTTCGCAAGGAAAACAAAGCAACTCTTGTTTATGGTGATTTTAAACCACTCAAAACAAATGATAAAACATTCTGCCTTTACAGAGAAAGTGCAGAGGGCAAGTTCTATATTGAAATGAACCTTACAGAAAATATTGTAAACCGCCCAAGACCTGCAGAAGGTGAGTGCGTGCTTTCAAACTATCCTGCAACAGCAGATAAACTCCGTGCATACGAAGTTAATATCTATAAAGTAAAATAAATAATACCAATGGTATGGCGGGGTCTTGACTCCGCCTTTTTTATCAATAATAAACAAAAAAACGAAGAAAAACACAATAGTGATTTCTCCGTTTTTGGTGCGGACGATGGGACTTGAACCCACAAGGAAGTAATATCCACAGGTGTCTGAGGCCTGCACGTCTGCCAATTCCGTCACATCCGCATATGTATTATTAGTTCTTTTATTTGCAAAATCAGTATCGAAAAATATTTCGACGTGCCACGTGACATTTGCGGTGCTCAAAATCTTTTTTCGCTTGGAGCGCGAAAAGATTTTGACCGCTGCACCTTTTTAGCCTTCGCTTCATCCTCCACTGGAGGCGCTCGGCTAAAAACTGCCAATTCCGTCACATCCGCATATGTAGATTTCGCTTGATAATAATATCATTTTGAGATACAAAAGTCAAGCGTATTGACTTGCCTAACAGACTCACCATTATTATTTTAATTATATTTTATCCGTTTTTCCTTTGCTTTTCTATTTAAGTGTGATACAATTAGTTAATAGGGAGGAAAGATTATGAAAACAAAGCAATTAAGTCCTGAAAAGTTAGCAAAAAAGCAACTTCGCAAGGAAAAGGAACTAAAATATTGGGAAAAGCAAAAAGCAAGACCAAAGGGTAATACATATTTTTGGTATCTTGTACTTATTATTGCTCTTATTTATGCCGTTGATGAAATTGCATCACAAATCGGCTCTCTTATGCAGACGGAAATTGCCAACACATTCTTCCAAAGTGAAAGTGCCGTTACACTTCTCAATCTTTTACAGATTGTGGCAATCCCATTCCAGATTATCGGTATTCTTTACAGACCATTGGCAGACCGTTTTGGTAGAAAGACATTTCTTATTATCAATACATTCGGTATGGCACTTGCTATGTTTGTGATTTTCCTTTCACAGAATGTAATTATGTATTTTCTTGGTGCTTGTATGATTCTTTTCTTTGTGCCACACGATATGCATGTTGTGTATATTATGGAATCTGCACCAAGCAAAAGTCGTGCAATAACATATTCTGTAGTCAAGTTCTTTGCCAATATGGCAGTTATGTTAGTGCCTTTACTTCGTCGTTGGTTAATGACAACTGCAAGTGAATGGCGTAATGTTTATTTTATTCCTGCAGTCGTTGGCATTGTGGTTTCCCTTGTTGCACTTTTCTGTGCAAGAGAAACAGACGCATTTATTGATTCACGAATCCGTTATCTTAAAATGACAGAAGAGGAATTACAAGCAGAAAAGCAGAGAAAATCTGCACAGGATTCACAGGGTGGTGTTATTGATGCCCTTAAATTCGGCTTTAACCACAAGCAGCTTCGCTGGGTATTCATCTGTTTCGCCCTTGCAGGTATAGGTGTTATCGGTAGTATGAACTATCAGGCAATTCTCACTCACGGTTATGCACAGAGTATTTACGGTTCAAATGCAAAAGAATTCCTAGACCTTGTAAGTGTTAAAGAAGTTAGTCAGGCACTTGTTCTTTATCCAATTGGTATGGCTCTTTCACAAGTTATTATGGGCTTTATTTCCGACAAAAAAGGCAGAAAAGCAGCGGCCATCACAGTTGCTACAAACTGCGTTATTTCCTTTGTAATCTTTGCTTTGGGTGCAAGAATGAACTTCTTAACTCCTGAAATTATCGGTTTCTTCTGCGGTACATTCGTTGGTAGTTACTACTCCACAAACGATGTGCTTATTATGATGGCAAGTGAATCTGCACCAACAAATCTCCGCTCATCTGCAACTGCGGCACAGACTGTTGTAGGCTTTGCAGGATATGCTGTCGGATTCCTTACAAATATGGTTTTGGCACTTATTTTCGGCGACGGCATAATCGGAACAGTTGCTCTTTGCCTTCTTGTTCCAAGCTTTGTTGTTACAATTTATGCACTCATCAAGAAAACTCACGACACAAAAGGCATTGACCTTGATAAGGTTACAGGAACTGAGTGGGATTGATGCAACGCATTGCGTTGCAATGAAATCCACTCCGAGTAGTGGGTGAAATACACCTATGGTGTGTGAAATTGTCCTACGGACAGTAAAATTCGTCTTACGACGAGTGGATTTAATTTCACATTCGGTAGCAACCAAATATTTCACAATATCATGGGTATTATTTCACATTTTGTGCTAACAGAATATTTCATTATTATAAAAAACTAACGGAGAGTGATTTTTCACCCTCCGTTTTCTGATTGTTTAGACTTTATTTCACACTATTTATAAATTTCATAAACTGTGCTTTGCCTTCTTCTGTACGGTCAAACACACCGCACTGACCGAGAATTGCAGTAAATACAATACCGATTTCGTCACGGAGAATCTCGTCGCAGTTTTCCGCATTGATATCGCTGTATTTTGACTTAATCATATCTGCCCATTCAGCGTGTTTTGCGATTCTTTCGTCTGCTGTGATATCCTTGTTCTCAAGAATTGCATCTTTTAAAATTGCCATTTCTGTTTTAAGACGAGTAGGAAGAACAGCAAGACCCATAACCTCAATAAGACCGATATTCTCTTTCTTGATATGGTGATATTCAGGATGCGGATGATAAAAGCCGTCAGGATATTCTTCTGTTGTAATGTTGTTACGAAGAACAAGGTCTAATTCATATTTACCATCTCTATATCTTGCAATCGGTGTAATTGTGTTGTGAATCTGACCATCTGTATAAGCATAGATAAATGCTTCTTCATCAGTATAATCACGCCAAGTTGCAAGGATTTTACCTGCAAGAGTACACATTCTGTCCGTGTCTTCACTCTTAAGACGGATAACGCTCATTGGCCATTTTACGATACCTGCTTCAACATCCTCGAATCCGTCAAATGTAAATTTTTCTTCATAATCAGCCTTTGCCATAGCAAATTCGTAACTGCCACCCTGAAAATGCTCGTGAGTGAGAATTGAGCCACCTGCGATTGGCAAATCAGAATTTGAGCCAAGAAAATAGTGTGGGAATTTCTTTATGAAATCGCAAAGTCTTCTAAATTTATGTTCAGATATTTTCATCGGTGTATGTGCATCGTCAAAAACAATACAATGCTCGTTATAGTAAACATATGGTGAATATTGCAAAAATGCATCAACACCATCAAGGCAGATTGGGATAACTCTGTGATTTTGACGCGCAGGGTGATTAACGCGACCGGCATAGCCTTCGTTTTCCTTACAAAGCATACAAGTCGGATATGAACTCTGCTCCATTTTTGTTGCAGCAGCAATAGCCTTTGGGTCTTTTTCAGGCTTTGCAAGGTTGATTGTGATGTCAATATCACCATACTCTGTGCTTGTTACCCATTTAACGTCATTCTTAATTCTGTATTCACGGATATAGTCAGTTTTAAGAGCAAGGTTATAGTAATAGTCTGTTGCCTCTTTTGGAGAAACTGCATATTTATCATTAAAGGTCTTAATAACCTGTGATGGTCTTGGAGTAAGCACTCCCATTACCTTTGTGTCAAACAAATCTTTATATACGATTGAGTCCTCACAAAGTCCCTTACTGACTGCAAAGTCGAGAATAACCTTTAAGATTTCTTCAAGGTTATTACTTTTAACTTCTGCACCGGTTTCCATACTGTCTAACTGGAGAATTTCAAGGATACGGTTAACTGCCCAGACCTTGTCCGCCTCTTCAATTAATTCTTCTCTAACGCCATATTCTACGAGAGAATTTATTGCTTCAAAAATATTCATAGGAACACTCCTTTTAATAGTCTAATATTATTATAAAGAAAAACAATATCTTTTCAAGATGTTTTTATAAATATGTTGAATATTTTTAAAATTATGATATAATATCCCAGTTATAAATCGAGGTGTGAAATATGGTATGTAATAATATACTTGAAGCAATGGGTCATACTCCTATAATTCGTCTTAACAGAATGGTGGACGAGGACAGCGCAGAGGTGCTTGTTAAATACGAGGGACTCAATGTTGGTGGCTCAATTAAAACAAGAACTGCTTACAATATGCTTAAATCTGCTGAAAAGCAGGGACTTATTAATGAAAATTCAATTATAGTTGAGCCCACAAGTGGTAATCAGGGTATCGGACTTGCTCTTATCGGTGCAGTTAAAGGATATAAAACAATAATCATTATGCCCGACTCTGTTAGTGAGGAAAGAAGAAAATTAGTCAAGCATTACGGTGCAGAAGTTATTCTTATTCACGACGATGGTGATATCGGCAAATGTATTGACGACTGTTTACAGACTGCTCTTAAAATGCAGGAAGAAAACCCAAATGTATATATTCCGCAACAGTTCACAAACCCTAAAAACCCTGAAGTTCATAAGCACCATACCGGTCTTGAAATTCTTGAACAGGTTGCAGGTGAAATCCACGGATTTTGTTCAGGTATCGGAACAGGCGGAACACTAAGCGGTATTGGTGAAGTTTTAAAAAGACAGTATCCCGACATTGAAATATGGGCAGTTGAGCCACAGAACGCAGCAATTCTTGCAGGAGGTACAATAGGTACACACTTGCAGATGGGTATCGGTGACGGACTTATTCCGGATAATCTTAATCAAAATATCTACGATGATATTTACATTGTTACTGATGAAGAAGCAATTCAAACTGCTCGTGATTTAGCACGACTCGAAGGAATTATGTGCGGTATTTCAAGCGGTACTAATGTTGCCGCTGCACTTAAACTTGCTAAAAAACTCGGCAAGGGCAAAACTGTTGTTACAGTTCTTCCCGACACAGCAGAAAGATATTTCAGCACACCACTTTTCAAATAGTTTCGTGATATTATTCAGCGAAAAACATGTAATTTAAAAAACAGACAGAGAAACAACTCTGTCTAAAACACAGTTTTTTCGAATATTATCTAAAATATTTCATACAATAATTGTATAATTAAAAATCTTGACAAACTCTGATTTTTTGTTATAATATTTTGCAGAGACTCGGCTTTTGTGGAAAGTCTGATAGGGAGAATGCGTCACCGACTGAAAGCGCGTTTGAGATGAGTAGTAAGCCTGGGAACACTCTAAGGGCAAAAACTAATTTAATATGAAAAGAGGATATGCTTTTTGCGTATCAATGCGGGTGGCACCGCGGGTATTTATTTTAATTACTCGTCCCGGGAATATTTTATGTATTCCCGGGACTTTTTATTTTGTTTCGGGAACTAATTTGGAGGTAAAAACTATGTACAGAACACTATTCTGTAACGACATCTGTGACAAACACATCGGAAACCGTGTAGAATTAGCAGGTTGGGTCGATGTTGTTCGTGACCATGGTGGCGTTATCTTCGTTGACATTCGTGACTATACGGGTGTTACACAGGTTGTTATTCACAACGAGGAATTAGTTAAAAATGTAAACCGTGAAACAGTAATTTCTGTAAGTGGTATCGTTGAAAAACGTGACCCTGATACAGTAAATGAAAAGATTGCAACAGGTTATGTTGAACTTGTTGCTGACAGTTTACAGATTTTAGGTAAGAGTAAGAATATGCTTCCGTTTGATGTAAGAGCATCAAGACAGAGTAAAGATGAAGTGCGTCTTAAATATCGTTATCTTGACCTTCGTAATCCAAAGAACCATGATAATCTTGTTAAACGCTCAAAGATTATTCGTCATCTTCGTAATAAAATGGAAGAAAAAGGATTTCTTGATATGCAGACACCAATTCTTACTGCATCTTCCCCAGAAGGCGCTCGTGACTTCCTTGTTCCATCAAGAAAGCATCCTGGCAAATTCTATGCTCTTCCACAAGCTCCACAGCAGTTCAAACAACTTTTAATGGTTTCAGGTTTTGACCGTTATTTCCAAGTTGCACCTTGTTTCCGTGATGAAGATGCTCGTGCTGACCGTTCACCTGGTGAATTCTATCAGCTCGACTTTGAAATGGCTTTTGCAACTCAAGAAGAAGTTCTTGATGTTTGTGAAGATTTGATTTATGACACATTCAAAGCATTTACAGATAAAAAGGTTACCGAGAAGCCATTCCGTAGAATCACTTATGCAGATGCTATGATGACTTATGGCTCAGATAAACCCGACCTTCGTAACCCACTTCTTATCTGTGACCTTACAGCATTCTTCTCAGGTGTTGATTTCCCTGCATTCAAAGGCAAACCAGTTCGTGGTATTGTTGCTGATTGTACAGGTAAATCAAAGAAATTCTTTGAGGATTCACTTAAATTTGCTACATCAAATGAAGTAGGTCTTGGCGGTCTTGGCTATATCACACTTAAAGATGGTGTGTTTGCAGGTCCTATTGCTAAATTCTTAAGCGATGCACAAAAAGTTGAAATTACAGAACTTACAGGCGTTAAGGAAGGTGAAACACTCTTCTTTATCTGTGACGAAAAGAAGGATGCAACAGAGAAAAAAGCTGGTATGATTCGTAATTGGCTTGCAGGAAAAGACCAGCTTAATTTAATCACAGACGATGCATTCGAATTCTGTTTCGTTGTTGACTTCCCAATGTATGAAAATGACGAAGAAACAGGGGAGACAATCTTTACACATAACCCATTCTCAATGCCACAAGGTGGTATGGATGCACTCCTTACAAAAGACCCAACTGAAGTTCTTGCTTATCAGTATGACCTTGTATGTAACGGTATTGAGTTGGCTTCAGGTGCTGTTCGTAACCACGATATTGACATTATGAAAAAGGCATTTGAAATTGCAGGTTATGACGAGGAAGAACTCAAAAAGCGTTTCAATGCTTTATATACAGCATTCCAGTATGGTGCACCACCTCATGCAGGTATGGCACCTGGTATTGACCGTATGGTAATGCTTTTAACTGATGAAGAAAAAATCCTTGATGTTATTGCATTCCCACTTAATGGTAATGCACAAGATTTGTTGCTTGGTGCTCCAAGTGAGGTTACAAATCAACAGCTTGAAGATGTTCATCTTCTTGGCAACGGTAGTGCTCTTGCACAACGTCAAGCATCTGTTGGTAGTTCAAAGAAAGTACAAAGTGGCAAACGCTCAACATTCTCAAATGCACAACAGTTAAATCAGTTGTCTCTTACAGAGGATGAAGAAATAGTTATGCAGGGAATTTTCACTGCTATGCTTAATAGTGAAGCAAAACTTAAAACTATTGATACAGAAAATGTTGAAGAAATGGTACATGTTATGCCAATGACAAACGTACTTCGTGAGGATGTTCGCAAACAGCCTTTCTCAAGAGAAAGCCTTCTCGAAGGTGCTCCTGAAAGAAACGAAGATAGTTGGCAAGTACCAAGACTTGTAAAGTGAGGTGAATAGTAATGAAATATTATGCAACTAAAGTAAACGAAAAAGGCAATATTGCAGTTGATGATACAATTCTTGTAAAAGATGTTGTAACAACAGCAGGTTCACACATTTTAGATGGTTTTAAACCTCTTTTTAGTGCAGAGGTTGTTACTCGTCTTGAAGAAAAAGGCTACACAGTAGCAGGTAAAACAAATGTTGGCGAATTCTCACTTGACCTTGTTGGTGAATTTTCATACTATGCACCACAGGAAGGCAAACTTGAAGGCTCAGCAGCATCACTTGTAGCAAATGGTGATGTAGTGGCAGCGCTTGGCGTTGATATGAATGGTTCAACAAGAAGAGCTGCAGCTATGGCAGGTGTTGATTTCTTAAAACCAACTTATGGCACAGTTTCTCGTTATGGTGTAATTTCTTGTGCAGCATCAGGTGAACAGGTTGGTATTTATGCAAAGGATGCAGAAAAAATCCAAGAAATTATGAATGTAATTGCAGGTCATGACGATAAAGACGGCACAAGCCTTCGTAATGATAGTTATGATTACGGGATTACTGATGTAAAAGGCAAGAAAGTTGCTATTAACAAATTCTTGCTTGATAAGGCAGATGATGCAACAAAGGCAAAAGTTCTGGCATTTGCTGATTCTCTCCGTGCAAATGGTGTTGAAGTTACAGAAGTTAACTGTGATATGCCTGAAATCGCAAATACAGCATGGCAGATTCTTATGTGTGCTGAAACTTGCAACAATGTTTCACGTTATGACGGTGTTAAATATGGTCACCGTGCAAAAGAATACAAAAACATTGACGAATTATATGTAAACTCAAGAACAGAAGGCTTTAACTTCCTTACAAAAGCAGTTATCCTTTATGGCTCAGATGTGCTTTCAAAGAATCGTTATAAGGATTGTTTTGATAAGTCGCTTCGTGTTCGTCGTGTAGTTGCAGAAGGAATCCAGAAGGCATTTGAAAATTTTGATGCAATTTTAACTCCTGTTTGCAGTAAAGCAGAATATGAATCATATGACATTAAAGATGCATTCGGTAAAGTATTCGCTGAAAGCGTGTTTACAGCAGTACCAAACCTTGTTGGTATTCCTGCACTTGTAACAAATGGTGTTCAGCTTATGGGTAATCACTTTACAGAAAGCACACTTTTAAGTCTTGCTCATTGTGTTGAAAAGGAGGGCAAATAATATGAAATACGAACTTGTTATGGGCCTTGAAACTCACGTTGAGTTAAGCACCGAATCAAAGATTTTCTGTTCATGTGGCGGTCATGGTCAGGGCAGTGAACCAAACGACTGTGTTTGTCCTGCTTGTTCAGGTATGCCTGGTATGTTGCCTGTTATGAACAAACGAGTTGTTGAACTTGCAGTTACAGCAGGTCTTATGCTCAATTGTAACATTAACCGTTACACAACATTTGATAAGAAAAACTATTATTATCCTGACCTTCCTTGTGCATATCAGATTACACAGATTAATCATCCAATCTGTACTGATGGTTGTGTAACACTTAAAACAAGCGAAGGCACAAGAGATATCAGAATTAAGCAAATTCACATGGAAGAAGATGCTGGTAAACTTGTTCATAGTGGTAACTCATCATTCGTTGACTTTAACCGTACAAGTGTTCCACTTATCGAAATCGTTACACAGCCTGACTTCCGTAGTGCAGAAGAAGTTGTAACATACCTTAACAAACTCAAATCAATGTTCCGTTCAAGTGGCATTTCAGAGTGTGAAGAAGGTGCTATGCGTTGCGACGTTAATATTTCTGTTCGTCCTGAAGGTAGCACAGAATTTGGTGTTCGTACTGAAATTAAGAATATGGCATCTTTTGAAGCTATTGAGAGAGCAATTAAGTATGAAGCACAGCGTCATATGGATGCTCTTGAATATGAAATCGAAGAGCTTGTTCAGGAAACAAGAAGATTTGATGATGTAAGCGGTAAAACATTTGCAATGAGAAATAAGGAAACAGAAGCAGATTATCGTTATTTCCCAGATGCAAACCTTATGCCAATTATCATTGACGATGCTTGGCTTGAAGAAATCAAAGCAAACAAGCCTGTTGCTGTTGATGAAAAGGCAGAGCAGTATCGTGAAGCAGGAATTTCTGAAAAAGAAATTGATATGCTTATTTCTAACCATAAGATTGCAAAAATGCATGAGGATATCGTCAATATGGGATGCAATTCAAAGGATGTTGCAGCATGGATTCTCACAGACTGCGCAGGTGTTCTTCGTAAAGACGGTAAGACACTTAATGACCTTACAATGACTGCAGAAACATTGGCTACAATTATCAAGATGGTTGATAGTGGTGAAATCAACAGAAACGCAGGTAAGAAAGTTCTTATCGCAGTTGTTGAAGACAATGTTGACCCTATTGAATATGTTAAGGCTCAGGGACTTGATAAGAAATTTGACACATCTGCAATCGATAGTGTAATCGATAAGGTTATCGCTGAAAATCCAAAGGCAGTTGAAGATTTCAAGGGTGGTAAAGTTAAAGCTTTACAGGCTCTCTTCGGTGCTTGTATGAAAGAACTTCGTGGTGCAGGTGACCCATCTGTAATCAAGGAAATTCTTGAAAAGAAAATGAATGGCTAAACAAAAAAAGTGGGAGTTAAAACTCCCACTTTTCTTTTGTAAGTCTGTTAAATTCATCATCAGTAATGTGCATTACTGACCCGTGTCTTGGTCTTAAATGGTCAAGACCTATTTTCTCTTTAGGTACTGCGGTAAAATGAATTAAATCGGTGGTTTCTTGCATAAAGTAACCGCCTTTTTTAAATTGGTCGGCAATAAGTACATATTTGTCCGTATCTAAAATCTTATAAGTACAGTGTCCTTCAAGTGCAGTATCTGCAACAGAAATCCTGTTGTTTTCAGGTTCTGCATACGGACCATCTAATTTGTCAGAGATAAGATAGCATATTCCATCTTTTTCTTCATCTGCAACATATAAATAGAATTTACCGTCTTTTTCGATTATATCTCCGTCAATGGCAGCCATACCACTTTTAGGATTATGTAAAACCTTTGGACTTGTAGTAAGTGTTACAAAGTCTTTTGTGTAAGCATACCACGGAATTGTGTGCCATCCTTCATCTGCATTATTGTTACTCCAATAAATCATATATTCCTGACGATTTTTATCAAATATAACTTGTGGTGCCCAAACACGATTTGCAGACTTGGTTTCAGGAAAAACAGAAAAATCAATTATTCTCTCATTTACCCATTTGATTAAATCAACACTATCCCAAACTACCATTGAGTTGTTATTTGCCCAGCCGTCATCACTTTTCATATCAGTTGCAATAATGTGGAAAATACCATCTTCACCACGGAAAATATATGGGTCACGACAACATTTTTGACCGAGATATTGTTTGATTATCGGTTTGTTGTTGTTTAGTGCTGTGAAATTATAACCATCTTCTGAAACTGCAAAATGTATAGTTTCTTCGTGTGGTTCATTCCCCACAAAATAACAGAATAAATATTTAGTAAGTTTCATTGTAATACCTTATTTGCCAAATTCTTTTGCAACATCTTTTAAAAGTTTTCTGATTTCAAGATGCTGTGGACAAGCCTTTTCACACAAGCCACATTCAATGCAGTCGGATGCTTTTCCTTTTCCTGCAGTATGTACATCCTCGTAGTAATATTCAGCATTCCAGTCTTTAAACTGCTTTCTGTCATTCATACAAGCAAAAATTTCGGGAATAGGAATGTTTTTAGGGCATCCGTCTACACAGTATCTGCAAGCGGTGCAGGGGATAAGGTGCTGTGCATTCATAATTTTGCAAACCTTGTTTACTGCTTCATATTCTGCATCACTAAATGGCACAAAATCTTTCATAAAACTGATATTATCATTCATCTGTGCCATATCGCTCATACCTGAAAGCACCATAAAAATACCATCAAAACTTGCTGTGAAACGAATAGCATAACTTGCAGGTGAGCCACCATTAAGGTCATTAAGCACTTTTTTAGCCTCGTCGGGGAGTTTCACAAGGCTACCGCCCTTAACAGGCTCCATAACGATAATTGGTTTATTGTGTTTACGGCAAACTTCATAGCATTTTCTGCCTTCAACAGACTCATCATTATAGTCAAGGTAGTTAAACTGAATTTGTACAAATTCCAGTTCCGGATATTCTTTAAGAATCTTGTCAAGCACATCTGCCTTGTCGTGGAAAGAGAGTCCCACATGACGGATTTTACCTTCCTTTTTAAGTTTAAATGCTGTTTCATAAGCACGGCAGTTTTTATACTTTTCAAAGTTTGTAGCATTCTGTGCGTGCATCAAATAAAAGTCAAAATATTCAACACCACAATTCCTTAACTGCTTTTCAAATAAAGGTCTGATTTGACTTTCTTTCTTGAAAAAGCCCTCGGATAATTTGTTTGCAAGAATATAACTTTCTCTTGGATGACGGGAAGTAAGGCATTTTTTGAGTGTTGCCTCGTTTCGCATTTCCATATATCCGTGAGCAGTGTCAAAATAGTTAAAACCCGCCTCTAAAAATGTGTCAACCATCTGTTTTGACTGCTCAATGTCAATAAGCGGACCTTTGCGAGGAAGTCGCATACAACCAAAACCAAAATTCTTTTTTACTTCTGGGAAATATTTGTTCATAATATCACCTTTTTTGTACCTGAAACCTGATACATTTTATCGTTTGAAATTTTAATGTCTACATTGAAATACGGTTCTAAAAGTCTTGCTAATTCATCACATTCAAGCAAGGGGTTTGAAACCTTTCCTGCCGATTTACTGTGAATTTCATCCAATTCTTTTTTACTCATTCCGTGAGCTACTGTAAATCTACCACCATTTTTTAATGCTTTTGAAAGATTTTCAATAACCTTTTCAGGTT
Source organism: uncultured Clostridia bacterium (assembly GCA_937898625.1). GTDB lineage: Bacteria > Bacillota > Clostridia > Oscillospirales > Acutalibacteraceae > Fimenecus. Next base: position 75,621 of record CALEJF010000010.1, on the reverse strand, counting down.
CAGGGAAATGTGGAAAAGCATTGTAAATCATAACTGTGTCGAATTGCCTGTCAAAAGTTATAGTTTCTGCATCACCACAGATTATACCTGCTTGCGGAAATTTTGATTTTGCAATTTTCACCATTTCGGGCGATAAATCAACCGCAGTAATACTATTTACATTTCTTTGGAGATAATAGGGGAACAGTACACCTGTACCGCAAGCAACATCAAGCACAGCAACATTTTCTTTAATCCCACCATTATCTAAAATTTTATCAATGATTTTTTTGTCAGCAATTGGCTCGATGTCCCATTTTGGTGCAATCGAGTCAAAAAACTCTTTGATTCTATCTTTATTCATTTTCTTTCTCAATAGCAGCAATCTGTGTGTTTACTTCAATAATTCTCTGGTAAATCTTGTCGTCAAATTTTTTCTCACGGTCATAAGTGTAAAGTCCGTTTTGTTCCTGCTCAATATCATAAAGTTGAGTATAGCAGAAACCAAACATTTTGTAATTGCTCATAATTACATCTGTAAGACCCGTATATCTGTCGGCAAATTCCTCAGGTGTTTTAACATCTTCACCATAACCCCAAGACTTGATTGACTGGTCGCTAACCCATTTAATTCCGCCGTATTCGCTGATGAATACAGGCTCACCATTGTATTTCTGACGACCTGGATTATCAACTAAAACATGTTCATAGAGATAATCTTCTGTCATAAAACGGTCATAGTTTTTCTTAAAGAAATCTACATCATAACTATAATCGTGTAAGTCGTAAATATCAGTTTTTACATGGAAATTACCGCTTGTGTCAATGCAAGGACGAGTGCTGTCCACTGCCTTTGTATAGTCATAAACAGTTGCAAGAAGTGGGTCATATTGCCTTCTCTTTTTGTAGTCCCAAGTTTCATTGAAAGGACACCAACCAATAATAGCAGGGTGGTTAAAATCGCGCTCAACAGCTTCTCTCCATTCGTTTAGGAAAACATCAACACTTTTTGGATTTGAATAATCAAGTCCCCAGTTAGCATATTCGCCCCATACAAGGTAACCCATTTGGTCAGCATAGTAAAGGAATTTAGGGTCAAACACCTTTTGGTGAAGTCTTGCACCGTTAAAGCCGAGAGCCATTGAAAGTTCTATATCCTTTATCAAATCTTCGTCACAAGGTGCTGTATAAATACCTTTTTTATAAAAACCTTGGTCAAGGACAAGACGCTGAAATACGCTCTTTTCATTTATTAAGAACTTGTATCCGTCAAGACGCACATTACGAAGACCAAAATACGAATATACTTTATCTTCGCCAAATGTGATTACAAGGTCATAAAGTCTGCCGTTACCCACTTCCCAAAGGTGAGTTTCATCCAATTTAATCTGTACAACCTCATTGCCACTAGCATCTTTAAATTCAGCCTTGCCCACACTCTTACCATTATAAAATGCCTCACAAGTAATATTTGCTTTACCAATAAGACTAAAATTAATAGTAACAAGCCCATTCTTATGGTCAGGATAAATCTTAAACTTTTCAATATGATTTACTGGCACATATTCAAGATAAACACTCTGCCATATACCAGTTGTTCTTGTGTAATCGCAACCGTGACTCTTTTTCCATTCGCTCTGTTTTCCACGAATAACAAATGGATGCTTAACATTGTCCTCACAAAGTACAAAAATCTCATTTTCACCATCAACTGCAAGGTCAGTAATGTCAAATCTGAATGATGTGTAACCACCCTTGTGACGACCTGCACATTTACCGTTTACAAGTACAGTTGTAAGGTGGTCAGCAGCACCAAAGCAAAGGAAAACTCGGTTCCCATTCTTTTTGATTTCAACAGTTTTCTTATACCACACCATATTTAAAAAATCTTTGTACTGTATGCCAGAAAGTTCACTTTCAACACAGAATGGTACATTGATTTTTTGTGTAAAATCATTACTGTTTCTTACTTCAACTGCTTTTCTCTCGTCAGTTGAAAATTTAAACCCAACTTTTGCCTTTTGAAAGCCAAAATCCCATTGTCCGTCAAGTATCTCAATTCCTTTTCTTTCAAACTGTGGGTTTGGATGTTTTGCCATTTTAATACTCATAAATCATCACCAAAAAAAATCATATCATAAAACTTTACATATATCAATAAAGAACTTGCAGTTAGAATTAAAATGATTTAAACAAATTGGAGTTTATATAACTGAATGCAGAATGCAGAATTCAGAATTCAGAATTTTGGAACTGCGTTGCGATTGTAATGCCTCCCTCGTCAGAGGGAGCCGAAAAAAGAATAAATCAAAGAGTTAGACAAATTCAATTTTATCCACACTCAAATAACGAAAAACATCTTGTTTTAGAATTGTTTTTTATGATATAATGCAGTTGGTGATAATTATGTCGAATAAGTTTAATTGGGCAATATTGGGTTGCGGAAATATCGCAAATGACTTTGCCCGTGAAATGAACAAAATGGGTGGTAAGGTTTACTCTGTTGCTAACCGTACTTATGAAAATGCATTAGACTTTTCCGAAAAGTATAATATCGAAAAAGTGTATGAAAACATTGATGATTTGTTTACGAATGAAAATGTAGATATTGTGTATATTGCAACCCCACATAATAAGCATATTGAGTATATTCTAAAAGCATTGGAGAATGGGAAACATGTTCTTTGCGAAAAGGCTATAACATTAAATTCTCAGGAATTAAATCAAGCCGTTAATCTCGCAAACAAAAACAATCTCATATTAGCCGAGGCTATGACGATATACAATATGCCACTTTATAATGAACTTAAAAAAATTATAAATTCAGGTGTGTTGGGTGAGTTAAGACTTGTCCAAGTAAATTTTGGTAGTTTTAAAGAGTATGATATGACAAATCGTTTCTTCAATATGGATTTAGCGGGTGGTGCGTTATTAGATATTGGTGTTTATGCACTTTCTCTTGTGAGAATGTTTATGGAAACTGAAAATGTAGAAATCCATTCGCAAGTAAAATTTGCACCTACCGGAGCAGATGAGCAGTCAAGCATTATTATAAAAAATGACAAAGAGCAGATGGCAAGTGTAACTCTATCACTTCACGCAAAACAACCCAAAAGAGCCACCGTCTGTTATGATAACGCTTACATTGAGATTTTTGAGTATCCGAGAGCCGATAAAGCAGTAATTACATATACATCTGACGGACACACAGAAGAAATCACAGCAGGAAAACTTGAAGATGCTTTGCGCTATGAAATCGAGAATATGGAACAAGCAGTTTTAGGTGGCAAAAACACAATGAAACTCGATTACACAATGGATGTAATGAATGTTATGACCAAATTACGAAATGATTGGAATATGAAATATCCCGAAGAAATATAGTAAAAAAATGACAATTATTGAAAGGTGGATACTTGTGAAATATTATAATACGTCAAGTTATTACGATGATTTAGAAAAGTATGCTAAAAAATCAAATCGTGAATTTGATGCAATGCTTCTTGAATTCTGTGATGAAGATATACCGGAGATAAGACTACTTCTTTCAAAATGTTTAAATGATGAGGAAAAAGAAGTTTACACTAGTACAGGAATTCCTTTTTATTGTAACAAATCCGGTTTGATTTGGATTACACCGGATGACATAAAGAAGGATGAACGGGTTTGTATTTCGTATAAAGAAGTTGTAGGTATGTATAAAAGCCAATGCAAATTTGTCAAAGGAACGTTAAAGACTCAAAAACAGGCTAAAAAAGGTCTTAAAAAGAATAAAAATGCTAAAATACATAAGTTCTTTACAATATCTTCATTTAAGCGTCATGTTTTCATTCACGAAAAGTTTAGTATGGCATTTAGGGTTAAAAAGTGCAAGTCTAAAAACCAACCTATTATTATTTATTTTCATAGTGGCGGTAATGGTGGAAATAGTAGAAAAGCACTTGAGGAATTCCATCTTCCTTATTTAAAGATGTTAAATAAAAAATGTACAATTATTATTCCGCAAATACAACATAATGTTCCATTTGAGGATTATATCTCGGGAATAAAGGAATTGACTGAACTTATTGCAGCAAGTGTAGATGCTGATAAGAACAGAATATATGCCTTTGGCGGTTCAGCAGGTGGACGTTGCACCTGGCAGATGGCTTACGATTATCCTGAATTTATTGCGTGTGCATTACCGTTATCAGGCGAATTACATGAGTTAAATGAAAACAAAGATGTTGATTTATCTCATATGAAAAACTTACCAATGTGGATAAGTCATTCTGCCGGTGATGAAATTCTACCGATTGATAATGATGATATTGCAGTTAGCAAATTAAAAGAAATTGGTGCTCCTATTAAATACAGTCGTTATGACAAATATGGTCACGGACTAAAAATGGCATATAAGTTTTATTTAGGAGAAAAATGGGTTGACTGGATGTTTAATCAATCTCTGGAAAAACGATAAAACAAAAGGGTGGAAGTTTTTTCCACCCTTGCTCTTTATTTGATTATTACGCCCAAAGCTTCACCAAAAATACCACCATTTTTTATGAAATCAATTGTGCTTTTCTGTAAGGAAGATTTTTGCGGAAGCACATCAATATGTCCGTAGTTTCCTGTTTCTTTTCTGTTCTTTATAAGTTCAGCGTTTTTGAATTTTTGTCCGTAAAGCCAGAGATATGCTGATTCGGGGTCTTCGTTTTCTTCGATAATATCATACAAACTTGCAAACTTTAAAATGTTGCTTCCCTCAGGCATAAAGTTCTTGTTGCCGGGGTACAAAAGCCAACTGTGACAAGCATATTTATTATTTGGAAATTCAGGAAAATATTTCGAGAAGAATTCTTTTGCCATATCCATTGACTTAACACATTCATCATAATCAAGCTTTGCACCACGAGGAATGTGCATATTTATGAATTTATCACCAAGACCAATTTTAACACCATTTTTATTGTATGTAGTCTTAAAATACCAAACGAATTTCTGATACTGTAATCTGCCAATCTTAAAAATATTAAGATTCATATGGTGCATAAGCCAATGGAGTTCAAAAACACCATCTTCATCCGTTCTTGCTCTGTGGTCATCAATCCAGATTTTAATATCAGACATTGTGTCCCAGAAAATGTTTTCAGGAATGTTCTTTTCTTTATATCTGTCCCAAACAGTTGGAAGAAAGGCATATATTAAACTGAGTTTCATCATAGGCCTTTGTTTGAGTGTTACTTCCCAACGATTTTTGTTGCAGAACATAAGGAAAAACTTAACTTTTACTTTGTGACGACCAATATAATATTCAATTTTATTAGCAAGTCTTTCGCTTGGATAAATTTTCAAGAAAATCTCTCTTGAACGATTAAAATCAATCATATTAATTCTCCCTTGGTTTATTAAACTTATTCTATCATAAGTTATAGAAAAAATAAACAGTAATTTTTGAAATTTAATCGGCAATAATACTATTGCGAGGTGATAATAATGAATAATCAAAACAACAATAATAACAAAAACAATGCACAAAACAACAAAAACAATCAGCAGAATAATAACCAGAACAATAACAACAAAAAATCTCCAACAAATAATCAGTGGTCAAACCAGAAGAATGGCCCTGATATGAGAAATGAGAACAAACAGGGAAACAGATAACTCGTTTGTTACCTCCCTCTGACGAGGGAGGTGGCATTTCCGCAAGGAAATGACGGAGAGATAGACATATATATTATTTATAAAGGAAAAAGGATGCAGATACGGTCTGCATCCTTACTATTTTATTTATAATCTTTTCCAATAAGATATCTCCACGCAGCAACATATTTGGCTGCAGCTGTTGGATTTTTACTTTTTACATATAAGAAGTGTTCGCTATCAATAAACATAAGGGATTGAACTGAAACATTAAGCACAAGTTTAAGCTTATCAATTGGTATAACAATTGTCTGTTTAGGGTTAAGATAAAGTTCAAACCTATCTTTGTAAAGACGCATTGTTGCGTTGTCAGAAAGTTCAACTCTTTTTCTTTTAATCATAGTGTAAACAATCTGGTCATTTTCTTCAAAAATCAATTCGCCTTCATTGGCTTTGAGAACTTTTTGTTTCCATACAGGTTTCTGCCACTTGTCCCAGTCAAGAATGTTGTCAAAAACAATTTCCTTTTTACTCGGGTGGAAAAATCCATCTCTGCCGAATTCTACTTGATATCCACAGTCACAAGTAAGGTAGTTGCCCTTTGAGTGCATTGTTCCAATTTTTTCACAATAAGGACAAACATATAAAACTCTTTCAACATGTTCTGCGAGGTTTTTTCCTTTATATATTCTTGGTCGTTTGCGTTGCTCCTCAAAAGCATTGACATAAATATCTTTTTTAATGATTTCGTTAACCTCTTCACCGGTCATACGACTTAATTCTTCTGCTGAATATTCGCCTACAACCTTACCACGAATAGGACCACGGCGAAGACCCGTGCCCCATCTTGGAGTGTGGAAAAAACCACCTTTGATACGATAGGTGATGAGGGACACACCAAGGTCTTTAACAAACTGACCGGTTCTTGGTGAGAAAAAGCCGGTTTCACCATTTGGAGTAATTGTGCCTTCAACAAAAATACCTGTGGGTACACCTTCGTCAGCAGCGGCTTTCATATCGTTGAAAAGTACGGATGCCGGATTGTCCCTGTCCTTGATAATCCATCCTGATACATCTTTAAAGAAGAATTTTGCCCAAGGATTCAGAATGACATGGTCACCGGCAACAAATCTTATATATTTCTTCAAGGAACACATAATGTAGATTGGGTCAAGACCATCGGAATGATTTCCTATAACTATAAAATTTTTACTCTTTGGTTTATATCTTTTTACCTTTGCACGAACAATAAGTAATACAATCCAAAAGAAAAGAACTCTGATAGTATTCATACATATTTTATTCATAAGAGTTCTCGCTTTCAAAGAGCATCACTTCCTATCATTTTAAAATATACACAGTTATTTTAAAGCAAAAACTTTATTGTGTCAACAAAAAAGCATAAAATCCAACATCAATTAGGTACATATTAGTATATATTATTGCAAAAACAATCAATTTAATGTAAGATATATATGGTGGTAAATTTGGGCAGATATTATTCCTTAAATGAATATTTAAAAGAAAACTTCGGTGAAAAAGTGTATAAACTTGCACTGGATATAGGTTGCACCTGCCCTAATCGTGATGGTGCGATTGATACTCGTGGTTGCATTTTTTGTCATAATGGCTCATCCCACTTTGCGGAAAAAGGTAATGATATAAACACTCAAATAAAAAATGCAAAAAGTAGAGTAAACAGCAAAACTAAGACCAATAAATTCATAGCGTATTTTCAAAGTTATACCAATACTTATGGGAATATTGAATATCTTGAAAAAGTGTTTACCGAAGCAATAATGAACGAGGGTATTGTTGCCCTGTCCATTGGTACAAGACCTGATTGTCTGCCAGAGGAAATACTTTATTTACTTGAAAGACTGAATAAAATCAAGCCCGTATGGATTGAACTGGGACTTCAAAGCACAAAGGCAGAAACCGTTAGCTATATTCGCAGAGGTTATGAAAATTCTGTTTATGAAAAAGCAGTTAAAGAGTTGAAAAAACGCAATATAACAGTTATAACTCACATTATAATTGGATTACCAAATGAAACTAAAGAAGATATTTTAAATACAGTTGATTTTGCTGTTCAAAGTGGCACAGACGGAGTAAAACTGCAACTTTTACATATTTTAAAAGATACGGATTTGTGTAAAGACTATCAAAATGGTCTTGTCACACCATTAACTATTAACGAATATGTGGATATTCTTTTTGACTGTATCGAAAGAATACCCGAAAATATAGTAATTCACCGAATAACAGGGGATGCACCAAAAAGATATCTTGTTGAGCCACAATGGAGTGCTGACAAGAAAAGAGTCCTTAACACAATAAATAAAGAAATGGAAAAAAGAAATATTATTCAAGGGAAGTGTAGTAAATGAGCTGGGAGTTTTCTTTACCTGTAAAGATTTATTTTGGTACTGACAAGATAAACGAATTACCAAAAATCATAAACGAATACGGGTATGAAAGGGGCGTGCTTGTCTGCTCAAACACTCTTAAAAAGAATGGCGTAGCAGATGAAATTATAAAAAACTGTAATGGCAGAATTGTAGCACTTTATAGTGATATAAGACCTAATCCTACAACGGACAATGTAAATGCTTGTGTAAAAGTTTTAAGAGAGAATAATGCGGATTTTGCCGTTGCCTTGGGTGGTGGCTCACCTATGGACTGTTGCAAAGCTGCTTGTGCAATAGCAAAAGGTAGTGATATTATTGAAAGTTATCACACAGGCGGAAAACCAATAAGCAAAGACGAAGTTATTCCTATGCTTGCAGTTGCCACAACAAGTGGTACAGGTAGTGAAATTACTAATATTTCAGTTTTGACTGATATTAGCAAAAATGTAAAGTCAACTATGAATGACCCTCTTATGTATCCAAAAGCTGCTATAGTTGACCCGCGACTTACCTTGAGTGTTCCACCAAAAGTTACTGCATCAACAGGACTTGATGTGCTCAGTCACGCTCTAGAAAGTGTTTGGAGTGTTCTCCATCAACCAATTTGTGAAAGTTGTTCTGTTCACGCTACAAAGCTCGTTTTTGAGTGGTTATATAAGGCATACTGTGAGCCCGACAATCTTCTTGCTCGTGAAAAGATGGCAGAGGCATCAATTGTTGCAGGTGTGGCATTTTCAAATCCACGAACAGCAGGCAGTCACGCCTGTTCATTCCCGTTAACCAATTTGTATGGAGTTCCACACGGTGAGGCTTGTGCTATGACATTGGATTTTTTCACAAGATATAATGCCGAGGCAGAAGATGGCAGATTAAATAAGTTTGCACAGAATTGTGGCTTTAAGGATGCTTACGAAATGGCAGATGCTATTACTGACCTTAAAAAGAAAATGGGAATGGCTTGCACTTTGTCAGAAATTGGTGTAAAATCTAATGAGGAAATTGAAAAGCTTACAGAAATGAGTATGACTCCACTTATGGAGAGAAATATAATACCACTTTCTTATGACGATATAAAAAATATGTATCTTTCAATAAAATAAAAAGGAGAGCATTAAATGATTGTTCTTGTTGCTGTTTTGGTGATAGTTCTGTGCTTTATCCTTGCACTTGCAATCAATACGATAAATGCAGGTAAAAAAGCAAGAAAACTCGCAGAATTCAAACCATTTTACAATGACGAAGAAATTGAATATTATGTAACACGACTTCAGAAAATGATTCAGTGTAAAACAATTTCCGTAAAAGACAGTTACGATGATACTGAATTTGCAAAGCTTCGTAATGTAATGGAAGAGTTGTTTCCAACTGTACATAATGTTGCAGAAAAAATGACTTTTTCTGATGATTGTTGGATTTATAAGATTAAGGGTAAAGACGAAAACAGAAATATTATGCTTATGTCCCACCACGATGTTGTTGAGGTAAGTGGTGAATGGGAACATGATGGTTTTTCAGGTGAAATTGCAGATGGTAAAATCTGGGGCAGGGGAACAGTTGATACAAAAACTCCTCTTTTTGCAGAATTTTCAGCACTTGAAGAACTCTTAAATGAAGGTTTTGTTCCACCTTGTAATATTTGGATTGGTTCATCACACAATGAAGAACTTGGCGGTGACGGAATACCAACAGCCTTGCGGTATTTTAAAGAGAATAATATCCCTTTTGAGGTTATCCTTGACGAGGGTGGAGCACTTATTGAGCCACCAATCGGTGGAATGAAAGCCGATAAATGCGGAATGGTAGCAGTTCACGAAAAAGGCAGAATAAGTCTTATCTGTACTGCAACTGCTGAAAACGGACACGCAAGCCTCACAGCAGCATCAAAAGCAACACCAGTTGAAAGAATGTCTGCTTTTGTAAACGAAATTACAACAAAAAACATCTTTATCCGTCGTCTTAATCCGCAGGTTGAAGCTATGTTTAAGCATTTAGGACCATATTGTGGTTTCCCTATGAATATGCTCTTTGCGAATTTGTGGCTTTTCGGTGGAATTATTAAAAAAGTAATGCCTAAAATCAATGCACAGGCAGGTGGTCTTATCGGCACAACCTGTACCTTCAACAACATTGAGGGTAGCACTGCATCAAAAAAATGTACTGCAAAAGCATTTGTTCGTCCTGTTGATGAAAAGGATTTTGAAGAAGATTTAAAGGCATTTAAAGAGATTGCTGCTAAATACGATATTACAGTTGAAATGACTGAGGATAGCGAATATCACGGTCCTGCTGATATGTCCAAACCACAATTTGAGTATACAATGAACTGTATCGGCGAGGTTTTTCCGCAGTATCCTGCATCACCATTCATCTTACCTGCAGGTACGGATGCAAGAACGCTTACTGATGTGTGTGAATGTGTGCTTCGTTTTGCACCAATAAAACTTTCAGCACAGCAATTAGCATCAGTTCACGCAGAAAACGAAAATATTGATGTTGATTCAGTTGCAAACTGTGTCGCATTTTATAAACACTTTATAAAAAATTATAAATAAGGGAGATATATTATGAGTAAGAATTGGATTGACAACAAAACAGTAATCATTACAGGTGCTTCTGCAGGTATCGGCAAGGGTGTTACAGAAACACTTATTAAAAAGCATAACTGTAAGGTTATCGGTATTGCAAGAAGTCAGGAAAAAACAGAAAAATTCGTTGAGGAATTAGGCGAATATGCAAAGAATTTCTCATACAAGCTTTTTGATGTTTCTGTTAAAGAAAACTGGATTGAATTTGCAGAGTATCTCAAGGAAAACGACATTCATCCTGATGTTCTTATTAACAACGCAGGTATTTTACCAAAGTTTAACAAAACACAGAATTACTCAATCGAAGATATTGAAAGAGTAATGAATATCAATTTCTATTCAGCCGTTTATTCAATCAAAGCATTGTTACCAATGCTCCTTGAATCAAGCACACCTGCAGTTATTAATGTTGCCTCTTCAGCAGCTTTAATGTCCCTTGCAGGCACATCTACATATTCAGCAAGTAAAGCTGCTCTTAAGTCATTTACAGAGTCTTTAAGAGAGGATTTAAGAGGTAAATGCTATGTTTCAGTTATCTGTCCCGGCTTTACAAAGACAGATATTTTCCGTAATCAGGATTCAAACACAGCAAAGGGCGAAAAGATGATTAACGCAATCAGCACCGATTGTGACAAGATGGTTAAGATGATTTGTAACGGCATCGAGAACAAGAGCGAACTAATGATTTTCGGCTTTGATGCAGAGTTTATGAAGATATTCGGAAGACTCACTCCTGTACAGGGTGGTCGACTTTTCAGTGCAGTTATGAAAATGTCAAAACTTCCATTATTTGATGCAGTATTTAAAGATTAAGTATATTACTTCTTATAAGGCGAGGATTTACCTCGCTTTATTTTTTATAAAGAATATATTTATATCTTTTATTGTTTATAGGCACGATTTTTTAGTGGGATTTTTAAATAAAACACAAGAACAAAAAAGAGGAGTGCGTAGGAACAGACATCCTTGTCTGTCCGCAACACACTCCTCTAATTTTATGTATTTTTGAAGATTACAACTTCATCGCAACATCCCAAGCGCCCCAGATAACTGTACGAAGATTACCAACTTTGTTAGCATCGCCAATAACATGTACATGCTTTGCTTTTTCTGCAACAGGAGCTGGTTTGTAACCAACTGAAAGAATAACTGTGTCAGCATCCACATCAATTGTTTTGCCGTCTTTAGTTGCGATTGTGACGCCATTATCACGGATTTCAGTTGTACGGCTTTCAAGGTAAACAGGAACTTTGTTTGTCTTGAAGAAATCACGAAGATAACTTGTGTTAGCAAGTGCAACACCCGGAGTTGTAATAAGGTCATCCTGCATTTCAACAATAACAGGCTTCTTGCCCTGAAGATAAAGTTCGTAAGCGATTTCACAACCTGTAAGACCACCGCCAACAACTACTACCTTGTCACCTGCAAGTGAGTTGTCAAGAAGGAAATCAACTGCTTCAATAGCCTTTTCAGCACCCTTAACAGGAATCTTATTAGCAACTGAACCTGTTGCAACGATTACTTCGTCTGCACCGAGTGAAGCAATATCCTTAACCTCTGTGTTCATGTGAATTGTAATTGCATCGTAACGCTTGATTTCACGGTTATACCATGCAATAAGGTCACGGTCTTTTTCTTTGTATGATGGAGCAGCAGCTGCAATAAATACACCACCGAGTTTGTCGCTCTTTTCGTAAAGGTCAACCTTGTGACCACGCTGTGCACAAACCATAGCAGCTTCCATACCACCGATACCGCCACCGATAACAGCAATCTTCTTCTGTTTCTTAGCAGGTTCAATCTTGTATTTCTTTGACTGCATTGTCTTTGGGTTAAGAGCACAACGGGAAAGTCCCATTGTATCAAGAAGGTCCTGAGTATTTGCGTGACCCTTTGAAGATGAGAAGTTAAAGCAACCTGCGTGACAGCAGATACAAGGTTTGATTTCTTCAATTCTGTCTTCAATAATCTTTGTAATCCATTCAGGGTCTGTAAGGAACTGACGAGCAACACCAACACCGTCGATTTTGCCTTCTGCTACTGCCTTCGCACCAACATCAGGTTCCATTCTACCTGCACAAACAACAGGAATGTCAACGAATTTCTTGATGTGTGCTACATCTTCAAGGTTACAGTTCTGTGGCATGTACATTGGTGGGTGACACCAGTACCAAGAGTCGTATGTACCATTGTCAGCATTAAGCATATCGTAACCTGCATCCTGAAGGTATTTAGCAGCCTTTTCAGATTCTTCCATATCACGGCCAACTTCTGTGTATTCTTCACCGGGCATTGCGCCTTCACAGAAGCCCTTCATCTTTGATACAGCAGAGTAACGAAGAGAAACAGGGTAGTCATTACCACAAGCCTCTTTAATAGCCTTAACAACCTCAACTGCGAAACGGTATCTGTTTTCAAAACTTCCGCCGTATTCATCAGTACGCTTATTAAAGAATTCAATAGCAAACTGGTCAAGAAGATAACCTTCGTGAACAGCGTGAACTTCAACACCGTCAACACCTGCATCACGGCAAAGTTTTGCAGTTTTTGCAAATGCTTCAATAATTTCGTTAATTTGGTGTTTTGTCATTTCGGGACAGATAATATCGTGAGCCCAACGAGAAGGCTGTGGGCTTGGAGATGCCAATTCGTGAGATGTGTCAAGAATTGGTTTAATAAGAGCACGAGTAAACTTGTTTTTGTGGAGAGGTGCTACAAGTTCAGTAATAGCCCAGCTTCTACCCATACCTGCAGTTAACTGAATAAAGAGTTTTGCACCTGTTTTATGAATTTCGTCCATAAATTCCTTGAGTTCATCAAACATCTTTGGATTCTGCCAAAGCCATTTGCCCCAGAATGTATCACGAAGTGGTGCAATACCGGGGATGATAAGACCAACATTGTTGTTAGCTCTTTCCAAGAAAAGCTTTGCAGCTTCCTTGTCAAAATGACAACCGCCAAGTTCAAACCAACCGAAAAGTGATGTACCGCCCATAGGACACATAACAATACGGTTTTTAATTTCTACATTACCTATTTTCCAAGGTGTAAACAGTGATTCATATTTTGAATCCATAAAAACACTTCCTCCTCAAAACTGAGCATAAATTTTTACATTATAAGTATAGTAAAATATCTATTTTATGTCAAGGAAAATTGTTAATAAAATAACAAAAGGTTGAGTTTTTGCTCAACCTTTTAACTGTTTAATTATAATACAAATTATCGTTCTTCTTATATGGCTCATAAGTTGCGTTTGTGCCGAGCTTACGGAGTGTTTCCTTGTCTGTATCAGAAAGGACAACAGTTGCATGAACATCGCAACCTTTTAAGCCTTTAATTGCTTCAAGTGCTTTTTTTGCAAGGGGATTCATAGTAGCACAAATTGAGAGAGCAATAAGAATTTCGTCTGGATGAAGACTTGTGTCCATCTCGTGCATTTTAATCTTTAATTCCTTGATGGGCTCAAATACAGTAGGGGAGATAAGGAGAACATCGTCGCTGATGTTAGCAAGCGCTTTCAAAGCATTCAAAAGCATAGCAGAGGACGAACTCAAAAGGTCGGATGCCTTACCTGTAATAACTCGTCCGTCGTGGAGTTCAATAGCAGTAACAGGAGCATTTGTGGTTTCGGAAAGATTTAATGCAGCAGCAACCACAGGTCTGTCATCAGTACTTATGTTCAACTGTTTCATAATGAGTTCAATTTTATAAAGCTCATTTGAAACTTTTTTATTGTTCTTCTGCTGGACAAGGTAATTACAATGACGGCGCAAAATTTCTTTCTTTGATGCCATCAATACAACATCATCGTCAATAATGCAGTTACCTGCCATATTAACACCCATATCCGTAGGTGATTTGTATGGTGACTCACCATAGATTTCCTCAAAAATTGTGTTAAGTACAGGGAAATTCTCAACATCACGATTATAGTTAACAGTTGTTACACCATAAGCCTCAAGATGGAATGGGTCAATCATATTGACATCGTTAAGGTCTGCTGTTGCAGCCTCATAAGCAAGGTTAACAGGATGTTTGAGTGGTAAATTCCATATTGGGAATGTCTCGAATTTAGCATATCCTGCTTTAATGCCTCTTTTGTTCTCGTGGTAAAGCTGTGAAAGACAAACTGCCATTTTACCACTACCGGGACCGGGTGCCGTAATAACAACAAGTGGGTGAGTGGTTTCAATGTAATCATTCTTTCCGTATCCGTCGTCACTTACAATAAGTTGAACATCAAGGGGATAGTTTTCAATAGGATAGTGACGGTAAACATTTATGCCAAGGCTTTGAAGTTTTTGTTCAAAGGCAATAACTGATGGTTGGTTTGAATATTGGGTGAGAACAACACCACCAACAAAAAGACCAAATCCGTGATAAATGTCAATCAAACGAAGTACATCAAGGTCATAAGTAATGCCAAGGTCACTACGGATTTTATTCTTTTCAATATCCTTTGCACAAATTGCAATAATGATTTCTGCATCGTCTTTAAGTTGCAAAAGCATTTTCATTTTGCTGTCAGGTTTAAATCCCGGCAAAACTCTTGCAGCATGGTAGTCGTCAAAAATTTTACCACCAAATTCAAGGTAAAGTTTACCACCGAATTTGCTGATTCGTTCCTTAATATGTTCCGATTGCATACGGAGATATTTGTCATTGTCAAATCCTAATTTACGCATAAAGTACACCTACATATTTATAAAACATTCGCATTAATTTTCATTTGTCTCTGCTGAAACAGTATCTTCAATTTCTTCTGCAACTTTGACAGGTTCATTTTTACTGTTCAGCCACGCAACAACAAGTGCATAGATTGCAGAAGCAGTTGGAACCCCTAAAAGAATTCCTAAAATGCCACCTACATTACCGCCTATAACAACTGCCAAAAGAACAAGAATACCTGGAAGTCCAACTGATTTTCCAACAATCTTGGGATAAATAAAGTTGTTGTCAATTGCTTGAAGAATAAGGACAAAAATAAGGAATAATAAAGCCTTTAAAGGACTTTCCATAAAGATTATAAAGCAACCGATAAATTCGCCAATCAGCGGACCTATAACAGGGATAAGAGCAGTTATGCCAATTATCACGGAAATAACAGCAGCGTTCGGGAAACGGAAAATACTCATTCCTATAAAGCAGAGTATTGCAAGAATAAACGCATCCGTAAACTGACCAGTAATGAAACTTGAAAAAGAACCCGAAGCCACAGAACAGATTTCAAGAGTTCTGTTGTGAACTTTTTCAGGCATTATTTTACTTAAAACTCGGTTTGTAAAACTGCCGATTTTTTCTTTTTCTGCAAGAATGTATATTGCAATAATAAAACCGATAGCAAAATTTGTAATTCCCGAGATTACTGATGATGTAACACCAACCGTAGTGCTTAAAATGTCGTTTGTTGCTTCAAATGTAAACACTTTTTCTGCCATAGCTGCAATCATATCAATATTTATTTTAGGATTGTGCAATATTTCCGTGCTTATATCAAGACCAAAACGAACAATCATATTGTCAACCCATTCAACAAAACTTTCGTAGTAAACGGGGATTCTTTCGATTATCAGAATAATGGAATCGTGCAACTGCGGTATAATAATGAAAAGCAATAAAACAACAAAGCCTAACATTAGTACAATCGTAGAAATAAGACTTAATGGACGAAGTATTTTATTAACAAATTTCTTTTGACTTGTTTTCATACCCTTGAATATCTTATTTTCAAGAACATTCATAGGAATGTTGAGAATGAACGCAAGGCAAAAACCCACAATCAGTGGGGCACAAATCACCAAAGCACCTTTAAAAAATGTACCAACTGATGATAAATTTTGTGAAAGTGTAAAAAGAACAATTCCAAATGTTATAATTCCAAGAATTTTCTTAATATTTTTCTTTGATAAGTCCATAAATAGTTTTCAACTGCCTTATAATCAATATTTTTGTCCATCCAAAAACATACAACAAATATTATATATGAAAATATTTGCAAAATCAATATTACAAGCACATTTCAATAGGTAAAATTTATCACTCATTTTATGTTGAAATTACATAAATAAGGAAAAATCCCGTAGCCAAATCTACGGGATTCAAATACTATGTATTTTAAATTAAAGAAGGTCATCAAAAAGGTGAATATTTTTCTTTTCAGCCTTGAGTTCACCATTCTGAATTTTCTTGATTATCTCAACAATTCTGTCATTTATTGGTGTTTTAACATTGTATTTTTTACCAAAATCACAAACAACACCATTGATAGCATCAACCTCACAAGGTTTATTTTTCTTTAAATCTTGAAGCATTGATGGTTCAATATCTCTGTGTTTCTTTAACGCGATAGGGAGTAAGAAACAAGCAAAGGCTCTCTTTAGTGCACCTTTCCAGTAGAAAAGACCAACAATGTTCTTGCCCTGAACAGGTGCAAATTGAACACCTGATGCGTGACCAACATCAATGATTTCCTTCATACAACGAACAGCAACTTTTTGAGCATCCTTATCTTCTGTAACATCACCGAAAACACCACCAACAACTGTACCAAGACCTGAGAATGTAGAATTGATAAGTAACTTGGACCAACGAGCACCCATAAGGTTTTCTTCTTCGTGAACAGGACACATCATTTCCAGCAAATCTTTAACCTTTTTAAACTGTGCGTCTGTAATACCTTCCATTTTACCCATATGGAATGAAAGACTGTCTTTGTCACTTGTAAGTTCGCAAACACCTGGTTCAATAAGTGCAGCACCCCATTCAACAGCGCATCCCATTGTGTGTTCTGTGCCGATAATTTCAGCGATGCCCGGCTCGGGAATACCATTCTGTAATGTAACTACAACACCATCATCAGTAAGATAATCTTTAAGCATAGTTACGACTTCTTTGTTAAATAACTGCTTTGTAAGAAGCACAATAACATCATATTTGCCTTCCATCCGGTCAGGAGTAATAGCCTTAACAGGTACTGTCATATCAACTGTGCCGATAATCTTTGCACCCTTTGTGTTAAGAGCTTCAACATGTGCCTTGTTTCTGTTAATAAGGTCAACTTCGCCACCGTTTTTTGTAATAAATGCACCGAGTACAGTACCTAAAGAGCCTGCACCATAAATTGCATATCTTGCCATATAATAAACCCCATTTCAAGTTGTTATTTTTTTATCAAAGTAATTATATACTCTTTATCATTATTTTTCAATACTAAAACAAAAATATAGGACGGTAGCATAAAACTACCGCCCAAAATACTGTTACATTATAATTCTCACAACAAGAATAATTGCATTTACGACATTTTTAAAGAGATATACCACATTGGAAACTGTGTAAGGACTATCAAATTCCCATTCATCAGGTTTAATGAAAAGGTCTGTAAGGTAGGGTGCATCTTCACTTGGTTCAAGGAATGCTTTTGTCTTCATCTTAACATTCATAATATTTCTGCAAGCTTCACGAAGTGCAACGCCAAAGCCAATTGGGTCATTTTTATATGCCTTTTCCATTTCAATAATATGGGATGGCATACTGATAAGCCACAGTCCTGTAAGCATTGTGTCGTTGCCGTTATAAACACCAACAGCAGGACTCATATATCCTGAACCTGTCATATTGCTTGAATAGTCAGAAACAACATATCCTGTGTACCCCCATTCAGTTCTTAAAAGGTCATTAAGAAGTTCAGAGCATCCGCCACACCAGTCAGTACCAATTCTGTTATAAGCAGACATAATTCCGTCACAACCGGCAGTTTTTACAGGAATTTCAAATGCCTTCAAATAGATTTCACGCATGGTTTGTTCATCAGCCCAAGTAAAAATACCATTACGATGTGACTCTTGTTCGTTCAAAACAAAATGCTTGATTGTTGTAATAAGTCCCTTCGATTTAGCACCTGCAACAATACCTGCTGACATTCTTCCTGCTACAAGTGGGTCTTCAGAGAAATATTCAAAGTTTCTGCCACCCATAGGATTTCTGTGAATATTAGCACCCGGAGCATACCAGATATCTGTTTCCATAGCGTCTGCCTCAATGCCGGCACTTTCACCCATCTTGAACGCAAGCTCGTCGTTCCAAGTACAAGCAATAGCAGTAGCACAAGGATAAGCTGTACCACAATCAAAATATGTCTGACCGTGAGCACCTTTAACGCAGGATGGACCGTCGTTATCATAAGTTTTTGGTACACCGAGCCTGTCAATACCCTGGGTTTCATAACCACTGTGACAAACAAGGGTAATCATCTCATCAAGAGTTAATTGGTCAAGAAATTTATCCATAAGTTCAGGATTTTCATAAACATCCTGAAGCATAATTGGTGTTTCGTATTCAACACCCATTTTAGGTGCTTCACCAACAAGAGTAGGCTCGGGAAGTTGATCAGGATTTAAAATTTCATCTGTTGCAGTAAGCACTCTTGCTTGTGGATATGTGCCTTCAAGGTCGCTTCTTGAAAGAATTGTAAAATCACTGTATGCAAAATCGAAAAGATTCTTGATTTCGTTTCCTGAAACAGAGTCATATTTAACTACAACATCATTTTCAACTGTGTATGTAAATGAATCAATGTGTTCACGAACATTTTCACCGAGAATAATTTGGTAATCGCCCTTTTCAAGAATCCAGGCTTCAAGATTATCCTTATCGTAGGACATCATATCACTAATTTTGACTTCAACCGTAACAATTTCACTTTCGTTTGGCTCAAGCATATCAGTTTTACCATATCCGCCAAGACAAATTGCACTCTTCTCAATTCCACCTTCATAGTAGGGGGCACTGTAATAAATCTGAACAACCTCTTTACCGTTTACATCACCGATATTTGTAACCTTAACATCAACAGTTATAGCTTCATCACCAATATCATAAGAAATAAGTTCTTTCTCAAATTCTGTATAAGAAAGACCATAACCGAAAGGATATTGAACCTTGTCTTTTGCAAAAGTTTCAAAATAGCGATAACCTACATAAATGCCTTCAAGATATTCAACATAATATCCGCCACCATCATATTCGTATGTGCCAAAGCTTTCACTTGATGGGTGGTCACTGATTTTATAAGCAATTGTATCAGTAAGTCTGCCCGATGGGTTAACTTCACCTGAAAGCATTTGTGCAACTGCTCTCATACCAAATTCACCCGGAATCCATACCATAGCAGCAGCCTTAATGCTTTCATATTCTTCCAGCCAACCCATTTCCATAACATTACCTGTGTTAAAAAGGACAATAACATTTTTGAACGATGATGTTACTTTTTCAACAAGTTTCTGTTCTTCTTCACTAAGACGCAAAACATCTTCAGGAATGTCCGCAGTTTCTCTGCTTGTACGGCTTATCATAATTATTGCAGTGTCAGAAAAATCAACTGCATTCTGCATAATTTCATCAGTAAGCTTTTCGCAAACCATTTCCTCAAGCGAATTTTGCGCAAGAACCAATTGAAGAAGATTATTCACAACAGTATTTCCTGTTTTTGGTGTTTCATTTCCGCTACATTCTGTTTCGTAAAGCTCACGAAGTTCAGGGTTGTAGTTGATACCGTTTTCGTCAAGTGCCTCGTAGAATGTTACAGGGTCATCAGTTGTAATAGCACCCGAACCTGCACCACCTAAAAATGGCACAACAGAACCTGCACCGAAGATATTAACCTTTTTATCACCAATAGGCAGTACATCGTCTTGATTTTCAAGAAGAACAATGCCTTCTTGTTCAAGTTCAACTGCCACCTGACTTGACATAGCAATAATGTCAGCAGGAACATCACCACTGACTGCCATGGATGAAACAGGCAGACAGGACAATAACAGTACAATCACCAAAAGTATTGCGATTACTCTTTTACTCTTTTTCATAACAAATTCCCCTTATATATTGTTATTATTATTTAATCATAAAGCAAAACAAAAGACAATAGGTAACATACATAATACACACATATTTGCAAACTGACGAAAAAAGAGGGTAGTAACTACCCTCTAGAATTATTGTTCAATTGAATTGAAAAAATCGCGTGCCAATACATAGGCTTGTTTGCCGTCCTGTGAAATATATGACGAATGATTTCCACCTTTGATAATTGCTATTTTACTGTCCTTAATACTCTCGTGAATAAGTACAGAATCGGACAACCACATTATATCATATTCACCTGCAACAATATAGGCAGGGCAGGTGATGCGAGAAAGCAATTCCTTGCTCATTTGCGGTTGCGTCAGCATCATATCGTTAAGCTTGTTGGGGTTAAATATGTCGTTTATTTTAACACCAATTGTGAAATATGGTTTGAATGTTTCAGGTGTTGTGTTAGCACCGCAGGAAATAAATCCACCAAGTAAATCAGGGTATGTATAAGCCACTGTAAGAGCGTTTATTCCACCATCACTGTGTCCCATAAGATATGGTTTTTCTAAATTCATTAATTCAATGAATTCCTTAATGTCCTTTGCCATTAAATCGTAAGAAATAACACCAGGGTCGCTACTTTGTCCGTGACAACGACTTTCAATCACATATACAGTATAGTCGTTTGCAAGATATGTTGCAGCTTCTTTAAGAGAATTCTGACTGCCGCCATTACCGTGAACAAGAATTAAAGGATGTCCTTTTTCACCATAAATTGAATAGTGCATTTTAACTTCACTTAACTGAATGTCACCTTCTTTTACGGCAGATGTAACAGGGGAGGGAACATTACTTGTATCAAGGGTAATCATATTGTATTTCTTTGATTGCTGACGAACTGCTATTTGCCATATACCCGCACCAACCACTACAGCTAATGCAACCGAACCGATAACTTTTAATGCTTTTATGCTTTTTTTCATAGTGCATCACTCCTTGTTTTCAATTTATCATCAAAAAATGACTTTGTCAATAAAAAACTGCGACAAGAATTTTCTTGTCGCAGTTTTGATGATTATATATCGGTATCATCAGTATTGTTTTCTTCCGTAACTATATCTAAAACAATATCTTCTGTATTCAAGTTTTTTCTTAACCCATTTAATGTTGCCATTATATAAATACAGACGATTATATAGATTACTGCAAGAGCAAGAGAAATATAAATCCATATTTCTTCAAGAATGAAATTAAATCTTGAAATAACTATAAACACTGTCAGCATCAAGGTTTGTATTGTTCGGCAGGTGAGTAGTTTTTTATCATATTCGCACCCCTCAACCTGATGTCTTGTTGCAATAGATGCGATATTAGTCAGGAATTGGAAGTGAAAATACATATTTATTAATCCGGCAATAAGTATGACAAATTGCCATTGACCTGCAAAACTGTAACTAACGCATTTTGCCAGCCATTCAATTGCATTCCATACGGTTAAAATATAACCCAATGTTTTTAAAAGAGAAAGCTCACGTTCTTCATCCCTCAACAGGTCAATTGCTTTCAGAAACAAAATATATCCCACAAATGAAGGAAGAATTGATACTGTGCCGAGGTTAATGTCAAAATACAGGAAGAAATATCCCCAGATGGCTTTTGTAATCCCATCATATATTTTTCCGTAATCAGTCATTTTTTATTCCTCCTCTTGTAAAAGCAAATCCGTTTGGGCATATAATTCATTGTTTACATACAAATCTACAACATAGTATTCAGGGATATCGGTGTTGAGTATTTGTGAGAATGTGCCTCCACTTCCACCACCTGATAAGTGTACTGTGGGTCCCCAACCGGGCTTAACACTTGTTGAAGAAGAACTGCTACCATCGTTGCTTGAAGATGAATAATTTTGACAACCGATAGCAGGTTTTAGTTCATCAGGTCTTTCCTGACCGGGATAAACAGAGGCAAGTGAAACACCGATTCTATTAATTGAATCTCTTTCTTCCTGAGTACCAAGATGCGTTAAAGAGGATTCGTGGTGGTCATATGCCATGTCGAATTTAGCGTTTAAAATTGGGGTAGTGTTATAGGAATATGAATTACCCAACATTGAAGAGAATACATCATCATTTTTAATTTTATTATCTACAACATAAATGGTCTGGAATCTGATATCCATTTTAAAATCAAAAGCGGTGCTTGTATATGTTGTCGCAGGAACTTTGCTACAACCATAATGAAGCCATTCCTCATCTGTTTCAGCATATTGAAATTCCTCTAATGGTATTGTAACCCAACGACCTTTCTCTTTTTCAACACGAAGTTTCTGATAGGCGAGATATGTCATATTTTTTTCAATTTCTTTGTCATCGGGTGGGTAATTAAGAGATATGACAAGAAGTCCCTCATAAACATCTTTTTCAATTATTTCAAGGTTATAGATATAATAATCGCCTTGTTGATTGGGGTATGAATCAAGTCCGCAATCCCAATTAGGATAATGTTTTGTGTTAAGTATTTCTTCTATAATCTCCGCTTGTGTGTTTTCAGGTGCACACATAAGCCTGTATATTCCGCTTTGCTCTAAAATCGCTTTGGCATAGGTGTCAAATGCGCCCACATAAGTTGTGCAGCTTGTACTTCTTGCAGTAGCAATTGCTGAAACGGTTTGGTGATTTGGATTTGGTATTTCCATAGCTTGTACACCGATTGCAAGCGAAAGACCAAGTGCAATAATAACACAACTTGACACTAAACTCATTCCAACAGGATATTGCTTGAATCGTGCAATAGCCTCAATTCTTTTGCGAATATTTTTACCACCATTATTTATACAGGTGCTACCCGGAGTTTTTGCAAAACGTTCATTTGACATTGACAGAAGAATGCGTCCATAATCTCTGCGTTCCTCACCCTCAAGTTGTTCAAGAACAAACTGGTCACAACGGGATTCCATATCGTTAATTGCAAGGTTTGCACAGTATACTACTAAAGGATTGCACCAATGAAGACAACGCAAAAGACATATTACAACACTCCATAAGGTATCTTTATTTTTAAGGTGGAAAAGCTCGTGAAGAATAATCTTTTCATTAAGTTTACTTTCGGGCACAACAAGAACAGGGAAAATTACACCACAGACAAAAGCACTTGGAAGTCCTGGGACTACAACAATCCTGCAGGGTTTGAGTTTGTGTTTATGTGCAATAGTATTAATAACCGAAATCAATTCGATATCAGGTGTGTTGCCTTTACGCAGAATAAGACGAAGTCTTATGTAAGATATAAGGTATATAAAAAGACTTATTATAACACCTGCAACATAAACGAGGAAAATCCAATCCACCAATGTGTCAGGAGCGTTTTTTACAATAGGGAAAGGGTATAATACCCGCGTAAAACTGTAATCCCCGATTGCTAACTTAATAAACTCAATAACTGCTTTCCAATTAAAAAGTGAATATCTGCCCAGTATTCCTGCAGGGAATAAAATTATAATCCCAAGAATGCTCCATACGGAAAAATGCCATTTTGGAGGTAACTTATCTTTCAAAAGTGCTTTTATAATCAAAAGTAAAACAGCAACACCTGAAATGTTAAGTGTTTGTAATAAAAATCCCCAAATATCAAACATAACTACACCTCCATATTATCAAGAATTTGTCGTAAGTTTTCAATTTCCTCCTGTGAAATACGTTCTTCCTTTAAAAAAGCCGCTATTAAATCACTTGTTGAGCCACTGTAAACACGATTAAGAAAACTTTGTCTTTCTTTCTGTTGACAACTCTCTCGGTCAATAGTGGCGCAATAAAGGTGGGGTGAGACATCCTTGTTGATGGATACTAAGCCCTTTGTTTCCATTCGTGTAAGATAAGTGAGAACTGTATTGCGGTTCCATTTGGTTTGTGGGTATAGCTTATTCACAATTTCGCCCAATTCTGCACCATCAGTTTCCCAAAGTACATTAAGTACAGTCCATTCTCTTTCTGATAAGTTCATAATATTACCTCCTACAAGTGTAGTATCTACTTATATACTACACTTGTAGTAATGCTTTGTCAATAGATTTTTCACACTTCACAATTATCTTTATAAATTGAATTTGTCATATAAAAAATAGCAAGGTCTATTGACCTCGCCATTTTGCATTTATTTAATTTCTGCTTCATAAATACCGATACTCTCTCTGCCCGTGAGATTGTTCGACACATTACGAGCATTGAAATATAGTCTTAATTTGCCATTGTAATATGTAAGGCAACAAGCATAAACATATTGTGCCATCCAGTTGCTGTTTCCCTGTTTTTGTGGTACTAAAAATGGTTTTACAAACTCAAAATTCACGCCATCCTGTGACTTTAAAAGCATGATTGCTGAATGGCTTTTTCCACCATTCTCAAAAAGTCCATTCTGTAAACCAATATAACAATCCGCCAGCCTATAAACCTTTAAACAACCGGAACAAAGATTGAGGTAATGAACATTCTTATCAGGACTGATTATAGGAGTTTCTCTTGATATATAGTTACTTGTAATATTTTCGCTTTCTGCATAACTTATATGTGTTGGCTCACAGAAACCGCAATCTTTAATGAATGTTTGTCCACAAGAATAGTACAAACGGTATTTGTTATCGATATTTGTTAAAAATGGATTTGAAATTGCAATTCCTTGTTTGCACTCTTCGTAATCACGAGTCTTGCCAATCACTAAAAACGGCTCAGACCAATCATTGAG
The DNA here is from genome assembly GCA_937898625.1 of uncultured Clostridia bacterium. GTDB lineage: Bacteria > Bacillota > Clostridia > Oscillospirales > Acutalibacteraceae > Fimenecus. The sequence goes on along the minus strand of CALEJF010000010.1, from coordinate 50,423 downwards.
ATTTTTTGAAGTTACGCAATAAATTTCCGATTTCCACTTTGCGCCCACAAGGCTCAAAAGGTTGAAAATCACAGGTCTTGTTCTTTCATAAAACAGGTAATATGTACCGTCAATGTAATTGATGTTTGGACGCATAGCACGATTGACAATTTTGCCCTTATTTTTAAAATTTATTCCATCAATACTTTCGTATCTGTAAACACCAAAAAATGTGTGACAGAATAAATGCCATTTTCCATCGTGGGACATATCAGGTGTCATAACACTTGGGTCAGCAATAACAAAACTATTAAGTGGGTTTTTAATTATAGGATTACTATTAAATAGTTTAAATTCCGCATTATTGAATTGCTCAAATGTTAAATTTTGCATAAAATCACCAGCCAATTATATTTCTTTATTTGTTACAATGAAAGTCATTCTTTCTTGGATACTTTCATTACCATGGTCAGTACCAATTCCGCCGTGGTCAGAGGTTATAATAATAAGCCAGTCTTCTGTTTCATAGGTTTCTCTTGATTTAATTGCTTCAATTGTGTTAAGACCATAGATATCAGCTTCCCAGAAAGCATTTATATAGTCAGGATTATTGATTGTAAATCCCAGGTTGTGACCTATGGAGTCAGTTGGCTCATAAATAACAAAAATGAAGTCTGCACAATCTTTTTTGCCAATTTCACTTAATGTATATTCGTGTGATGCCTCATCATTTTTGCATTTATTAAAGCTTACATTGATATTGTTTTCTTCGCAATATTCCTTTTCGAGAATGTATGTGGATTTTTTTCTTGAAAAATGACCTGCCCATTTTGTAATAAAAGAAGCGCTGTCAATAGTTTTATCTTCTACCAGAGTAGTGAGAAGTGTTTTGTGTTCAAGTGATTTCTGAATACCATTTTCAGTAATTCCATGTGCATCAGCCCATACACCTGTAAGAATTGAACACCAACCGGGAGCAGTTGAGGTGTCCTGAGTGTTTTTTGCCGGGTAATTAACACCACCACAATAAGAAAGATTAATTGAACCACCATCATTCAAAACTGAAGCAATTGCACTCTTTTCATATTGCATTTCTTTGAGCACATCTGCACGGCAACCGTCATAGCCTATAATAATTGCCTTTTTCACAGTCTTGCCTTCTGCAAGAGGGGATTCAAAATGACTTTTAATCACATTGAAAAGCTCGGTCTGTGGAATTGCAGTTTCAATGGTGTTTTCATAACTAACTAAAGCAACATTTTGTCTGAATAATTCTTCAGTATCTGCAGAGTCAGTTGCATATTCTGACTTTGGAATTGCAACACCTAAAATAATACCGATTCCAATCACTACCACAAGTGCAGGAATAATAATCAATAATTTCTTTTTCATTTAATACACCCCTTAAAGTGTTATATATCTTGATTTTATATCTAATTTTTAAAAAATGCAAGAGAATATAATAAAAATAAAGACGGTAAGAAAACTTACCGTCCTTGTGTATTATAAAACATTTTTATTCTTCTTCTGCAAGTAAACCAAATACAGATTCTACGAAAGTAGATAACGCATCAAGGAATGATGTTTCATAACGTTCAGTAGTATTCATGTTTTCTTCAGTCATTGGAGAAAGAGAATTAGCATCTTTATCATAAACAAGATATTGAGGATATTCAGGATTACTTTCTATATTGAAACCTTTATTATTGACAATATCGCTTACAAGACCATTTATGCAACTTGGAAAATCAGTATGTTCAAGATTTTTGATATACCATGTTGTATCTCGTGAAAATCCTGTTGAAGCATCAATTTGACGGTCGGGTGAAATGTACTTATAATTACCCGACATATATGCTTTTAAAAGATGACTCAAAGGAAGTGTATCCTGAGTGTTGGATGTTGTTGCACCGAAAGAACTTTCACGAACAGTTACCATTCCGTCAGCAAGTTCGTCTGCGTTTTTGGAAATTGGATAGTTTGTGTAACCATATTTAACAATATTCGAAAATTCAATTCCCTGTGCCATCTGTGCTTCTGCATTTTCTTCAAACGGAATACGCACATTGTTGCGATAGTATTCAATTTTCTCAATAAGACCGGCATATTCGTTGAGGTCTTTTCCATAGAAAACAGTTTCCATAGCACGGTCATAATCTTCAGCTGAAACCATTGTCCAGTATGCGGGGAATGTGCCGTAACTTTCAACCATAATTCTTGGGAAAATATCGAGATAAATATCCTCAACAACATTATTTACAGCCCAGCTGAGAAGGTCAGTTCCGTATGTGTAATTCATAAGTGTAACGAGGGATTGAATAAGGTCTGTAATTAAATCTCCAAGACCTAAATCAATGTCATATACAAAATTCTCAATAGCATCTGCGTGAAGATAAAGTTCACCTGTAAACATCTTACTACACGGAGTAGCACCATAAGCAGCACTTGCATAATGGATAACATCTGAAATGTGCCCATTGTTGCCGTATTCATACATATATGCCGAAATGATGTTTGAGCCAAGGCAACGACCATAAAGAGCTACTTTATCAGAGCCTGTAACTTCCATTACTGCTTCAATATATTCGTGAAGTTTATCAGCTGTTTCAAAAGGGTCAACACGCCAGTCATAACTGAACATAAAATCGGTTGCACTGTAATTACCATCGGCAGCTGCAGCGGCAATTTCTTCTTTTGTCCATATAACATCTACATGACTACCATCAGATGCTTCACCATTTTTATCAAGAGCCATTTTACTGAAAATAGGGGATACACATTCATAAAGAACATCACAGAATTCATCCCACTCTTGTGTGAAGAAGGCTTTTGCAAATACAGGAAGAAAAACCTCTGCTTTTTCTTCAATATATCCTTCAGGGATTGATAAGGGGTAAAGCTTTTCTGTTTCACCATTTTCATTTGTGCGGATGATGTGAGAACCGGTTCCTACAACATGAACAACCGGAATTTCTGTTCCGTCTGGTGAAGCTGAAGCAAATGGAATCATACCAATTATAGCAGTTATGGCTAAAACAAAAGAAAGGAGTAAAGAAAAAGTTTTTTTCATTTTAATACGCCTCATTAATATTACTTCATTGATTTTGGTGTATATGGTAGTTCAGTATCTGTTGATACATGTGAGAAGAAAAATTCACATCTCTCTTCTGAATTGATAATTGTAACAGGCTTAATCTGGTTAAGAACTCTACCTTGTGAACGTAGATATTCTCTGTAATCCCAGTATGTTTTTTCTTTAAGGAAAAGAACCTCAGGTCTGTTAATCATACCCCAACGACGATACTTATAGTATTTTTCATTGAAAGCCTTGAATTTTTCATCAAGAATATCAATATATTTTTGTCTTTCTTCTTCTGTAACAGGTTTAACAGCTTCTGCAAGCATACAGTATCTTGGTGGATTAGTTGAGTAGTCAGCATAAAGGCTATGACCAACAAATTCGTTGCCCATTTCGTCCGCTGTCTGTTTTGCAGCCATATCAACCATCTCAGTAGTTGTCTTTTCGTTTGCAAGGTTCATACCAAGATTTCTTCTGTAAAGGAATTCTATAGTTGGAGTGTTGTTATGCATACCTGAAACTTGAACAACATCTTCCATACGATATCTGTAAAGACCTGAGAAGTTAGAAACAACAAGTTCATATTTCTTTCCAAGTTCAAGCTGATTAATCAACAATGGTTTTTCTGTTTCAATATCATCTTCATCATCATTAATTGGTAAGAACTCAAAAAAGAGTGTATGTGGAAGAAGAACACCATCATGACAATCGAGTTTTGTTGCCATAGCAAAGAAACCTTCTGCAGCAGCAAATCCCATACCGTGAATTGGCACATCGTCACCGATATATTTGCGAAGTTTTTCAACATAAACTTTAAGATTAGAACCAACCATACCATAAGCCCATGTAAGCTTTGGCCAGATTCGAGGAGCGATTGGGTCGTCAAAGCCCTTCTGGAATTCTTTGCGGAGTTCAGCAGCTCTTTTTGGGTTTGGCTTGAATTTCTTTTCGTATTCAGCTCTATATTCAGGAGTAATCTTGATGTTTGGATTGATTATGCCTTTTTCAATGTCATCACAAAGCATTTCCCAGTTCTCTTTAAGGTAGTCAAACATTGTTGTAACAAGAGTGATAACAAGAGAGCCTATGTAACTTACCTTACTGTTTTCAAGTGCAAAACGAAGCTGAAGATATGATGTGTCAAGCAATTCTTCGTGTTCCGGAACAAGTAAGGAGTTAGGGGAAGTACAGAAGAAACGAGTAATAGGAAGAAGATATAAAAGTGGAATCTGAGCAGCACCGTTACACATTTTTCCATCTTCAAGGGGATGTCCTGTAAGAATAAGAACAAGTGGTCCCATTTGTGCAGGCATTTTTTTATTTTTATATTTTTTAAGGTAATGTGCAGATGTTGCAACAGTACCTGAAAAACCTATGCACTGCATATTCCAAAGGTCTTTAACACTCTTTGGAAGAATTTTTGGCTTGCCTACACTACCGGATGAAGAACAGTAACGAACATTCCAACCACTGAACATAAGATTGTTTTCTTTATTATGAATCATTCTGTCAACATAAGGTGCATAGTCGTCATAAGTTGAAAGAGGAACCATTTTTTGATAGTCCTCAATAGTCTTGATTTCGCTAAAATTATACTTTTTGCCAAGTTCACAGTTTTTATTTCTCTTCAAAATCTTTTTAAGAGTCTTTTCCTGTGCTTTCATAGGGTCTTTTGTTGCCTGATTCACTTCCAAAAGAGTAAAATCACCAAGCAAAATACCTAAATCTGAAAATGCCACAAAACCACATCCTAATAAATATTTTTTATTTTTTTATTATACCATTTGTTGGTGTGAAAATCAACAATTAAAAAATGAAAAAAGTAAGTACCGATAAATCAGTACTTACTTTAGAACATGTAATCTATTATTCCCATTCAATTGTTCCAATTGGTTTTGGAGTAAGGTCGTAGAGAACGCGGTTGATACCGTCAACCTCATGTGTAATTCTGTAAGTAACCTTATGAAGAACCTCATAAGGAATTTCCTCGATTGTAGCACTCATAGCATCCTTTGTATTAACTGCACGGATGATTGCAGGCCAGCCTTCATAACGGCTTTCGTCTTTAACGCCAACGCTCTTAACATCTGGTACAGCAATAAAGTACTGCCAAACTTTTTCAGCAAGACCACAGTTGTCAAATTCTTCACGAAGAATTGCATCTGCTTCACGAAGAGCGTGAAGTCTGTCGCGTGTGATTGCACCAAGGCAACGAACACCAAGACCAGGGCCTGGGAATGGCTGACGATAAACCATAGCGTGGGGAAGACCAAGTGCTTCACCAACTACACGAACTTCGTCTTTAAAGAGAAGCTTGATTGGTTCAACAAGTTGGAAGTTAAGGTCTTCAGGAAGTCCACCAACATTGTGGTGTGATTTAACAGCTTTTTTACCCTCTGCTTGTTTGAAACTTTCAAGGATATCAGGGTAGATTGTACCCTGTGCAAGGTATTCAACACCTTCAAGTTTTCTTGCTTCGTCAGCAAAAACATTTATAAACTCTGCACCGATAATCTTTCTCTTGCTTTCAGGGTCGCTAACTCCTGCAAGAAGGTCAAGAAAACGGTCAGTTGCATCTACATAAATAAGGTTTGCATCAAGTTCTTTACCGAAAACTTCAATAACATTTTCGCTTTCGTTCTTTCTCATAAGACCATGATTAACATGAACACAAACTAATTGTTTGCCGATTGCTTTAATAAGAAGAGCAGCAACAACTGATGAGTCAACACCGCCGGAGAGTGCGAGAAGAACTTTTTTGTCGCCAACTTGCTCACGAACAAGTTTAACTTGTTCGTCAATAAAAGCATCTGCTAACGCTTTGGTGGTAATTCTTTCCATTGATTCGGGTCTAACATTGCTATCCATTTTGAATTCCTCCATTTATATTAAATTAGTCTGTATAGTTATCGAAATATCCCTGAACGAGAATAATTGGTGTGCCTTTGTCACCTGAACCACTTGTAAGGTCACAGAGTGAACCAATAAGGTCAGTAAGCTGACGAGGAGTTGTACCTTGAGAAGCCATATTACCAACAAGGTTATCTTTTTTAGACTTGATGCTGTTTGAAATAGCTTCTTTAAGCTCTGCACCTGAAAGACCTTTAAAATCGTTGTCAGCAAGATACTTAAGTTTCAATTCGTTTGGAGTACCGATAAGACCTGCAGTATGAGCAGGGGATACAACGGGGTCAGCAAGTTCCCAAATTTTACCCTGTGGGTCTTTGAAAGCACCGTCACCGTAAACCATAACTTCAATGTGCTTGCCCGTTCTCTTTAAGAATTCAGCCTGAATATCTTCAACAAGTCCCTGGCAATCTCTTGGGAAAAGTTTGATTGTATCTTCAGTTGATTTATTTGAACCAAGAAGACCATATTTTTCGTTACAACCACTACCGTTAACAGGAGCATTGAGGATATCGTCAAGTCCACATACAACTTTTGCGCCTGCGGCCTTCAAAATTCTTTTTGTGCGAGCTCTTGTGTGAATATCGCAAGTAAGAACACAGTCAGTATAGTCAAGAATTGTTTTTGGCTGGTTAGCAAAGATAATTTCAGCCTCTGCACCTGCTTCTTTAATAATGTCTGAATAGTAAGCTACATAGTCAACACCTGTGAATTCGTGCTTGTTTTCACCAAAGAGTTCTCTGTACTTTGCTTCATCAAGCACATCTGAATAAGGGTTGATTCCTGCTTCGTCAATCTGGTCAAGTGAAACCAGTGAGTTACCAACTTCGTCGCTTGGATAGCTTAGCATAAGAACAACTTTCTTTGCACCTTTTGCAATACCACGAAGACAGATTGCAAAACGGTTTCTTGACAGAATAGGGAAAATAACACCAATTGTTTCTCCACCGAGTTTTGCCTTAACATCAGCAGCAATATCATCAACTGATGCATAGTTACCCTGTGCACGTGCAACGATTGATTCTGTAAGAGAAACAACATCTCTGTCACGAAGTGCAAAGCCTTCACTCTCTGCTGCTTCAATAACACTTGTTACTGCAATATCAACAAGGTCATCACCCTGTCTGATAATTGGACAACGAATACCTCTTGAAACAGTACCGACTTTTCTTTCCATATATATCTCTCCAATATAAAAAAATACAAATCATTTTTTAGTATGCGGAATTGTCAAAATAAAATGCCAAACTACTCACACTAAAAACACAATGTATTATATAATAAAAACTGCTTCAAAGTCAATAAAAACTGTGTTTAGGATGAAACAAAAAATATACTAAATATTGCATAAATTTTTGTGCATATTTTTGGTCAACAAAAATATGAATTTATGTCGTTTTTCATTGACTTTTATGTTGCTAAAGAGTATAATGCTATAGAACATATTCAAAATGAGTTATTGTGCCGTACTATGTTTTGTATTGTACGAGAATGCTATAAGAGGGATAATATGCCATTAACTTTAATGTATATAACAAATAATCCTGAGGTTGCAGTAATTGCTCAAAAAGCAGGTGTTGACCGCATATGGGTTGATATGGAATCCATTGATAAAGAACTGCGTCAAGGTGGAATGGATACAGTTCAATCACATCACACTATTGACGACATAAAAAGACTTCGTCCTGTAGTAACTGATGCTCAACTTCAAGTAAGAATAAACCATATATATGATGGTTCTGAAGAAGAAATTGAACAAACAATTCAAGCGGGTGCAGATGTTATTATGTTGCCATACTTTAAAACCCGTAAAGAGGTTGAAGACTTCATAAAATATGTAGACGGCAGAGCAAAAACAATAATACTTGTTGAAACAAAAGAAGCCTACGAAAACATTGAAGATATTTTAGAAGTGCCTGGTATAGATGAAGTACATATTGGCTTGAATGATTTGCATCTGGCTTATGGTATGGACTTTATGTTTGAACTTTTGATTGACGGTAAGGTTCAACATCTCAGTGAGATATTAAGAAAAAAAGGAATTAAGTTTGGTTTTGGTGGAATAGCCCGAGTGGGGTATGGCACTCTACCTGCTGAACATATAATTACAGAGCATTATGCCCTTGGCTCGCAAATGGCTATTTTATCCCGCGGTTTCTGCGATGCCAATAGAGTGGAAAACCCTAAAGATGTTGAAGACATCTTTATAAAAGGTGTTCAGGATATACGTGAAAAAGAAAAAGAGGTTGCAGTATATACACAAGAACAGTATGCTGAAAACCATAAAATAGTGGAAGAAAAAATTGGCGAAATCGTGGCTCAAATAAGAAAAAAGAAACAATTATAAATTATACAGAGGTATAAAAATGAGTAAGAATGTCGTAATCATCGGTGCTGGTGGTCATGGAAGAGTTGTTGCTGATACAATAACCCGTTGTGGCGATAAGGTTGTTGGTTTTCTTGATGATAACGCACAAAGCGATGAGAATATGAAAGTAATCGGAAAAAAATTCGATGCTCATAAATATTGTGACGGTGAAACCTATCTTTTTGTTGCTATTGGTAACTGTAAAGTCCGTAAAGAGATAATGGAAAGTCTGCCTGATGCAAAATGGTATATAGCGATTCATCCGTCAGCGGTTATTTCCCCATCTGCAAAAATCGGCGAAGGCTCATGTGTGTTGCCAAATGCAGTTGTTAATAACAGCGCTGTAATTGGTAAGGGAGTTGTTGTGAATACTGGTGCAGCGGTTGACCACGATAATGTAATTGGTGATTATAGTTTACTTGCTTGTGGTGCACATCTTGCTGGAACGGTTTCTGTTGGTGAGTGTACATGGATAGGCGTTGGTTCAACAATAAGTAACAATATTTCCGTATGTAATAATGTTAGACTTGAAGCCGGAACGGTTGTTATCGAGAACATAACAGAAGAGGGGACATATCTTGGAAACCCTGCAAAAAAAGTAAGGTAGTGGTGAATAATATGAAGAAAATATGCCTAATAACAACTATTTCTTTTACAATGAATGCGTTTGTTGTTGAAACAGCAAAGTATTTACATAATAAATGTGGTTATGATGTAACTCTCATCTGTACCAATGATGATAATTTTGCAAAATCACTTCCCGAGTATATCCATTATATTCCTGTTCATATGTCAAGAGGTGTTGATTTTTCAGGGTTATCATCAATATGGAACTTCTATAAGGTTTTCAGAAGAGAAAAATTTGATTTGATTCAATATACAACACCAAATGCATCTTGTTATGCAAGTATTGCATCTTTTCTTGCACGTATGCCCATAAGAATATATGCCCAGTGGGGTATTAGATACATTACATTCAGCGGATTATCTCGCAAGATTTTTAAACTTATCGAAAAGATAACTTGTCTTTTGTCAACCCATGTTCGTGCAGTCAGCCCCATGAATATGCAGTTTGCCATAGACGAAGGACTATATAATAAGGAAAAGGCAAAGGTGGTTGGCAACGGCGGTACAATCGGTGTTGATATGTCAGTATATGACATTGCAAAAAAAGAAGAGTGGAAAAAACAAGTTCGCGAAAAATACAATATTGATAATAATGATTTTGTTTTTGGTTTTGCTGGTAGAGTAACAACTGATAAAGGCTGCACAGAATTATTGACTGCTTTTAAAAATATTTCAGAAACAAACAAGAACACAAAGCTTTTAATCGTTGGTCCAATGGAAGATGTTGAAGGTGTTCCACAGGAACTCATCGATTGGGCAAACAGTTCAGACAGTGTTGTGCTTACAGGAAAAGCTGATAATAAAGATATGAAATTATATTATTCAGCAATGGATATATTGGTTCATCCAACATACCGCGAGGGTTTTGGTATGGTGATTCAAGAGGCAGGTGCACTTGCAGTGCCAGTAATAACCACAAAAATACCTGGTGCGTCCGAAGTTATGGTTGATGGTGAATCATGCGCCCTTGTTGAAGTGAAAAATACTGCAGAACTTCAATCTGTTATGACAGACTTGTTATCTGATAAAGAAAGAGCAAAATTCCTTGGTGATGGTGCTTACAACAGAACAAAAGCACTTTACGACCGACCGATAATGCTTGAAAATCAAAGAAAAGAATATGAAAGATTGTTAAGGTAAGTGAGAATTTTATGGAAAAACAACCTCGTATCTTAGTTATAACTGTCGCATCCTGGAACAGTAAGGTTGGCTCAAATACATGGTCATCATTACTAAAAAACTATGATAGTGACAATATAGCAAATATATGTATTCGTGATGAAATACCTGACAATAAAATATGTTCAAGATATTTTTCAATTTCTGAAAACAAAGTCATGAAAAGTATTCTTAAAAGGAACCTGAAAACAGGTAGAGAAATAAAAGCTGAAATTCCACAGGATAATGGAGAAGACCTTGCTGCACATAATGAGCGTTACAAAAAGATGCAGAAAAAACGAAGGTATTCTCTTTTAATGGCAAGAGAATTGGTTTGGAAATTGGGTAATTGGAAAACAGCTGAGCTTGATGAGTTCCTTGATAGTTTTAAGCCGGATATAATTCTTCATTCAATGGATGGTTATATACATCTTAATGATATTGTGAGATATGCAATAAAAAGAACAGGTGCAAAAGCAATTGGATATATATGGGATGACAATTTTACATATAAACAATCAGATAACATCGGTTATAAGATATATAGGTTTTTTCAAAGAAGGTCTTTAAAGAGTCTTTCAAAGAGAACTAGCAGATTTTTTGCTATTTCCAATATGACGAAGGAGGAAGCAGACAAATTCTTTGGAATTGACTGTGTCGTGCTGACAAAACCTTTGTCAATTAAGCCGGAAGTGAGTTATGGCGAAATACAGTATCCAATCAAGGCAGTTTATACAGGCAATCTTATGATTGGCCGTGATAAAACACTTGCAAGAATTGTAAAGGTAGCAGAAACAATTAATTCCAATGGCATTAAAATCAAGTTTGATATTTATACCAAGACCTTTTTAAGTGATGAAATAAAAGAAATATTTAATTGTGATTATTGCCAACTTCATGCTCCTGTGTCACAAGCAGAAGTGCTTGAAATTCAGCGGAATTCTGATTTGATGCTTTTTGTTGAAGATATTGATGGCCCTGATGCAAGGATTGCAAGACTTTCTTTCTCAACAAAAATTACTGACTATCTTTCAACAGGAAAATGTATTTTTGCAGTTGGGTATAAAGAAACCGCGCCAATGCAATATTTTATTAATAAAGAGGCTGCAATAATCGCAACGGATGACAAAGAAATCGAAGAAAAATTAGAGATGCTTGTCAATAATCCCGACTTGTTAGTTAGATATGCTGAAAACGCCAAAAATACAGGAATTGAAAATCATAATAAAGAAAAGATTTTAAATACATTTGATAGTGTAATACAATCAGTTTTATAATTAGGAGAGAATTGGATGAAGGTTTTATGGATTGTTAATATGCTTTTACCTGCTGCCGCAGAGTATTTAGGGGTAAAGACAGGATTCAGCGGAACCTGGATGATAAATTTGTCAAGGGAATTGGCGGATTCAGGCGAGGTTGAATTGGCAATTGCCTGCGTTTACGGAAATGAGTTTAAAGATTTTACAGTAAATAATATTCGCTATTTCTGTATTCCTGGTAATGGCAAAACTATGCTTTTTTACAATAAAGACTTAATCAAGTATTGGGATATGATTGAAGAACGATTTAATACAGATATAGTGAATTTTCATGGAACAGAGTACTCTCACGGACTTTCATATCTTAGAAAATACAAGGATAAGAAAAAAGTCTTGACAATTCAAGGCATAATTGAAAAAACTTCGTCTAATCATTGGGGCGGATTAAAAGCACCAGTACTCCTTAAATATCGTACATTAAATGAGATGTTACATTTTAACGGAATGATTGAGAGAAAGATTCTTGCCCGTAGGAATGTTAAGTATGAAACTGAAATTATAAAGAGCATGCAATATGTAACTGGCAGAACTGATTGGGACAAGTTTTACATACAATCAATCAACCCTGATATAAAGTATTTCAGATGTTATTACGATTTGCGAGAAGAATTTTATCACGCTCCTAAATGGAACATAGATAATATTAACCGTAATGTTATATTTGCATCAACTTCAGCACAAGTACCAATGAAGGGTGGACATATTGTAATTGAAGCACTCAATTTAGTGAAAAGAGAAATTCCTGATGTTAAAGTTGTTTTCCTTGCAACAAAACAGGAAAATGGTAAGCTTATCCCCACAAGTGGTTACACAAAATACATTGCTGATTTAATAAAGAAATATAATCTTGATGATAATATTGAGTTTGTAAGTGGTCAAAGAGGGGATGGCATTATTAATTTAATGACAAAATCTCACATTACTGTCATTCCATCGGCTATTGAAAATGCATCTGCAACACTTCGCGAAGCAATGCACTTAGGTGCACCTTGTATTGCATCCTTCAGGGGTGGTATGACCGAACTTGTTGACGACGGAAAAAGCGGATTTTTATATGATTATACAGAATATGAATTTCTTGCAGGTCGTATAATTCAATTGTTAAAAGATGATAAACTTGCAACAGAGTTCTCAAAAAATGCAATTGACAAATCATCTTATTGGCACAATAAAGAAAAGAACAAAAACGATTATATCCAGATGTATAAAGAAATCTTTAAGGACTAAGCAAATAAGCGAGGCTTAAACAATGTTTATGTATTTATTTTTCGCAGCTGTACCAGTGATGTTATCACTGGTAGTAAGCTGGCGATACAAAAAGTCAATTAAATACGATGATAAAGCTAAACGGACATTCCTGTTTTGGTGTGGTGTTGCTATGTTCTTGATTATTGCATTAAGACATAAAGAGGTAGGAAGTACAGATTCTCAGCATTACTATTTGAGTTGGGAAAATTTGGCTATGTGTTCGTATAATGGGTTGAAGGAATATCTGGATATCACAAGATATGAACCTGGTTACTGTGTGTTTGTTTGGGTCTTTTCACATATTTTTCCTAGCGCACAGTTTTTATTTGTTTTAACGGGTATTTTCTTTACAATTGCTGTTTGTAGATTTATATATATAAATTCAAAAGACCCAGAACTCAGTTTTATAATGTATATTTGTCTTGGTTTGTACTCGTTTATGGTTCAGGGATTAAGACAAGCTGTGGCAATGAGTATTTGTCTGTTTGCAATTGAATTGATAAAAAAGAGAAAGTTTTTTCCTTTTGTTGTTTTAGTATTGCTTGCAACAACATTCCATTCTTCTTCAATTGTATTCTTGCTGTCATATTTCTTGTATGGTTTTAAACTGAATTTAAAAACTGGTGCTTTGGGACTGGGTGCAGCTGTTGGATTGATTGCTCTTTCAGGACCTATTGCCACATTGGGAAATCAAATTTTTGGACGAGAATATGAAGGTGAAATTGAGTCTGGTGGGTATGTAGCGGTTGCAATCTATGTTATTATTTTAATTGTATCGGTTGTTTTAGCAGGTAATGGAAGAAAAGATAAAGATTATACATTCTTTGTCCTTATGACTTTTGTAGGTGCAGTATTTTATTTAATGAGATATACTGGTGTTGGAATAGCAGAAAGAATCAGTTACTATTTCATGTTTGGTCAGATGATTGCTCTACCTAATGCAATATCAAGATTTGATAAACAAGTATCTTTTGTTATAAAATGTGTTGTTATCGCACTTTGTGTTGCATTGTTCGCATATCGTTTAAGCAGTGATGGATTGGTAGCTTACAGATTTTTCTGGCAAGAAATAATATAAGAAGGGTTTATTTTGAATAGTTCAAAGCAAATTAAAATTGGTGCGATAATCTCATATGGTACAATAATTTTTCATATTGTTGCAGGACTAATATATACACCATGGTTGCTTTCACAGATAGGGCAGAGCGATTATGGTTTATATACTCTTGCCACATCGCTTATAACTTTATTTGTGATGGATTTCGGACTGGGAGCAGCAATTTCAAGATATGTATCACGATATAGAGCACAGAATAACCAACTTGCTGTCAATAATTTCCTTGGAATGATATATAAATTGTATATGGTAATTGATGCAGCAATTTTCATTGTATTGTTGGTTGTGTTTTTTCTTATAGATAAGGTTTATGTTAATCTTTCTGCATCAGAACTTGAAAAATTCAAGGTACTATATGTTATTGTTGCCTTGTTCAGCGTAGTATCGTTCCCATTTTCAAACCTTAACGGAATTCTCACATCCTATGAGAAATTTATAGTATTGAAACTATGTGATTTCTTCAACAAGGCATTAAATATTCTTCTCGTTGTTATAGCTCTTTTATTGGGCTGGGGTGTTTACGCTCTTGTATCGGTAAATGCTCTTGTTGGTTTGCTTACAATTGCAATAAAATTGTTAATAATAAAGCAGCAAACACCTGCAAGAGTGAATTTTAAGTTTTTTGATAAGTCGATGCTTAAAGAAATCTTCGGATTTTCTATGTGGACAACCGTTGGTAATCTTTTACAGCGTTTGATTTTAGGTGTTTCACCATCCATTATCGCGGCTGTTTGTGCTACAGGCTCTGCTGAAGTTGCTATTTTTGGATTGGCAAGTACCGTTGAGGGTTATGTGTATACTTTTGCAACGGCAATAAATGGTATGTTTATGCCGAGGATTTCAAAGATAATTGTTGATGGCAAAAAGGATACAGATTTGATGCCATTGATGATTAAAGTTGGTAGAATCCAGCTTATGCTTATTGGTTTGGTATCTGTTGGATTTTTGGCACTTGGCAAATCCTTTATTGTTGATATATGGAATAAGCCCGATTTTGCACAAAGCTATTATTGTGCAGTATTGCTTCTTCTTCCTAATATGCTGTATTTACCAATGCAAGTTGCAAATACTACTCTTGTTGTAGAAAACAAGGTTAAAATTCAGGCACAGATATTTATGGTAATGAGTGTTGTTAATGTGGTGTTATCTTTGATTTTTTCTCATTTCTGGGGTGCTATCGGAGCGGCATTAGCAGTATTTGTTGCATATCTTGTAAGAGTTGTTCTTATGATAGCTGTATATCAGAAAAAGATGGACTTGGATATGATTAAATTCTTTAAAGATGTGTTTTTAAGTATGTCACCATATTTGATTATCACATTTTTAGTTGGTTTTGCTATGGAACAGTTCAATCCATTGTCTCACGGTCTGTTAAGATTTGCTGTCAATGGTACGGTACTTGTAGGATGTTTTGGTGTATTAATGCTCTTAAAGGGCTTTAATAAATATGAAAGAAACCTTGTTTTAGGTATCTTTAAAAAAGTTGGAAAAATATTAAAGATTAATAAATCTACGGAGTGATAAAAATGAGTATTTTTAAGGGAAAAACATTGATGATTACTGGTGGTACAGGTTCATTTGGTAACACGGTTCTCAGACGCTTCATTGAAACTGATATCGGAGAAATCAGAGTATTCTCTCGTGATGAGAAAAAGCAGGATGATATGCGTCACGAGTTTCAGGTTACACATCCTGAAGTAGCACATAAACTTAAGTTTTACATTGGTGATGTGCGCGACCTTGCTTCTGTTAAGAATGCAATGTATGGAGTAGACTATATTTTCCATGCAGCAGCGCTTAAACAGGTTCCGTCCTGCGAATTTTTCCCGGTTGAAGCAGTAAAAACTAATGTTTTAGGTACAGATAATGTTCTTACAGCAGCTATTGAAGCAGGAGTAAAAACTGTAATTTGCCTCTCAACTGATAAGGCTGCTTATCCCGTTAATGCTATGGGTACATCAAAGGCAATGATGGAAAAGGTTGTTGTTGCAAAATCAAGAACAGTTTCACCTGAAAAAACAAAGATTTGTTGTACTCGTTACGGTAATGTGCTTTGTTCACGCGGTTCTGTTGTGCCTCTTTGGATTGACCAGATTAAAGCAGGTAACCCAATTACAATTACAGAGCCTTCTATGACTCGTTTTGTAATGAGCCTTGAAGAAGCAGTTGACCTTGTTCTCTATGCATTTGAAAATGGTGTAAGTGGTGATATCCTTGTTCAAAAAGCACCTTCTTGTACTATTGATGTCCTTGCAGATGCTGTAAGAGAAATCTTTGGTCCGAAAACTGAAAAAAGAGTTATTGGTATCCGTCACGGTGAAAAACTGTATGAAGCACTTCTTACTAACGAAGAATGTGCAAATGCAATTGACTTAGGTGATTTCTATCGTGTTCCTGCTGACAAGCGTGACCTTAACTATGATAAATACTTTACAGATGGTAATGTTGAAAGAAATCCTCTTCACGAATTTAATTCAAGCAATACAACTTTACTCACAGTTGAAGAAGTTAAAGAAAAATTACTTTCTCTTCAATACATTCAGGATGTTCTTGCAGATTGGGAGAAATAAGTATGAAGATTCTCATTACGGGTGCTAATGGTTTTGTTGGCAAAAACCTTGTTGCAGCACTGAAAAACATAAAAGATGGTAAGGATAGAACTCATCCTGCAATCAGTATTGAAGAAATTTATTCTTATGATATTGATTCTTCAACTGAACTTTTAGAAGAAGCGTGTAAAAATGCTGATTTCGTGTTCAATCTTGCCGGTGTAAACCGTCCACAGAATGCAGAAGAGTTCATGCAGGGTAATTTTGGATTTGCATCAACACTTCTTGAAACATTGAAAAAGTATAATAATACATCTCCTGTTGTTCTTTCGTCATCAATTCAAGCGACACTTATAGGTCGTTATGATAGTGAGTATGGCAGAAGTAAAAAGGCAGGGGAGGACCTGTTCTTTGAGTATTCAAAAGAAACAGGTGCAAAAGTGCTTGTGTATCGTTTTCCTAATCTTTTCGGTAAATGGTGCAGACCAAATTACAATAGTGCGGTTGCTACATTCTGCAATAATATAGCAAATGATTTGGATATTACAGTTAGCGACCCCTCTGTTCAACTTGAATTATTATATATTGACGATTTAGTTGACGAAATGCTTTTAGCACTCGAGGGCAACGAGCATCATTGTGAATTTGATGGAATAGATACTGTTTTATGTGACAACGGTAAGTATTGTGCAGCACCAATCACGCACAAGGTAACTTTAGGTGAAATTGTTGAGTTGCTTGAAGCATTTAAAAACCAACCACAAACACTTGTAATGCCTGAAATTCCTTATAATTCATTCGCTAAAAAGCTTTATTCTACATATCTTTCATATCTTCCAAAGGATAAGGCAATTTTTGATTTAAAAATGAATTGTGATGACAGAGGTTCATTTACTGAACTTTTAAAGACAGAAAAATGCGGTCAGTTCAGCGTGAATATCTCAAAGCCCGGCATCACTAAAGGTCAACATTGGCATCATACAAAATGGGAGTTTTTCATTGTTGTAAGTGGTCACGGTCTTATTCAAATGAGAAAGGTTGACAGTGATGAAGTGCTGAATTACGAAGTAACAGGTGATAAAATTCAGGCAATTCATATGTTGCCGGGATATACTCATAATATTATCAATTTGAGTGAAACTGAAAATCTTGTTACAGTAATGTGGGCTAATGAGCAATTTGACCCAGCACATCCGGATACATTCTTTTTAGAGGTGTAATTATGAAACTTGATTATTCAGATATTAAATTTCAAAATAACGGTAAGTTAAAACTTTTGATAATTGTAGGTACTCGCCCTGAAATTATCCGTCTTGCCGCTGTTATTAATAAGAGCCGTCAGTATTTTGACTGTATTTTAGCTCATACGGGTCAGAATTATGACTACAATCTTAATGGTGTATTTTTCAAAGACCTTCAGCTTGCAGACCCGGAAGTTTATATGGACGCAGTAGGCGACGACCTTGGTTCAACCGTTGGTAACATTATCAACTGTTCATATAAGCTTATGAATCAGATTAAACCTGATGCACTACTTATTCTCGGTGACACAAACTCTTGTCTTTCTGCAATTGCAGCAAAAAGACTTCATATTCCAATTTTCCATATGGAAGCAGGTAATCGTTGTAAGGATGAGTGTCTTCCTGAAGAAACAAACAGAAGAATCGTTGACATTATTTCTGATGTGAACCTTGCTTATTCTGAACATGCAAGAAAGTATCTTCATGAATGTGGACTCCCAAAGGAAAGAGTATATGTAACAGGCTCTCCAATGGCAGAGGTTCTTCATAATAACCTTGACAAGATTGAGGCAAGTGATATCCATGCTAAGCTCGGTCTTGAAAAAGGAAAATATATTCTTCTTTCTGCTCATAGGGAAGAAAATATTGATACAGAAAAGAATTTCTTATCACTTTTTAACGCCATTAATAAAACAGCAGAAAAGTACGATATGCCAATTCTTTACTCTTGTCATCCAAGAAGTAAGAAAAGACTTGCAGAAAGTGGTTTCCAGCTTGACAGTCGTGTTATTCAGCATGAGCCACTTGGCTTCCACGATTATAACTGCTTGCAGATGAATGCCTTTGCAGTTGTTTCAGATAGCGGTACACTTCCCGAAGAAAGCTCATTCTTTACTTCAGTTGGTAAACCATTCCCTGCCGTTTGTATTCGTACATCAACTGAACGCCCCGAGGCACTTGATAAGGCTTGTTTTGTACTTGCAGGTATTGATGAAAAATCACTTCTTCAGGCAATCGATACAGCTGTTCAACTCAATCTTGATGGTGAAAACGGAATTCCTGTACCTGATTATGTTGATGAAAATGTTTCAACCAAGGTTGTAAAACTTATTCAATCATATACAGGTGTTGTGGACAAAATGGTATGGCGTAAATATTAAAAATAAACTCCTTGGAGAATAATCCAAGGAGTTTTTTGCGCTTAAAAACCTGATTTTTTGAAGATGTCACGCATAACATCGACACCTTCTGTGCTGTTGTCTGTCAACTGCCTGCGTTTTTTTATTATACTCTCATTCTTTGTAAATAGCATTTTACAGATTCTCTTTATCCAGAAGAATGGTAAGAGAAAAGGAAACTTTTTCAAAACAGGGTATCGTGCTGTCATATGAGAATACTTTGGAAATGCAGTATCAATGATGCGTGCCACTTTTGATTTTTTTGATGATGCAGCCCTTGCCGCTGCCTCAGCATCCTTTACAGGTGCTCCCAAAACAATATAGTTTTCCATTGTTATGAGGTCATCATCATACTCTTTATTATCAAACATACATCCATAAAGCTGTCTGATTTTTTTTGCAAATCTGTCAATACCAATAATTTGGAACTGTTGGTTAATATAAGTGAAATCAAGCCTATCACCTAGTTTCTTCTCCATAAGGAACAAATCCATCGTTGGACGAAAACAAGAACCGGCCTCCAGGTAGTGTTCCGCTAAATGGGCGAGGGTATATATGTATAAATCATTGTATGACATTTTATATTCATATTCTGAATGCTTTTCTGCTTTTTCCCAAACACTTAAAAAATAATCATGCATAAAATAATCATCAATAAAAAGCATTTTATGCAGTTCAACAGTAATAGCAGGTTTCTTTGTAAAAATAACATCTTTTACATCGTCTAAATATTGTGAGTATCCGTTATCAAGAAGAATTTTACATCCTTTTTCCATATCTTTCTCATGAATCAAGATATCCATATCAACCATATAACGAATTTCCGGTACAGGATAAAGTTCTTTAAGGTGAGAACCTTTAAGAAGCATAAAGTTAATATTCTCTTCTGAAAATCTTCGTCTGATAAAGTTCCTTTCATCATCTTGTATTGCGTCACGCATAAGGTTGGTCATATATGTGTTTTGTAAGTTTTTTTCAAGGGCTTCGTCAACAATAATACTTCCGTTTTTTATGGCAAGATAAAGAAACCCTTGTACGGAGTTTTTAGAGCACAACCTGTATAACTGTTTAATGTCAACATCTGTTGAATATGACGGAATAGGTTGCTCACAAAGTATTGATGCAACCATTTTAAGAAAATATTCTTTTGTTTTCATAATGTCTGTCATTTGTTAAGCAGTCCTTTTATTTTTCTACACGGAACTAAAATCAATCTTCGGCAGGGAAGGATAGCAACCCAGAATTTGCTGTATAATTTGTATACTGGATTATCAACTTCAAATCTTTTGCCTTTGCGTGTGATAGATTTTACAACAGCAATTATATGGCGGTCTTCAATACCCATTTCCTTTACACATTGGTTGTCGCCACATAGAATGTAATCTTTATCACTTTTTTCAACAATGCGATGGAGAACAAAGTGACCGTCGTCACGCCGATAAAAGATTATATCACCTATGTTATATCTTTCAACTTTTATCAACTCAACACTATCTCTGCCCCAAACGAGCAAAGGAAGCATACTCGTACCGGTAATTGGCAATTGAACAGTTCCGCCACTTTCAAGTTGCTCTTTTATTATTGGATAAAGCTCATCAAGTGAAACTGTGAGCTTGTTTGTTTCCTTCATGATGTCGTACCTCTACTGAAAACCTTTATTTTAAGATGATTTTTTTTTGCAAAAATATACAAAATATTATAATAAAAAAATGCTTTTATGTCAAATAGTTTCATAGTTTGGATTTTTTGCTTGAATTAGCATATTTAATGGCTGAATTTCTTGACATTACATATCGTTTATGGTAAAATTTTTAGTGTGTATAATTATGCTCTTTTATAAAAACACATACTATTTAGCTTCAGTTTTTATCAGTTAGTGGGGGTACATATGTATAAAAAGTATATTAAACGCTTGCTCGATATTGTTCTTTCCTTTGGGGGTATTGTGTGTCTTGCATTACCTATGCTGTTTATAGCTCTTGCTATTAAACTTGACTCAAAAGGTCCTGTGTTTTTTAAACAGAAAAGAGTCGGAATTAACAAAACACATTTCAATATCTTAAAGTTTAGGACGATGCGTACAGATACCCCTAAGGATGCTCCAACTCATGAACTTTCAAATCCTGACCAATGGATTACTAAGGTGGGAAGAATACTTCGCAAAACAAGTTTGGATGAGCTTCCACAGTTGTTCAATATTCTCGCAGGTCAGATGAGTGTTATCGGTCCACGTCCTGCACTTTGGAATCAGTACGATTTAATTGAAGAACGCGACAAATATGGTGCAAACGATGTACGTCCCGGTCTTACTGGTTGGGCACAAATCAGTGGTCGTGATGAACTTGAAATTGATGTTAAAGCCGCATTTGATGGTGAATATGTTGAAAGAATGAGTTTTGGTTTTGATGTTAAATGTTTCTTCGGCACGATAACCAGTGTCCTTAAGAGTGAGGGTGTTGTTGAGGGTGGTACAGGCACGATGAAAAACGAAGAAGAAAAAGTTAGTAAATAGTTCTTCTTAAATAATTTTTAGAAAGGAAGCATGATTCTTGGCTAAGATTTTGTTTTTAGTAAATCATAGCATCACGATTTATAATTTCCGACTTGAATTAGTGCAGGCTCTCATCAAGGAAGGTCATCAGGTGGTGGTTTCTTCTCCATATGGTGACAGAATTGAGGATTTAATCAAAGAGGGTTGTGAATTTAAGGATATTGAGATTTCTCGCCATGGTATGAATCCCATTAAAGAGTGTGTTTTAATTGCAAAATATATAAAACTTCTCAAGGATGTTAAGCCTGATGTAGTGCTTTCTTACACGATTAAGCCTAATATTTATGGTGGTATCGCTTGTTCGTTGACAAAAACTCCATATATGGTAAATATAACGGGACTCGGAACAGCGGTTGAAAATGGCGGATTGGTGCAAAAAATGTTGTGTATGCTATATAAAATAGGACTCAGAAAGGCACACAAAATTTTCTTGCAGAATAAATACAATGCTGCTTTTTTTGAAGAAAAAGGATTATATAAAGAAAAGCATCAGATTATTCCGGGCTCAGGAGTTAATCTTCAGCGTTTCACAGTTATGGATTACCCACCCAATACAGAAAATATTAAATTCCTAATGATAGCTCGTGTTATGAAAGATAAGGGTGCTGATGAATATATAGCAGCTGCTAAAGCAATTAAAGAAAAGTATCCTAATACTGAGTTCCACATCTGTGGCTTGTGTGAAGATGAATATAAAGCAAAGTTGGATGAAATCAAAGATAAAGGCATCATAAATTATCATGGAATGGTAAGTGATGTAAGAACAATCATTAAAGACACTCACTGTACGGTGTTGCCGTCATATCACGAGGGTATGCCAAATGTTCTTTTAGAGAGTGCAGCTTGTGGAAGACCAGTTATAGCAACCAATATCCCAGGGTGCCAAGAAACATTTGACGATGGTGTATCAGGTATAGGTTGCGAAGCTAAATCAACACAGTCTTTAATTGATGCTATTGAAAAATTCCTTGCTTTATCACATGAAGAAAAAGCAAAGATGGGTAAAGCCGGAAGAACTAAAATAGAAAAACGCTTTGACAGACAAATCGTCGTTGAAGCTTATAAAAAAGAAATCAATGCAATTCTCAATAAATAAAAGGAGTCTTGAAAATGTCACTTTACGAAAAAATCGTAGCAAAAGAAGAAAAAATCTCACTCGTAGGTCTTGGTTATGTAGGTATGCCAATTGCAGTAGCATTTGCTAAAAAGGTAGATGTTATCGGTTATGACCTTAACGCAAAGAAAATTGAACTTTATAAGAGTGGTATTGACCCAACAAACGAAGTTGGTAACGAAGTAATCGCTAACACAACTGTTGAGTTCACATCTGACGAAACAAAACTTAGAGAAGCAAAGTTCCATATCGTTGCAGTTCCAACACCTGTTAATGATGACCATACACCAGACCTTACACCTGTTGAGGGTGCATCAAGAATCGTTGGTAGAAATCTTACTAAGGGCTCAATCGTTGTTTATGAATCAACAGTTTACCCAGGTGTAACAGAAGATGTTTGTATTCCGATTCTTGAAAAAGAATCAGGACTTAAGTGTGGTGTTGACTTTAAAGTAGGTTATTCTCCTGAAAGAATTAACCCAGGTGACAAAGTACACAGACTTGAAACAATCGTTAAAATCGTTTCTGGTATGGATGAAGAATCACTTGATGAAATCGCAAAGGTTTATGAACTTGTTGTTGAAGCAGGTGTTCATAGAGCAAGTTGCATTAAAGTTGCTGAAGCAGCAAAGGTTATCGAAAATAGCCAGCGTGACATTAACATCGCATTCATGAACGAACTTTCAATCATCTTTAACAAGATGGGTATTGATACAAAGTCAGTTCTTGAAGCTGCAGGCACAAAATGGAACTTCCTCAAGTTCTTCCCTGGCCTTGTTGGTGGCCACTGCATCGGTGTTGACCCATACTACCTTACATATAAGGCAGAAATGATGGGTTACCACAGTCAGATTATCCTTGCAGGTCGTCGTATCAATGACGATATGGGTAAATATGTTGCTGAAAATGTAGTTAAGAACCTTATTTCAGCTGATAAAGCAGTTAAGAGTGCAAAGGTTGCTATCCTTGGCTTTACATTCAAAGAGAATTGTCCTGATACAAGAAATACAAGAATTATTGACATCGTTAATGAACTCAAAGAGTACGGCATTACTCCTGTTATTGCTGACCCTGAAGCAGATGCTGACGAAGCAAAATGGCTTTATGGCATCGAGTTCGTTGATATGAATACAATCAAAGATATGGACGCAGTTATCCTTGCAGTTGCACACGATAGCTTCAGCTCACTTTCTATGGCTGATATGGATAAGTTCTTCGGTGAAGGAAAGAAAGTTCTTCTTGACATTAAAGGCTTGCTTAACAGAAAAGAATATGAAGATGCAGGCTACTCATACTGGAGATTATAATTTCTGATTTTAATATTTAATTGTAGGTGTAAATTATGGGATATAAAGATTTAAAATTTCCTGAAAATTCATTATTTTTAGTAACAGGTTGTGCAGGTTTCATTGGTTCAAACCTTTGTGAAGCAATTCTTAATATGGGTTACAAAGTTCGTGGTCTTGATGACTTATCAACAGGTAAACAAGCTAATGTTGATATGTTCCTTGATAATCCTAATTATGAGTTTATTAAGGGCGACATTAAAGACCTTGATACTTGCATGAAGGCTTGTGAAGGAGTTGACTATGTTCTTAATCAGGCCGCTTGGGGTAGTGTTCCAAGAAGTATTGTAATGCCTATCTTCTATTGCAAGAACAATATTGAAGGTACTCTCAATATGCTTGAAGCAGCTCGTCAGTGCGGTGTTAAGAAATTCGTTTATGCTTCAAGTTCATCAGTTTATGGTGACGAGCCAAACCTTCCAAAGACAGAGGGCAGAGAAGGCAACCTTCTTTCACCTTATGCAGTTACTAAAATGTGCGATGAAGAATGGGCTAAGATGTACACAATGCACTATGGCCTTGATACTTATGGTATGCGTTATTTCAACGTATTTGGTCGTCGTCAGGACCCGGACGGTGCTTATGCCGCAGTTATCCCGAAATTCTTAAAACTCTTAATCAATGGCGAAACACCTACAATTAACGGCGACGGAAAACAGAGCCGTGACTTTACATACATTGATAATGTAATTGAAGCTAACCTTAAATCCTGCCTCGCATCTCACGAGGCAGCTGGACAGGCTTATAATATCGCTTACGGCGGAAGAGAATATCTCATTGACATCTACTATGGTCTTACAAAGGCTTTAGGTGTTGATATCGAGCCAAACTTTGGTCCTGACAGAGCAGGTGACATCAAGCACTCAAATGCTGATATTTCAAAAGCAAGAAAAAATCTTGGCTATGACCCTGACTGGAGCTTCCAAAAAGGTATCGCTGCCGCTATTGAGTGGTACAAGGAGAATTTATAAATGATTGATTATAAGAAGATAATCAGTAGCAGAGAATTGCGCCTTAAATTAATCAATATGCTTTCTTTTATTCCAACTAAACCTTATTTGAAAATGGTTTTTTGGATAAAAGCAGGTAAAAAACTTAATTTAAAGAATCCTGAAACTTTTTGTGATAAATTAAATTGGCTTAAATTAAACGATATTCATCCTGAATATACTGACCTTGTTGATAAGGTTAAGGTAAGAGATTATGTTAACAACCTTATGGGAAGGGATATGTTTTTCCCGCTTTACGGTGCTTGGGAGCATTATGCGGACATTGATTTTGACAGTTTGCCTGAAAAATTTGTCCTTAAATGTAATCACGATTCAGGAAGTGTAAAAGTAGTTACAGATAAAGCGTCAATTAACCATGGCGAATTTGGAAATTTCTTTGAAAATCGCTTAAAGCTTAATCCTTATGTTTTGGGTAGGGAATATCCATATAAAGATGTTAAACCATTGATTATTGCAGAAAAATATATGGTTCCTGATGGAGAAAGTGACATTAACGACTATAAATTCTTCTGTTTTGATGGTAAACCTGAAATGATGTTTGTTGCTACTGAACGTAGCGAGGATTGCAAATTCGATTTCTACGATATGGATTTCAATCACCTCGATATCGAAAACATTCATCCTAATTCAGATAAATCCATCGAAAAGCCTGAATGTTTTGAAGAAATGAAGGAAATCGCCGAGAAATTATCTCAAGGTTTTAAATTCGTAAGATTAGACCTTTATGAAATTCAAGGAAAAGTTTACTTTGGCGAATATACTTTCTTCCACGGCGGTGGTTTCTGGCCGTTCCACCCTGAAGAATATGAATATAAATACGGCGACTTAATTAAGTTAAAGTAAGGTGCTTTTATGGGTGCAAAGAATCTATATAGAGCAATAGTGTACTTTTTTGAGAAAATCCCGGAAAATATTGAACTGATTAAAAGAACAGTTGCTGAGGACTATGCTATTATCCGAAAAGGAAAAATATATAAGGAAGTAGTGTGGTCACAAGATGAACAAAAGGCTTTTGATGAGTATTGGATGAGAGTTTTTGGTAAAAAGATATCAAACCGTTGGCATAAACTATACCAATCAATGTCAGGTGAGTTTGCTGTTGATTATCTTCCGGAAAAACTGTTCTCAACAAAGGTTGAAACAAAACTAAATAGTTTTCAATATGCAAGAGTATTGCAAGATAAAAACTTGTTAGATACTTTATCAACAGGTTGTGGTTGCGTTGTGCCCAAAATGGTGTGTATGTGCAGTGGTGGTCATTTTTATAATGATAAAAGAATGCTTATTACACGAGAAAATGCAATTAAATTGGTACTTGAAAATAACAACCTTATTGTAAAACCGACTGCTGACTCAAGTTCGGGTGAGGGAATAACCTTTATTGACAATCCTCAACAACTTGGAAAACAGGAATTGGAAACAATCCTTAATACTCTGGGTGCGAACTTTGTTGTCCAAAAGAGAATTATTGCTCATCCGGATTTTGCTGCATTCAATGCATCTTCAATAAATACAATAAGAATAATTACATATATAACTAATGGTGAAATGCATCATGTTCCTATTGCATTCAGAATTGGTAGAAAAAACAAAACCGTGGATAATATCCATGCAGGTGGTCTTGTTGTAGGTGTATGTGACGATGGTACTTTATTACCTATGGCTTATGAATTAGGTTATGGTGACAAAACCGTCAAGTACTCACAACATCCTGACAGTAATGTTGTGTTCGATAATTACAAATTACCCTGTATACCTGAAATTATTAAATCAGCCTATGCTGCACACAGAAGGTTAGTTAATATTGGCATTGTGTCATGGGATTTTACTGTTGATAATGAAAACAACCCTGTTCTTATTGAAGCTAATATTCGTGGTCAGTCAATCTGGTTCCCACAGATTGTCCATGGCAAAGGTGCTTTCGGTGAGCATACAAGAGATATTTTAGAAATGATAAAATAATTGTAATTAAGTGAGGATATATTATGGGCTTATTAAGAAAAATCGTGGATACAGGTGACAAGTTCTCGAATTTTTGCGCATACGGAATTCAAAATAAATACTATAAGTATTTGTTTAATTTTGAGCTTAAACATTTTGAAGGTACAAACAATCCAATTTCAAAAGAATATGCGAAGGAAATTGACGAACTTTGGAAAAAACGTTACGGTGTAAAGGTGGATAAGCGTTGGTTTGCCCATTTTGCTCAATGTTATGGCAAAGAAAGTCCATATTATATACCTGATAATATTTTTCATAGCACTATTGAGCCATATTTCAATCGCGATGACTATGTTAAATGTATGTCTAATAAGAACTATTTTGAAAAATGGCTTCCAAATGTTAAACATGTTACAACTATTGTCAGAAACATTAAAAATGTGTGGTTTGATGCGGATTTTAATGTTTTGACTGATGCGAAGGTTGTAGAAATCTTAGAAAATTATCCTGAATTTGTTGCAAAACCAAGTGTGGATAGTGCAGGCGGTGCGGGAGTACAATTTATCTCAGAAAAAATGGATGCTCAGAAGTTGAAGGAGCTTAAAGCATCATTTACAAATGATTTTATAATTCAAGAAGTTTTGAAACAACACGATTGTCTTAATGCTATTTATCCTCATTCTGTTAATACAATTCGTGTAATGACATTTAACTGGCATGGTGAGATTCATGTTTTGTCTCCCCTTTTGAGGATGGGTGTTAATGGTAAAAGAGTTGATAATATGGTTAGTGGCGGTGTAAACTGTGCAATCCGTCCTGACGGTACATTATGCAACAGACTTTTTAATGCCGTTGGTACACTTTTTGAAGGACATCCTAATAGTGGTAGTGTTGAAGGAAAGAAAATCGAGAATTTTCAATCTATTATAGATGCAGCTTGTGAATCTCATAAACAATTGCCATATATGGGTATCATTTCATGGGACTTTGCCCTTGATGAACACTGTGAGCCAGTCTTGGTTGAATTTAATATGAAACCACAAGGACTGGATTTACATCAACGTGAAAACGGACCAATTTTTGGCGATTTGACAGTTGATGTTCTTGATGAAGTTTTTTTGCAAAAAAACAAATAAGGTGAACAAATTATGAATGGGAAAATATCAATTATAATGGGTATTTATAATTGTTCAGAGACATTGCCGGAAGCTATTGAATCAATCCTTGCTCAGACTTATGAAAATTGGGAATTGATTATGTGTGATGACTGTTCTACTGATGATACATATAAGGTAGCAGAAGAATATAAGAATAAATACCCAGATAGAATTATACTCGTACAGAATGAGAAGAATAGCAAACTTGCATTTTCACTTAATCATTGTTTAGAAATGGCAACGGGTAAATATGTTGCTCGTATGGATGGTGACGATATTGCACTTCCTGAAAGATTTGAAAAGCAAGTACAGTTTTTAAACGAACATCCGGATATTCACCTTGTTGGTACAGCAATGCAACGTTTCGACGAGGACGGATTGCATGATATCCATTATCCACCTGAAAAGGTAGATAGATATACACTTAGAAATCGTGTACCATTTTGTCATGCTACAATTCTTACATATAAGCATGTATATGATGAATTAAACGGATATACAGTTGCGGAAAGAACTGTCAGAGGACAGGATTGTGACTTGTGGTATAGATTCTTTTATAAGAATTTTAATGGTACAAATATAATGGAACCATTATATCTTGTACGTGAAGATAAAAATGCTATTCGAAGAAGAACAGCAAAGCGAAGATGGTATGCCTATCAAACTGAACTTATTGGATATAGATTATTGAATTATCCTAAACGATGGTTAATTAGGCTTACAGTTATGACTTTCGTAAAAAGTATAACTCCATTTTTTATTGTTGATAAGTATAGGGATTTTCAGTCGAAGAAAAAAGGTAATTAGGTGGTGAAAATGTGGCAAAAATATACTTTTTCGTAACGGTTGTTTGTAGTGTACTTGCCTATTTTTCTACTTATGGAAGGTCTCCTATACAAGATAGATTCGGCGAACTTCAAAGGAAAAGACAAAGGTTATTATTCTATTTTCTTTTAGTCGTTCTTTTAGTCAGTTTTTCTGGTTTCAGAAAGATTTATGCTGGCGGTATGGATGAATACGCATATCGTGCAAGATTTGAAAAAGTTCAAGGGATGTCTTTTTCATCTGCATTGGCAATGACACCTAATGAACCTTTGATTTCCATAGTTTTTTATATCGCAACAAGAATGTTTGATACAAGCCAAGGAATATTATTGTTAACAAGTATATTGACCTTAGTACCAATAGTGTATAGTTTTTCAAAATATAGCATTGATTTTGCTTATGCTGTAGTATTATTGTTTGCAACGGGACAGGTTTACAGTATGTTTAACGGTGTTGCACAATATTTAGCGGCGGCAATCTATCTTTTAGCTATTCCATATATATATAAGCGGCAATTCTGGAAATATCTTTTGGTTGTTTTAATATGCTGTATGTTCCATACAGCATCGGTAGTTTTAATACCTATTTATTTTATTGCACTGAATCGAACTGATTCGCTCAAGGGTATAGGTACAAGCCTGGTCGTTCTTGCTGCTTTGATTGTGGCTTATAATTCTTTAGGCAGTATTATTGATGCAACAGGTATGCTTAATAACTATTCTTTTGTCGTTGAAAAGGGCCACCATGGTGTTAATATCATTACTATTGCCATAAACTGTGTTCCCGCGGTTTTAGCTGTGGCATTGGGCAGTAAAACAAAGAATGATAAAGCAACAACAGTGTGTGCGAATATGTGCATATTA
This sequence comes from uncultured Clostridia bacterium, assembly GCA_937898625.1. Classification (GTDB taxonomy): domain Bacteria; phylum Bacillota; class Clostridia; order Oscillospirales; family Acutalibacteraceae; genus Fimenecus. Next base: position 20,846 of record CALEJF010000010.1, on the reverse strand, counting down.
CATGCTTTGATTTATATCGCAAGTATTATGGACGTTTATATTGCTCGTTTTGCACTCTTTACTTGCACATTTGTTATTTTGTATCTTTCAAGAATAACAAAGTTATTTAGCAATGAGTTTAAGATCGTTTTTAAAATAGCATCGGTTGTATTATATTCTATTGTTTGTTATTTGCTTATACAGGATGCACATTATGTTCTTGAATTTAGATTGTTCTTATAGGAGATGACAGTTTATGTCTATTAAACAAAGTATAAAAAGAGCTTTGAAACAGTCGGCAGCAGGTGAAGTGCTATTCTTTTATATACGTATCTTAAGAGAAAGAGTTTCTGGTATGAAACCTGATAAAGAGTTTCTCGAAGGTGTATATAAGAAAAGATATGGTGCGGAGCTTGACTGGACTAACCCTAAAACTTATGGTGAGGTTGGTGCTTGGTTAAAACTCTTTTATCGTGATGAAAGAATGGTAAGATGTGCTGATAAGTATGGTATCCGTGATTACCTTGCAGAAATCGGTTATGACAACTTATGTAATGAAGTAATCGGCGTATATGATGATGCTAAAAAGATTGATTTTGACAGTTTACCTGACAAATTCGTTGCAAAAGCAACTCATGGTAGCGGTTGGAATCTTGTTTGCACAGATAAAAATAAACTTGACTGGAAAAATGAAGTTAGAAAAATGAATATGTGGTTAAAACTTGATTTGACGGCATTCGGCAGAGAGTGGCATTATAAACACATTAAGCCACAGATTGTAATTGAAAAATTCATTGACCACGAGCCACTTAATGACTACAAGTTTATGTGTTTTAACGGTGAACCAATGTTTATGCAGTTAAACAACGATTTTGAAGGTAAGCATTATGTGGATTATTACGATTTGAAAACATGGACAAAACTTCCAATGTCAATTTATGGATATACTCGTTCAAATAGGGATATACCAAGACCTGAAAACTATGAAAAAATGTTTGAACTTGCAAAAGAATTAAGTAAACCTTTCCCATTTGCAAGAGTGGACTTTTACAGCTTTGATGATACGGTAATCCTTGGTGAAATTACATTCTTTATCGGTGGTGCCTTAATGCCATTCATTTCAGAAGAAGGTAATTATGACGAATTGTTCGGCAGTCTTATTAAACTTCCCGAACCAAACCATAATTTAGAACTTTATAACAAACTTTATAATAAAAACTGAAAGAAGTTGTTTCTTTGATTAAGATTTTGTTTTTAACTCAAACCCTTGGCGGTGGCGGTGCTGAACGAGTACTTGTTAATCTCGTAAACAATATGGATAAAGCAAAGTACGATATCACAGTTGCCACAATGTTCAGTGGGGGAGTAAACGAAAAATTTCTCAACAAGGATGTAAAATATTTTTGTAAACACGCACCATCATTCCATGGTGTTTCACAGGTTATGCGTTTTATCCCTGCAAAATGGCTTTATAAATATTTTGTGGGAAATGAAAAATATGATGTTGTCGTGGCGTTTATGCACGGACTTCCTGCAAAGGTTATTAGTGGCTGTACATTAAAAAATGCTAAAAAGATTTCCTGGCTTCACTGCGGAGATATGGAAAAAACAAGTATGTTCAGTTGTTTCCTTAACTTTAAGAGTGCAGTCAAGGCTTACGGCAGTTTTGACAAAGTTTTAGGTGTTGCAAAACGTGTTTCAGATGCTTTTTCAAAGAAAACAGGACTTTATGAAAATGTAAGCTATTGCTACAATGTTAACGATACTGATAAAATCTTTAATTTAGCAAAAGAAACAGTTGAATTAGATTATAAATCACCTTTGGTGTGTTCAGTTGGCAGATTTACGGCTGAAAAAGGTTTTTCAAGACTCATTAAAATCTCAAATAGATTACATAATGAGGGTGTTGACCATACACTTATGCTTATAGGCGGCGGTGCGTTGGAAGAAACTATTAAATTAGAAGCAAAAGAATTAGGCGAAAGCGTAATTTTCACAGGTTTTCAGGATAATCCATATAAATATTTAAGTAAAGCAGATATTTTTGTTTGCTCATCGTTTTTTGAGGGTTTAAGTACAGCAACAACTGAGGCTGTTGTTCTTGGACTTCCAACAGTTTCAACCAATGTTTCAGGTGCAAAAGAAATTTTAGGCGAAAATAACGAATACGGTCTTGTTGTAGGTGTGGACGACGAAGATTTATATAATGGTCTTAAAGAAATGCTTACAAACGAAGAAGTTCGTAATTATTATAAAAAACAAGCAGAAATTCGCGGTGAATTTTTTAATACAGAAAATGCCGTGAGAGAAACAGTAAAACATTTTGAATAAAGGTGTGTTTTTATGAGTAAGGTTTCCGTAATCATTCCCGTATACAACACAAAAAAGTATTTAAGGAAATGCGTTGACTCAGTTTTAGCACAAACTTATGATAATTTAGAAATAATTCTTGTGAACGATGGTTCAACAGACGATACAGGGGCTCTTTGCGATGAAATTGCAAAGGGCTTTAACAACATTATAGTCATTCATAAACAAAATGGTGGTCTGTCTGATGCAAGGAACGCAGGTATGGCTGTTGCAACAGGAGAATATACTTGTTTTCTTGACAGTGATGACTGGATGGATGAAGATGGCATTGAAGAAGGATTGAATGAAGCAAAATCATCAAATGCAGATGTTGTAGTTTGGGGTTATCACACAGATTTTCATGATGAAAATGAACGAATTATAACATCGCGTGATGTTATTCCCGCTCAATTCAAGAGCACCGATATAGTTGATGAAAATATGGATGTTGACAAACTTATCGGTCTTTGCGGTTATGCTTGGAATAAACTTTATAAAACAGAAGTAATTAAGAATTTAGAATTTGCAAAAGGCATTTCTCTTGTTGAGGATATTCTCTTCAATGCTGATGTAATGACCGAAAATGTAAAAGTTTCATTTATCAATAAGGCTTTTACTCACTATATTCAAAGACAGAGAGAAACTTTGGGCACAAAGTATTATCCTGATTATCTTGATTTGAAAGAAAAAGCAATCAAGGCTGATGAAAAGATTTTAACAGCATGGGACACACCAAAAGAAATTGTTGAAAAATTTATTAATGGTATGTACTTATCAGTTTCTTGGAGTATGATTACCAATCTTTTAAAGGCAAGTATTTCTAATAAAGAGAAAAACCAAAAAATTAAAGAGTTAATCAACAATAAAGAGATTTTTTCTAAGATTTCAAAAGCAAGTGAAAACACTTTGAACAATAAAATACGAAAGAAAACATTGATGTTGAAAAATGTTTTTCTTATTAAAACCATTATTAAACTTCTTGAAGGTAGTAAGAAGCTCACATCTTCAATTACGCCTGAAATTAAGAGCGAAATTATTGCAAAAATTTCATCAGGAAATAACCCAAAGTGGCTCAAATATAAGAGTGACAAGAAAAAAGTTGTTATCTTCCTTGCAGGTTTCTATGCAAACCTTGGTGACCTTGCTATTACTTATGCTCAAAGAGAATTTCTTCGTGAAACGTATCCTGACAGAGATGTTATTTTTGTGCCAAGTACAGAAACTTATACAAGTATGAAAACTCTTAAAAAGATTATAAATAAAGATGATGTTATTACCTTAATCGGTGGCGGTAATATGTCAGACCTTTATTGGTCACTTGAATCTGCAAGATTATTTGTAATCAAAAACTTTAAAAATAATAAGATTATATCATTCCCACAAACTGTATCATTCTCTGATACAGAAAAGGGACAGAAGTGCTTGAACACAAGCAGAAAAGTTTACTCAAAGCATAAAAATATCATTTTCTTCTTGCGAGAAAATAACGCATTTAAGCGTTTTCAGAAGTATTTTCCAAATGTGAAATGTGAACTTTGCCCCGATATGGTTTTATCACTTAAAAAGACTGAACCAAGAGTAGAAAGAAATCAGGTTGTTTGTTGTCTTCGTAATGACGGTGAAAGTTACATTACAGGTGCACAGAGAAAATCAATTATTACACAAATGCGTGAAGAATTCACAAATGTAGTTTTGCGTGATACAGTTGATGTTTCAGTTGACGAATGTACAGAAGAAGTTTTTGAAAATACTCTTGAAAATTTCTGGGGAATGCTTCGTAGCAGTAAGGTTGTAGTTACTGACCGACTTCATTGTATGATTTTCTGTGTTATTACAGGAACACCTTGTGTTGCTATTGATAATAGTAACAAGAAAATTTCAGGTGTTTATAACGAGTGGCTTGGTGAAATCAATTGGGTAAAATTTGCAACTGATAGTGATATAGATAATATTTCAGCACTTGCAAAAGAGGTTGCGGAAAAAACTGATAATATTTTACCAAATTCAATCAGAGAGAAATTTACAAGTCTTGAAAACGCATGTAAATAAGGGAAAATTTTTTATGAACAAAAGAAGTAGAAGTTCAAATGCAATTAAAAATATTATAGTGGCATTGTTATGCCAAGCTGTTACTTTTGTGTTCAGCTTTGTAACAAGAACAATTTTCATTAAGTTGTTAGGTGACGAGTATAACGGTCTCACAAGTTTCTTCCAGAATGTTGTTTCAATGCTTTCGTTTACCGAACTTGGTGTTGGTATTGCGATTATCTATGCTCTTTATAAGCCAATAGCTGATAATGACATTGAGAAATTAAAGTCTTTAATGGGTTTCTATAAAAGCATTTATAGCGTTCTTGCAGCCATTATTCTTGGTTTGGGTGTTTTGGTGACACCAACACTGAAGTTTTTCCTAAAAACTGATGTTCCATTAGGTAATGTTTCACTGTATTTCCTAATTTATCTTTGTAATACAGCTGTAAGTTATCTTTTCGTTTATAAAAGTTCGATTTTGAATGCTGACCAGCGAAATAGGACAGTTAAGCTAATTACAACAATTTTCCTTATACTTAAAAATGTAATTGAAATTGGTGTTCTGTTACTTACACATAGTTTTGTAGCGTATTTACTGGTTCAGCTTATTTGTACAATTCTCAATAACCTTACAATTTCAACAGTTGCCAATAAATACTATCCATGGCTTAAGGAGGAAGCCAGAAAACTTGATAAAGATGAGAAAAAGAGCATTTTTAACGATGTTAAGTCAATGTTTGTGTACAGAGTTGGCGGAATCCTTTTAAACAATTCTGCAAGTCTTATTATGTCAAGAATTGTAGGCGTTGTAATCTTGGGATTCTATTCCAACTACAACCTCTTTGTTGGTGCTGCAACAACATTATTGGAATTAGTTTTCCATGCCATGGTTGGTAGTTTAGGAAACCTTAATTCATCCAAGGATACCAAATCATCTGAAAAAGTTTTGAGAGAATGTAATTTTATGGCATTCATTTTATATACAATTTGTGCTGTTGGTATGTTTGTTTTGTTGGATGATGTAGTATATATTTGGTTAGGACCTGAAAGAATTTTAGGTAAAACCATTTGTTTTGCAATGGTTGTAAATTTATACATCTATGGTATGTTGCAAGGCGTTATGACTTATAGAACAACAACGGACCTTTTTAGAATAACTAAATATATTATTCTTGTTACTTGTACTTTGAATATTGGTTTATCAATTGCTATGGGTATCAAATGGGGACTTTTCGGTATCCTTATCGCAACATCCATCGCAAGACTTACTTCTAATTTCTGGTATGAACCACTTATGCTTTATAAAAAAATCTTTAATATGCCTGCTTCCAAGCATTTTGTAAGACAAGCTATGTATTTCGCAACAACTCTTGTTTCAGGTGCAATTACATATTTCGTTTGTGAAAAACTCTTCACAGAAGTAACAATTATTTCAATAGCAGTTAAGTTTGTATTATGTGTTGCAATACCGAGTGTAATTATCTTTGTTCTGTATTTCAGAACAGAAGAATTCGGTGCACTTAAAAGTAGAGCAGTTGGTATGCTCAAAAGAATTAAAAAATAAGAACCCGACCCGTCAACGCATTAAAAATGCGGACGGGTACCCCGGAACCTTGTTGTTTCACAAAAAAAGGTTGGCGGATTTCCGTCAACCTTAAATTTTAAAAAAGGAGGAATTATATGCTTAAAGAATTATTTCATTATATTTATTGTATGTCAATTCCTTCAACTGTGTTTGTTTTGATTTTTGTTTGTTGCCTGTGGAATATTCTGAATTCAAGAGTGCAAAAGTCACAATTAGTAAAGATATGGAAAGCCTTGAATTTGGTTTTGTTTGCAGTTTGGTTTGTATGCATAATATATATGACCATATTTTCCCGAGGAAACAAAACAGAAGTTAACTTTATACCGTTTCGTTTTATCTACAAACCATTTATAACAGGAAATGAAGAATTTTTCAGAACAGGTTGGATGAATATTCTTCTGTTTGTGCCCGGTAGTATGTGGTTATCTTATGGTATAGGGAAATCAACAAGAATAAAACGAGCGTTGTTAATTTCACTTTTTATAATCTTAAGTGTTTGTATTGAAATAATACAGTGGTATTATAAATTGGGAATAGTGGAAATAGATGATGTCATTTGCAATTTTATTGGTGCTATAATTGGTGTAACATCTATAATTTGGGCATTTAGAATAACCAGAATTGCAAAATAAATTATATTAAGAGTGATGGAATATATAAAGAATTTTATTCACAATATTATTAACGAGATAAAACTTGTAATAAAAAAGTCCTGATTCATCAGGGCTTTTTCTTCCTTAAAGAATTCCATGCGTTAAATACTGCCGCTGAAATAATAATTCCATATCCAACAAAACTTAATGTGTCCGGTAAGTCGCCAAATACAATAAGACTTAAAAGAGTTGTAAATATAATTTGTGAGTAGTCATAAATGGAAATTTCTTTTGCAGGAGCCTTACTGTATGCAGTTGTTATGAAATATTGTCCACCACTTGCTGAAAGCCCCGCAAGTATAAGATAAATCCACTGTGTTAGCGACATTGGCTTAAAATCAAATATAAGCCAGGGTAGAGTTACCACACAGGAAAACAGTGAAAAGTAAAATATAATTAAAGGTCCCTTAAATCCATTTTGTGTAAGTTTTCTGACACAGGCATAAGCAAGTCCTGCACCGAGTCCGCCAAGAAAACCTAAAAAACCCGGCAAGGCATCAAAAGAAAATGATGGTTTCATTATGAATAAAGCCCCTATGAATGCCAATGAAATTGCGAAAATCTGATTAACGCTTGGTTTTTCTCTTAGAATAATAATTGAGAAAATTACCGCAAAGAAAGGCGAGAGTTTATTAAGCATTGATGCATCTGCTAAATTCATATTGCTTACAGCATAAAAATTGCAAAGAATCCCAAGTGTACCGGCAACGGCACGGATCAAAAGATACATTGTATTTTTGCCTTTTGGTAATTCCCAACTATGATTTTTGGTGATTATTATAAAAGCAAAAATCATAGCTACTGCATTTCTAAAAAAGCTTTTCTGAATTATGGGCAAATCTCCCGATAATTTAACAAAAAGCCCCATAAGGGCAAAGAAAAAGGCGGAAATGATGATGTAAATTATTCCTTTAGTCTTGTCGTTTTTTATCATATTAAGTCACCTTATATATCTTACCACAAAAAATTCCCCGTAGCAATTAAACTACGGGGATTAAATCTTTAATTACTGATTATTCAGCATCTTCTTCGTCTTTGTTCTTACCTGTGCCAACAATTAAGTTTGTAATAACACCAAAGATAAGAGCTGTTGCAAGAGCTGTAACCTGAACAAGTGGACCTTGTGTAACAGGGTTGAAGCCGAAATTAAGTGAAAGACCACCGATACCAATAACAAGAATTGCACTTACAATGTAGAGGTTTCTGTTTTTACCAAGGTCAACATTCTTGAGCATTGAAAGACCTGATACAGCGATAAGACCATAAAGAGCAACACAAGCACCACCCATTACGCACTTAGGAATTGAGTTGATAAGTGCTACGAATGGTGTGAAGAATGAAAGAATCATACAACCAATGCCTGCTGTGATGATTGAAATAACTGAAGCATTACCTGTGATAGCAACGCAACCAATTGATTCGCCGTAAGTTGTGTTAGCAGCACCGCCAAAGAAACCGCCGATAATTGAACCTACACCGTCACCGATAAGAGTTTTGTCAAGACCCGGGTCAGTGATAAGGTCTTTACCGATAAGGCTACCAAGGTTCTTGTGATCAGCAATGTGCTGTGCAAGTTCAACAATAGCAATTGGAACAAATGTGATTGCGATGTTACCAACTGCTGCAGCATCTATTGGAAGAATGCCGTCAACTTTATCTGTCATTGCCTGAAGGAATGTGAACTTAGGATAGTCAACGATTGACTGAAGTGTGAATGGGTCAAAAGCAGCTTTAAATGAGTCAAAGCTTAAAATCTGAAGAGCTGCAATATCAGCAGCGTTGCCGATAAGAGTAAGAATAAGAGCGAAAATGTAACCTGCACCAACACCGATGATGAAAGGAATAAGGCGAAGGTTTTTTGAGCCTTTAACTGATACAATAACAATTGCAAAGAATGTAACAGCACCAACAAGGATTGTTACAAGGCTGTAATCAGTACCACCATTTGTTGACATCCAGCTTGTTGCTGTACTTGAAAGTGAAAGACCGATGATAGTAACAATAGGACCTGCAATTACAGGAGGCATAAGTTTGTTAACCCAACCTGAACCAGCAAGTTTGATGATAGCTGCAAGAACAACATAAACAAGACCTGCAAGAGTGATACCAATAATAACACCCCAGTAGCCGTAGTTCATGCCTATAATTGCTGCATAAGCACCAAGGAAAGTAAATGAAGAACCAAGGAAAACAGGGCTCTTACGCTTTGTAGCAAATGTGTAGAAAAGTGTACCGATACCTGCACCGAAAAGTGCTGCTGCAGGGTCAAAATAAAGAGTGTTACCATTGCTCATAGCAAAACCAGACATGAGCATAGGAACAAGAAGTGTCGCTGCCATAATTGCAATCATCTGTTGGAAAGCAAAAAGCAACGTTTTACTGAACTTTGGGCGGTCAGCAACGTCATAAATGAGTTTCATATTTTTTCCTCCTCAAATTTTCACCCGGCAGGCATAAAAAAACCTTGTCCATATTGACAAGGTTTAAGAAAGCACTATGTAATGCCACACAACTATCTTGTCGATACTTCTGTATGGAATTTATAATTCTGCCGTGTTATTGTTTGGATTATACCATATATTGTGTTTTTTTGTCAATAATTTTAATAAAAAGTCAATTACTATTTATTAAGAAATTCTATCAGGTCATGGATTTCATTCTCGTTGAAGACTTTATAACCTGAATTCAGGAACATTTCAGCCGCAACACCATTGCCTGCAACCTTGTTACCGGTAAAAGTGCCGTCATAAATTATACCTTTACCACAAGAGGGACTGTTTGCTTTGAACACAACTGCATCAGCATTGTTTGTTTTTGCGATATATAAAGCCATTTGAGCACCTTTTGTGTATTCGTATGTTACATCTTTACCGTGATTGCTGATTACTTTATCACCAACTATTTCAGCAGGGTCACGCGGAGTTGCAAGACCGCCTAACTGCTCGGGACAAACGGGAATAAGAGTATGATTCTTTGCCAAAGCCAATAATTCATCACATTTACAGTTGTCACCCTTGTAGCGACAATCACAGCCCATAAGACATCCGCTGACAATAATCTTTGCCATAATTTTTTCTCCTTATTTTTAACTTTTTACCATTTTAGTATATCACACGCAAAAATAGGTGTCAATCAACAAGGATTGATAATTTACTTGCCAAATATGTGTAAATATGATATTATGAATAGGAAATAATAGTATATTGAAATGAGGCGTCATTATGTCAGACTTTACAAAGAATTTAATCAGTTTCAATGACCATCCTTTAGTTGCTCATAAGGTGACTCACCTTTGTGACATTAACACAGGCTCAAAGGAATTTTGTGAAATAGTTGATGAACTTACAATGCTTATGGGTTACGAAGCGCTTAAAGACCTTAAAACAAAATTAGTACCTATTCAGGCACCTCTTGCAGATTTTGATTCTCCTGTACTTGCAGAGGACTTCACAATCGTTCCTATTCTTCGCGCAGGACTCGGTATGGTTGATGGTCTTCGTCGACTTTCTCCAACAGCAAAGGTAGGTCATATCGGACTTTACAGAGATGAAAAGACATTATTGCCTGTAACATATTATTATAAAATGCCGGTTGACATAACAAAGGGTCCTGTAATTATTGTTGACCCTGCTTTAGCCACAGGTGGTAGTGTGGATGCATCTATTGATTATCTTAAAAAAGAGGGATGCACAAATATTAAGGTTATGTGTATTTTTGCATCGGATGTTGGTGTGAAACTCCTTTATGAAAAGCATCCTGATGTTAAAATTTATGCAGCACAGTACATTCCAACAGGTCTTAATAAGGACGGTTATATTGTAACAGCAGCAGGTGATGCAGGTGACCGAATCTGCGGTACTTGTAGCTATAAACCCGCAAGACCGGCAAAACCATAAAAGAAAAGGCGATTGAGTTTTTCTCAATCGCTATATTTTATTGCATTAGATATAGTTTCCAATATTCTATTGCAATTTTTTGGAGAATAATGTAAAATTAAGTAAATCAGTTTAAAAGGGGTAAAGATATGAGAATTATATTAGTTTGTATCAGTGCGTGGTTTGTTGCGCAGGTTATTAAGGTTATTCTTAACACAATCAAATTTTTTATTGACAAGAAAAAAGGTAATGTAACTAAAAAGGTTACCATTGGAACACTCTTTAAATTGGGTGGTATGCCAAGTTCACATACCGCAACTGTTATTTCGCTCAGCACATGTATAGGTGCACTTGAGGGCTTTGATTCAACAATGTTTGCAGTTTCTGGTGTTTTTGCATTTATCACAATGTTCGATGCGTTTATGGTAAGACTTCCCGTAGAAAAACTTACAGAGGCATTTAATGGTGTTCGTGAAAAAGTAATGGGTAAGGATGTTAAACCTGTTAAAAAAGTTGAGGGACACACAATTCCTGAAATTATCGGCGGATTCATCACGGGTGCAACTATTGCACTTTTGTATCTGGAATTTTCAACATTATTTCCTGAATATGTTTCAATTTTTGCAAATACCTTTTAATTTAATACATAAAAGTGAAACGGCAACTCGTTTGAGTTGCCGTTAATTCTTTATATTTGTGATAATGCTTGTTCAATATCTGCGATGATGTCTTCAACATTTTCAATACCAACAGAGAATCTGATAAGGTCAGGGGAAACACCACATTCAACAAGTTCTTGGTCACTCAATTGTCTGTGAGTTGATGAAGCAGGGTGAAGTACACAAGTTCTTGCATCTGCAACATGAGTAACAACCGCAGCAAGTTTAAGCGAGTTCATAAACTTTTCGGCAGCCTCTCTGCCACCTTTAACACCGAACGAAACAACACCGCAAGTACCCTTTGGCATATATTTCTGCACAAGGTCGTAATACTTGTTGCCGGGAAGAGCAGGGTAGTTAACCCAAGAAATCTTGTCGTTTGCTTCAAGATACTTTGCAACAGCAAGGGCATTAGAACAATGTCTTTCCATACGAAGATGAAGTGTTTCAAGACCTAAGTTAAGGTAGTATGAGTTCTGTGGAGCAGGAGTTGAACCGTAGTCACGAAGAAGTTGTGCAACAATTTTTGTTATATATCCTGCCTTGCCGAAATCCTTTGTATAAACAGCACCGTGATAACTTTCGTCAGGCTGTGTAAGACCCGGGAATTTATCATTCTGTTCCCAGTCAAAGTTACCGCTGTCAATAACTGCACCGCCGATAATGTTAGCGTGACCTTCCATATACTTTGTTGTTGAATGTGTAACAATATCAGCACCAAATTCAAATGGTCGGCAGTTAATAGGTGTTGGGAATGTGTTGTCAATAATAAGTGGCACACCATTAGCGTGAGCAATTTTTGCAAACTTCTCAATGTCGAGAATATCAAGTGATGGGTTAGCAATTGTTTCACCGAAAAGAGCCTTTGTGTTAGGTCTGAATGCAGCCTGAATTTCTTCTTCACTGGCATTTGGGTCAACGAATGTAACTTCAATACCAAGTTTTCTCATTGTAACATTGAAAAGGTTGAATGTACCGCCGTAAATTGTAGCCGCACTTACAAAGTGGTCACCTGCACCCATAATGTTGATGAGGGAGAAAAAGTTTGCAGCTTGACCAGAGGAAGTAAGTACGCCTGCAACACCACCTTCAAGCATTGTGATTTTCTGTGCAACCGCATCACTTGTAGGGTTCGCAAGACGAGTGTACATATAACCGGGCTCAAGGTCAAAAAGTTTAGCCATAGCTTCACTTGTGTCGTATTTAAATGTTGTACTCTGTGCAATAGGAAGTACTCTCGGTTCACCGTTCTTTGGTCTGTAAGCACCCTGAACGCAATTTGTTTCTATTTTATATGCCATTTTAATCAGTCCTCCAAAAATTTCTTCATAAGCTGGACGCCACTCTCTACGAAAAGACCGGTTGCTTTTGCTGTTTCTTCGTTGATTGTGTCAACACCATTAACCTCATTATTTTTATGATAAATCATAAAAGGGACGGGGTCTGATGCGTGAGTTGCAGTAACAATAGGCGTTGGGTGGTCAGGAAGAATCATAATCTTGTAATCATCATAATCTTTAAGACCATCAAAAAGAATTGGGAGCACTTGCTCGTCAATAATTTCAATAGCACGGACTTTATTTTCAGGCTCGCGTCTGTGACCACATTCGTCAGGAGCTTCAATATGAATGTATGCGTAATCGCAACCATTTTTAAGAGCATCAACAGCAGCCTGTGCCTTGCCAACAAAGTTTGTATCTATGTAACCTGTTGCACCTTCTACATCAGGTGTTTCCATTTTTGCACATTTGCCTATACCTTTGAGCAAGTCAACTGCTGAAATTACAGCACCCTTAATGCCATAGAGTTCCTCAAATGGTGAAAGTGCAGGTTTCTTGCCTTCGCCCCAAAGCCAGATTGAGTTTGCAGGACGCTTACCGTTCTTTATTCTTTCAAGATTTACGGGATGGTCTTTAAGTAAATCATAGCTTTCTTTCATCATTCTGATAAGGTCAGTTGCGTTTTCGCTTGTTGAAAGATATTCACCCACAACTCTGCCCGAAATATCGTGTGGTGGTGTCATATTGCCAAGGTCAGTTGTACCATTGTCCCATACAAGACAATGACGATAACTTACACCGCTGTAGAATTTGTAAATATCGTTACCAAAATGCTCTTGTACTGTTTCGATAATCTTTTCTGCCTCCGCAGTTGAAATATCATCTGCACAGTAGTCAACCATTGTCTTGTCAGCATAGTTTTCTTCGTCAGAAAGTGTGACGATATTACAACGGAGTGTAACATCAGTATCTTTAAGGTCAACACCTATACTTGCAGCCTCAAGCGGACTTCTGCCTGTATAATAAATTGATGGGTCAAAGCCCATAACACTCATATTTGCAACGTCACTGCCTGGCTTCATTCCGTCGGGGACAGTCTTAACAAGACCAACTGTACCTTTTTTTGCAAGTGAGTCAAAATTCGGCTTTTTAGCCATCATCATTGGTGTTTTACCATCAAATTGAGGAACGGGATAATCAGCCATTCCGTCGTATAAAACAACAACATATTTCATCTATATCATCTCCAAATAGAAATAATTTACAAAACATTTTAACATATATAATAAGTATTGTCAAAGGAACTTCTTCACTATTCCATATTACTTTTTACTTAATTCCCCAATCACTGATATCCCCACGTTGCATACCGCCGATAATCTTTTGCCTTAAAGCAGGATATCGTTTTTCAAGGTCAGCAAGTAGCATTTTTGTATCTTCACGATTAGTTTTTTCATCGGCAGGGCAACGGCTTTCCACAATAGGCACTTTTTCCTTGTTTGCCACTCGAGTAATATCTGTTTCATAAGCGAAAACCATTGGTCTAATCATATATAAATCTTTTCTTGAAAGGTACGAAACAGGGGAAAAACATTCAGCACGACCATTGCCGAATAAATTCATAATAAAAGTTTCAGCTGCATCGTCCATATGATGCCCAAGAGCAATTTTATTACAGTTTAATTCTTTTGCTGTATCATGAAGAAGTCCACGTCGCATCCTTGCACATAAACTACAAGGATTACTCTCTTTTCTTTCCTCAAATATTATATGGTATAACTCTGTGCGTTTTATAGTGTATGGAATATTGTTATCCCTACATATTTTTTCAATTTCAGAATAATCTGCACATTCACCGTTGAATTGTGGGTCAAGAGTAATTGCACAAAGGTCAAATTTTTTAGGATAGAATATTCTAAGATTTATAAGGCACAAAAGCATAACAACACTGTCTTTTCCGCCGGAAACACAAACAGCAATTCTGTCGCCATCTTCAATCATGTTGTATTTATCAACAGCTGCACGTACAAGACTTAACAACTTTTGCACACTTTACACCTCATTTTATTTAATCCTCCCTCTGACGAGGGAGGTGGCACGGCATAGCCGTGACGAAGGGAGAGATAGGCGACATCGCGCTAACTTGCTCCATATAATTATTCTTTGTAACACTTTACAATATTTTATCTTAATTTTATGTAAAAGTAAACAAATAATTTATAAAAATAATCAAAAAGAAAAATACAAAAAAAATAAAGAAAAAACGAGAAAACAAGAGATTTATATTATTCTCGTTAAAAATTCAAAAAAATATGTTGACATTCAGTATTCTCTTTGTTATAATCATCGAGCAATTTAAAAATAATATTCGGAGGTAAGTTCTATGTCAACTTATATGCCAAAAAAGGGCGACATTACCCGTAACTGGTATGTGCTTGACGCAGCAGGCAAAACACTTGGTAGCGTAGCTGCTGAAGCTGCTGTTCTTCTTAGAGGTAAGCACAAGCCAACATTCACTCCTCATGCTGATTGTGGTGACCACGTAATCATCATTAATGCAGAAAAGGTTGTTCTTACAGGTAACAAGCTTGAACAGAAAATGTACTATCATCACACAGGTTATGTTGGTAACATGAAAGAAGTTAAGTATAAGACTCTTATGAAAACAAAGCCGGAGTTCGCAGTAACAAAGGCTGTTAAGGGTATGATTCCTGACACAGTAATCGGCCGTGAGGCTCTTACTCGTCTTCGTGTATACCGCGGTGCAGAGCACAAGCATGCTGCTCAGAAACCTGAAACAAGAGAATTCTAAGAAAGGGAGGCAAATTAAATGTACGAAACAAATCCTTATTTCTACGGTACAGGTAGAAGAAAGAAATCAGTAGCTCGTGTACGTGTTTATGCAGGTACAGGTAAAATCACAGTTAACGACAGAGATATTGACGATTATTTCGGTCTTGAAACACTCAAGCTCATCGTTCGTCAGCCTCTCGCTCTTACAGGCACAGCAGACAAGTTTGATATTGTTTGCCGCGTTGGCGGTGGCGGTGTAACAGGTCAGGCTGGTGCTATCCGTCATGGTCTTTCACGTGCTCTTCTTCAGTATGACGAAAATCTTCGTCCTGAACTCAAAAAGGCAGGTTTCTTAACAAGAGACCCAAGAATGAAGGAAAGAAAGAAATACGGTCTCAAAGGCGCTCGTCGTGCACCTCAGTTCTCAAAGAGATAAAAGACAATATTTGTATTTTTCAACACTCATCGTTACGATGGGTGTTGTTTTTTTATTCAAAGTTTGAATTGCATTTAGAATTATCTTTTATCCCTTTTCGGTCTTCGGGCACCTCGGGGTTTCCCTCGATGCTCTTCGCTAAAAACAATTCACCGAATTGTTTTCTTAACGCTCAGATGCTAAACTCATAATGCGAATGAGAGATTCGCATTATGCTCTTCGCTAAAAACAATTCACCGAATTGTTTTCTTAACGCTCAGACAGTTCTCAAAGAGATAAAAGCTTTTTATCAATTATCAATGCTCACCATTTTTGGTGGGCATTTTTGCTTTTTAAGATGAGTTTTTGACATCTTTTTATTTTTACTGTCAAGAATTAGTTTGTATTGATTTTTTTGAAAATGCGTGGTAAACTATAAATGCCAAACCAATTGAATATAAAAAGACAAGGGCGATTTCTATTTTTTATAGGGATATTATGCTTTTTGTTGCATAATCACATAATGTGTATTTGTTAAAAATGCAGATTCTGACAATGTGATTGTGCTTAATTGCCCTTTATATTGAATTGGTTTGGCGACTATCGGAGTTTGCGTTTTTTGTGCGGCTGCTTCGGTGGTCGCACTTTTTGTTTTTATGGGGGGATTATTATGAAATAGTATAGTTAAAATGTATAAAACCTACAAAATTGTATTTTCTATTGTAATTATTTTCAAAATGAAATATAATGTATTTGGGATAAAGCATTATTTTATAATATGGGGAGAGAAGTATTATGAAAAAGGCGAACAAAATATTATCAGTTATCTTGGCAATTATGATGGTATTTTCCATCATTCCTATCACATCAAGCGCTGCTACATATGAGGGTGCTTGTGGTGACAATGTAACCTGGACTTATGATGATGTTACCTGTACCTTAACAATTTCTGGTACGGGTGATATGACTGGTTACAAATATAACAATCGTCCGTGGGAAACTTATGAAGATAAAATTACAACAGTTGTTATAAATGATGGAGTAACAAAAATTGGTAATTATGCCTTTTATAGTTGTGGTGCTCTTTCAAGTATAACAATTCCTGATAGTGTAACAGCAATCAGTACTTTTGCGTTTTACGGTTGCAAGAGTCTTACTGAATTTGCTATCGGTAATAATGTAGCATCAATTGGTGCTAATGCATTTCAAAGCTGTACAGGCCTTACAAATGTGATATTACCTGATAGTTTAACTACAATCTCAAGTTCCCTCTTTCAAGGTTGTACATCACTTACAGATGTTACACTTGGCAAGAATGTAACAGCAATTAACAATTGTGCATTTCAGGGATGCACAAGCCTTACTGAAATTACAATACTGGATAGTGTAACAAATATTGCTTCATTAGCTTTTAATAATTGTGAAAAACTTGAAAATGTAAATATGGGCAAAAATGTTACATTCATAGACTCTTCCGCTTTTTCTAACTGTAAGAGTCTGAAAAGTTTTGTAATACCCGAAAAGGTTACAACAATCAGTACTGGTTTATTCCAAGGTTGTACCAGCCTTAAAGAAGTAACAATTCCTAATGTTGTTACTTCAATCGGCAGTAGTGCTTTCCAAGGATGTACAAGTCTTGAAAGTATAACAATTCCTGTTGGTGTTACAAAAATTGGTAGTATGGCATTCTACAATTGTACCTCTTTGACTGATGTTCATTATTTAGGTGCAGAATATCAATGGAATAATATTACAATAGGTGATAATAACACTTCACTTGATACAGCAACAAAACATTTTAGTGTTTCAAGCATTGTTTCAGGTTTATGTGGTAAATATGCCGAGTGGAGTTATGATTTAGTATCCGGAGTATTAACTATTTCCGGTACTGGAGATATGGATAATTTTGGTAGTGCTCCATGGAGCGACTATAAGGCTGAAATTACAACTCTTGTTATTGGAGATGGTATAACATCAATTGGTGACAAGGCATTTGCAGATTGCATAGGTCTTACAAGTGTAACAATTCCTGACTCTGTAACAACAGTTGGTAAGAGTGCATTTAGCAGTTGTGATGCTCTTGAAAGTGTAACTCTCGGCGATAAAGTGACAACAATTGGTGAGCGAGCATTTGAATATTGCGAAAAATTAAAGAGTATTACAATCCCAAACAGTGTTAGTACAATTGATAAGTATGCATTTAATAATTGCGCATTACTTACCGAAGTGATAATTGGTAGTGGTGTAACAACAATTGGTGAGAGTGCATTTATGAATTGCAGTAGTCTTACAAATGTTTCCATTCCTGCTGGTGTAACTGTAATAAATTCGAGAACATTCTACTATTGTACAAATCTTACATACATTCAGATTCCTGATACAGTAACAAAAATTACTGGAGATGCTTTTTACCAGTGTAAAAAACTTATGGATATTTATTATGTTGGTACGGAAGAACAATGGAATTCTATTACAATTGTTGATAGCAACTATTATCTTAATGATGTGAGAATTCACTATAATTCAGACCATATTCACGTTTATGAGGCTACTGTAACTGCTCCAACATGTACAGATAAAGGTTATACTACATATACATGTTTCTGTGATTATTTTTATGTTGATGATTATGTTTCTGCAACTGGTCACGGTTCTGTTAGCAGTGTTGTAACACCCCCTACATGTACAGAGGATGGTTATACAACACACACTTGTCACTGTGGTGAAGTTTATGTCAGTGATTATGTTGATGCTGGTCATAATCCAATCAGTACTGTTGTGATTTCAGAAGCAAGCTGTACTACAGATGGAGAATATGAACACACATGCGGTCGCTGTGGTGAAATATATACTGAAAAGATTATTGCCCAAGGTCATAATGAGGTAGTACTTCCTGCAGTTCCTCCATCAAGTACTTCATCAGGACTTACAGAGGGCTCAAAATGTTCTGTTTGCGGAGAAGTATTTGTAGAGCAAGAACTTGTTCCCGCTCTTAACCACTGTGGTGACGATGTCAGATTCTCCTATAACTCATTAACAGGATGTTTGACAATTACTGGTACAGGACCTATGTACGATTTCAAATTTAACAACCGCCCTTGGGAACAATACGAGGATAATATTAAAAAAGTAATTATTGGAGATGGTGTAACAACAATTGGTGCTAATGCATTCTATTCTTGTGCATATATTACTTCTGTAACACTTCCGGATAGTTTGACATCAATTGGAAATGAAGCATTTGACCATTGCGTTAGTCTTACAAGTATAACCATTCCTGACACTGTAACAACAATTGGCAGTTCTGCATTTTACTATTGTGTTGACCTTGAAAGCATAAACATTCCTGACGGTGTAACAACAATTAGAGAATCCACATTCGCATTATGTTACAGCCTTGCAGAAATTAAAATTCCTGATAGTGTAACGATAATTGAGAAAAGTGCATTTGCTGCGTGTGATGTTCTTAAAGAGATTGTAATTCCTGATAATGTGACAACAATCGGAAAAAGGGCATTTGCTGGTTGTGACAGTCTTGAAAAGGTTACAATAGGTAAAGGAGTAACAACAATTGAGGGTTCGGCATTTACAGATTGTAAGATACTTGCATCCATTTCAATTCCAAAAAATGTAACTTCAATTGGAAGATGTGCCTTTTCTAATTGTCCAAGTCTTACTAATATAACAGTTGATAAGGAAAGCCAATATTTTGTAAATGATGAATACGGTGTGTTGTTTAATAAAGATAAGACAATACTCCTTCAGTATCCAATAGGCAATACAAGAACAGGTTATGCAATCCCTAATGGAGTGGAAACAATTTGTGAATGTGCCTTCTCTGATTGTGTAACGCTTACAAGTGTTACTTTACCAGATGGTATCAAAATAATTGAGGATAGTGCATTTAGTGGCTGTGATGGCATTACAAGTTTAGTAATTCCTGATGGCGTTACAACTATTGGCGATTGGGTATTTGGTGGAAATAATTTTGAAAGTATAACACTTCCTGATAGTATAACAACAATTGGTCGAAGTTCATATGACGATTACACTATAATCATTTATTACCATGGTACTGCAAATCAGTGGAAACAGTTATTGGCAAATAATCCGGAGGCAGAAAGTTACTACTTTAAGAACAATATGGTTTATTGTACAGATACGACTGTTCTTCCTACGGGTCAATGTGGTGATAATCTGACATGGACATACAATAATCACACAGGTACTCTTACAATTTCAGGTACAGGGGATATGTATGATTTTGAGTATTTCTCAAAATTCGATGAGGCTGAAAACCCATGGTGGACTTTCACATTTGATATTAAGAAAATTGTTATTGAAGATGGTGTAACAAGCATCGGTGATTATGCTTTCTATCGTTGTGATAACTTGAAAACCATATATTATAAAGGAACGCAACAGCAATGGAATAAAATCTTGATTGGTAGTCATAATCAGCCACTTGTCAATGCAGGAATTCATTATAATAGCACAGAAACGCATCAACCTGATTATACATTAGTAGTAACTGCTCCGACTTGTACAGAACAAGGATACACAACATATAATTGTTATTGCGGTGGCCATTGTGTTGATAACTACGTTTATAAATTAGGTCATACAGATAATGATAATAACGAGTATTGTGAAATATGTAATGAATATATTTACATAGCGACAGGCACTTGTGGTGTTAATCTTACATGGGGATTTAATGAATCTACGGACACACTGATTATTTCAGGAACTGGTAGTATGTCAGATTATTATAACAATGCACCATGGAAAATTTATCAATATAAAATCAAAAAAGTTATAATTAACGATGGTGTAACAAAAATTGGTGATTACGCATTTACCGATTGCTCTAATCTTACAAGTGTAACAATTCCTTATAGTGTTAATTGGGTGTATTTTAATGCATTTGGATATTGCTCTAACCTTACAGATGTATATTATTGTGGTACAGAAGAACAATGGAAATCCATTCCAATACTTAGCTTAAATGAACCTCTTCTCAATGCAACAATTCATTATAACTATGGTAAACCATTCACCGGCATAAAAGATAACCATTTCTACAAAGATGATGTAATGCAGAAAGCTTATCAGCTTGTAGAATTTGAAGGTGATTTCTACTTTATCGGCGACCGTCACGAAATTGTTAAAAACAAGAAGGCTTATCTTAACGAAGCAAGAATTAATGGTCTTACTTATGCCGATG
>CALEJF010000009.1 GCA_937898625.1 uncultured Clostridia bacterium | reverse complement strand
TTCCATCAGGAATTTATATCGCTGTGGCGAAGCCACATAAACTCCAATTTGTCAATTTCTTTTTGTCTACTTCTAAACAAGAAACTATCAATTATTAACAAACTGAAAATTATGTGTAAAAGGGGACTTTTTAAGTCCCTTTTTTCTTGCCATTTATTATGTAATGTGCTATAATTAATCGATTATACAATGAGGTAGTATGCTATGATAATTTTAGGCATCGACCCAGGCTATGCAATAGTGGGTTGGGGAATAATTGACTATACAGCAAATCGTTTTCAGGTAATTGCTTTCGGTGCAGTGACAACTGAAGCGAAAACACCTTTTAACGAGCGACTTGAAACGGTTTATGACGGTATTTGTGATATAATAAATAAGTACAAACCTGATGCTCTGGCAATCGAAAAACTTTTCTATAACACCAATGCAAAAACGGTTATTGATGTGGCTCAGGCAAGGGGAGTAATTAACCTTGCGGCACAGAAGAACGGACTCCCAATTTTCGAGTACACACCTTTGCAGGTAAAACAGAGTGTTGTGGGTTACGGCAGAGCCGAGAAAAAACAGGTGCAGGAAATGACAAGAGTTATTTTAAATTTGGAAAAAATTCCGAAACCTGACGATACTGCTGATGCTCTTGCAATGGCAATTTGTCACGCACATGCAAGTGGCTCACTTATGGGAAGATTAAGAAATTTGAAATAAGGATAATTATTATGATTTATTCAGTAACAGGAAATGTAGTTGACTTTGATATGAATATTGTTTGCGTTGATGTGAACGGTGTTGCATTCCGTTGTATGACTACTCTTACAACATCTCAGAAATGTGCATCAATGGGAATGAAAGTCACTCTTTACACATATCTTAATGTCCGTGAAGATGCTATGGAACTTTTTGGTTTTTATGATAAAACCGAAATGGACTGCTTTAAAATGCTTATAACCGTTAACGGTGTCGGCCCTAAAATGGGACTTGCAATTCTCTCAGAACTCACACCTGATAAGGTTGCATTGAGCATCGCAGCAGGTGACCATAAGGCTCTCACAAAGGCAAACGGTGTCGGTCCTAAACTTGCACAGAGAATTTGTATGGAGTTAAAAGACAAGGTTGGCAAAGCCTTTGCAGGAGTTGAAACATCTGTTGATTTAACTGCAGTCAGCTCAACTCTTACAAATTCAAATACTGCCGAGGCAGTTGCTGCTCTTGAAATGCTTGGTTACTCACAAAGTGACGCAAGTGTGGCTGTAAGTAAAATTGACCCATCACTTTCAGTTGAAAACATTATTAAACAAGCACTCAAGTTGCTGTCATTGAATTAAGGGGGACTAAACAATGGATTTCGAAAATGAAAACAGAATAATGACTCCCGGTTTTACAGAAACTGACCACGATATTGAAATTTCCTTGCGACCAAAAGCATTGACAGAATATATCGGTCAGGAAAAGGTAAAGGAAAACTTAAAAATATATATTGAGGCTGCAAAAAACAGAGGGGACACTCTTGACCATGTGCTTTTATATGGCCCTCCGGGACTTGGTAAAACAACTCTTGCAGGAATTATCGCAAATGAGATGGGTGTGCAGATTCGTGTTACATCAGGTCCTGCAATTGAAAAACCCGGTGACCTTGCAGCACTCCTTACAAACTTAAACGACGGTGATGTGCTTTTCATTGACGAAATTCATCGTCTTTCCCGTGCAGTTGAAGAAGTTTTATATCCTGCCATGGAAGATAATGCTCTTGATATTATCATTGGTAAAGGTCCATCGGCTCGTAGTATTCGTCTCGACTTACCTCGTTTCACACTTGTTGGTGCTACAACTCGTGCAGGTCAGTTAACTGCTCCACTTCGTGACCGTTTCGGTGTGATTTTAAGACTTGAACTCTACACACCTGAAGAACTCTCACAGATTGTAAAGCGAAGTGCAGGAATTCTTGATATTTATGCAGATGACAAGGGTGCATTGGAAATTGCATCCCGCTCCCGTGGTACACCAAGAATTGCCAACAGACTTTTAAAACGTGCCCGTGACTTTGCACAGGTTATGAGTAACGGTGTAATTACCGAAGATAACGCAAAAATTGCCCTTGGCAGAATGGAAATTGACAATATCGGTCTTGATAATATTGACAGACTAATGCTTACTACTATGATTCGCAATTTCAATGGTGGTCCTGTGGGACTTGAAACAATTGCCGCTACAATTGGTGAGGAGGCTGTCACAATTGAAGATGTTTATGAGCCATATTTAATGCAAATCGGCTTTCTTGCAAAAACTCCTCGTGGCAGAGTTGTAACACCATTGGCATATAAACATTTAGGCATAGAATTTTCAAACACAAACAATAAGGCGAATTCCCAAACATCACTTTTTTAAGGAGTAAAAATTATGGGTAGACTTTTTGGAACAGACGGTGCTCGTGGCGTCGCAAATACAGAACTTACTTGTGAATTATCAATGCAAATAGGTCGAGCAGCAGCGATGGTGCTCAGCAAAAACTTAAATGGTAAAAAACCTAAAGTGCTTATCGGTATGGATACCCGTGCATCTTCAGAAATGCTTGAAAGTGCAATTACAGCAGGTCTTTGCTCGGTGGGTGCAGATGTTTTGCAGTTAGGTGTTGTGCCAACTCCTGCAGTTGCATTTTTAGTGCGTGAATATGGTTGTGATGCAGGTGTAATGATTTCTGCATCGCATAACCCTTGCGAATATAACGGAATTAAGATTTTCCAGTCAACAGGATATAAACTTCCTGATGCACTTGAAAATGAAATCGAAGAAATCATTCTTGACAATGTTATGGAAATTCCATCACCTATTGGTGGTGAGGTTGGTCGGGTAGAGAGAAAACCTGATGCAATCAATGACTATATTGAGCATCTTCTCGCAGCAACTAATATGAGTTTTAAGGGCTACAAAATCGCTCTTGACTGTGCAAACGGCTCATCAAGTGTTTCAGCAGAGGAGGTTTTCACTCGTCTTGGTGCAGAGGTTGTTGTAATCAGTGCAGAGCCTGACGGTGTTAATATCAATAAAAACTGTGGCTCAACTCACCTTGAAAACCTACAAAAATGTGTTGTGGAAAATGGTTGCCACTTAGGTTTTGCCTTCGATGGTGATGCTGACAGAATGTTGGCAGTTGACCACACAGGTGCAGTAGTTGACGGTGATAAGTGCATCGCAGTTTGTGCAAAGCATATGAAGAGCCTTGGCAAACTCAAAAAAGATACTGCAGTTGTTACTGTTATGAGTAATATGGGCTTCTTCAAATTCTGCGAAGAAAACGGAATTAAGTGCGAAAAGACAAAAGTCGGTGACCGTTATGTTCTTGAGAATATGAGTGCTAACGGATATAGCATCGGTGGTGAGCAGTCAGGTCACATTATCTTCTTGCAGTATGCAACAACAGGTGACGGACAGCTCTCTGCAATTCAACTTCTTGCAGTTGTTAAGGATACAGGTAAAACACTTAAAGAACTTGCAGACGAAATGGAAGTTTATCCACAGGTGCTTATAAATGTTAGAGTTTCTAACTTTGGTAAAGCACAGTTCCAGAAGGATAAAGAAGTACAAAATGCAATCAAGCAAGTTGAAGAAGAACTCGGTGATGAGGGCAGAATTCTTGTTCGACTTTCAGGTACAGAACCACTTGTTCGTGTAATGCTTGAGGGCAAGGATTACGATAAAATTAAGGAATTGGGCGAAAGTGTCGCTCAGGTTGTAAGAGAAAGGTTAGTATAAAATGCGAGTTGCCGATAAATGGAAAGATTATGAACTTATTGATTGTTCCTGCGGTGAACGACTTGAGCGTTGGGGGAATATCACTTTAATTCGTCCCGACCCTCAGGTTATATGGAAAACAGAAAAGAAAAATCCTCTTTGGAAAAAGGCGGATGCCATTTATCACCGTTCACAGACCGGTGGCGGTCAATGGGAAATCAGAAAAAAGATTCCCGATTTCTGGACTATCGGCTACCGTGATTTGACTTTTAATATTAAAACAATGGGCTTTAAGCACACAGGTCTTTTCCCTGAACAAGCAACAAACTGGGACAAAGTAGCAGAAATCATTAAAAATGCAGGTCGAGAAGTAAAAGTTCTTAACTTGTTTGCCTATACAGGTGGTGCTACGATTTCTGCACTTAAAGCAGGTGCTTCTGTGTGCCATGTTGACGCATCAAAGGGTATGACACTCTGGGCAAAGGAAAATGCAGTCAGTTCAGGTGTTGCAGATAAAAATGTCAGATGGATTGTTGACGACTGTATTAAATTTGTTCAGCGTGAAATCCGTCGTGGTAATAAATACGACATTATCATTATGGACCCGCCATCTTACGGCAGAGGACCAGGTGGTGAGGTCTGGAAGCTTGAAAATGAGGTTTACGGTTTTGTTGAACTTTGCAGTCAGGTTTTAAGTGATGACCCGCTTATGGTGCTTATAAATTCTTACACAACGGGTTTAAGCCCATCGGTTATGGAATATATTTTAGGAGCAGTTGTGAAAAAACGCTTTGGCGGTACAGTAACAGGTAGCGAAATCGGACTTCGTGCTACTGAAAATGGACTTGTGCTACCTTGTGGTGCATCTGCAATTTGGAGTAAATAATGGCAATTATTGAATTTAAAAATGTAACATTCCGATATGAAAGTGACGAAGAAGGTGTGGTGTTAGCACCCGCGGTTAAGGATTTCTCACTTTCTATAAACGAGGGCGAGTTTATTGCAATTCTCGGTCATAATGGCTCAGGTAAAAGTACCTTGGCAAAACTCGCAAACGGACTTTTGCTTCCCGAAAGTGGTACAATTCTCGTTGATGGAATGGATACAAAAAATGAAGATGACGATATAAAAATTAAACAGACTGTTGGTGTTGTTTTTCAAAATCCCGATAATCAGATTGTCGCAACCATCGTTGAAGAAGATGTTGCTTTCGGCCCTGAAAATCTTGGAATCGAACCTTTGGAAATTCGTCGCAGAGTTGACGAGTCCCTTAAAATTGTTGGTATGTATAAATACAAAAACCACGAACCACATAAACTTTCAGGCGGTCAGAAACAGCGTGTTGCCATAGCAGGAATTATCGCTATGGAGCCCCGCTGTATTATTCTTGACGAGCCAACTGCTATGCTTGACCCTGAGGGCAGACGGGATGTAATGAAAGCAATCAAAAGACTTAATCGTGAATTGGGAATAACTGTTGTTTTCATCACTCACTACATGGAAGAAGCTTGTGAAGCCGATAGGATTATAGTTATGGACGATAGCAGACTTCTCCTTGACGGCACACCAAAAGAGGTTTTTGCAGACACGGATAAAATCCGTAGTATCGGTCTTGATGTACCACAGACTTGTGTACTTGCAAAAATGCTAAAAAATGACGGAATTAACTTAAAAAACGATTTGTTGAGTATCGACGAATTAGTAGAAAACATAGATGATTTATTGAAAGGTCAGTAAGATATGTCCCACCTTGAAACTCAAAATTTAACATATGTCTACGGTGAGGGCACTCCTTTTAAAATCACTGCACTTGACAATGTGAATATAGATATCCCAAAAGGTGAATTTGTGGCTATTATCGGTCATACCGGCTCGGGTAAAAGCACCCTTGTTCAACATTTTAACGGACTTTTAAAGCCAACTGACGGAAAAATTTTCCTTGATGGTGAAAACATCTGGCAGTCAAAGTCAAAGATTTTTGATACCCGTTTTCGTGTTGGACTTTGCTTTCAGTATCCCGAATATCAGCTGTTTGAAGAAACAGTCTATAAGGATATTGCTTTTGGTCCTACAAATATGGGACTTTCAAAAGCCGAAATTGATGAGAGAGTAAGAAATGCTGCAAAATACGTTGGTATTCCTGACGATATGCTTGGAAAATCACCATTTGATTTGTCAGGTGGCGAGAAAAGACGAGTTGCTATTGCAGGTGTAATTTCAATGGAGCCGGAAATTCTCATTCTTGACGAGCCCACAAGCGGACTTGACCCAATGGGTAGGGAGCAGATTCTTGCACTTATCAAAAACTACCGTGAACAAACAGGTAAAACAGTTATAATTGTATCTCACAGTATGGATGATGTTGCTCGATTTGCTACGAAAGTAATTGTGATGAACAGCTCAAAGGTTGAAATGTCAGGTACAGTTGACGAGGTTTTTGAAAAGGCATCAAGACTTCGTGAAATCGGACTTTCCGTACCACAGATTACTGAAATTTTCATAAAACTTCGTGAGAAGGGTTATCCCGTAAGCGAAAAAATATATACAGTTGAGCAAGGCTACCTTGAACTCAAAAAACTTTTTGAGGGGAGGGGAGTTTCTTGATTAAAGATATTACAATCGGTCAGTATTTCCCCATGGGTTCGGTAATTCACCGTCTTGACCCCCGTACAAAATTGTTGTTCACTATTGCCTTTATTATAACAGTATTTTTAGCAAACAATTTTGTTTCCCTGTTTTTCTGTTTGCTTATATCAGCAGTTATAATCGGTTTTTCAAAAATCCCTGTGAAAACTGTTGTAAAGGGCTTAAAACCAATTCTTTTGATTATTGTAATCACATCAATTCTTCAAATTGCCTATGTTGATACGGGCGTTGTATTAGTTAATGTGTGGAAAATCAAAATTACAAGTGGTGGAGTTTTAACAGCAGTATTTATGGCACTGCGTATATCCCTGCTTATTGTAATGAGCACAATGCTCACTTACACAACATCCCCAACATCCCTTACAAATGGTCTTGACCGAATGTTTGCACCATTTAAGAAAATCGGGCTTGATTTTCATACGGTTACAATGATTATGACAATTGCACTTCGCTTTATTCCTACTCTTATTGAGGAGGTTGACAAAATTATGAGTGCACAAAAGAGTCGTGGTGCTTCTTTCGACCAAGGGAATTTAATGAAAAGAGCAAAAGCACTGATTCCTTTGTTTATCCCTTTGCTTTTTAACTCCATAAGACGCGCTTATGAGTTGGCAAATGCTATGACCTGCCGTTGCTACAATGGTGGTGTTGGAAAAACTACAATGAATGCACTTAAATTTTCCGTGAGGGACTATATGTCAATTGTCATAATGGTATTGTTAATTGGTGCAGTAATAGTGCTTAATATTTTCTGTGGTGAATATAATGCGGAATTTACTTTTAACTTTGCGGTATAATGGTACACCTTTTCACGGTTGGCAGATTCAACCTAATGGAAATACCATTCAGCAAGAAATGTGTAACGC
The DNA here is from genome assembly GCA_937898625.1 of uncultured Clostridia bacterium. Classification (GTDB taxonomy): domain Bacteria; phylum Bacillota; class Clostridia; order Oscillospirales; family Acutalibacteraceae; genus Fimenecus. The sequence goes on along the minus strand of CALEJF010000009.1, from coordinate 7,611 downwards.
TTTTAAAAATTTAAGCGGAAAAGACGAAAACATAATAGGTTGTAGCCGTACTGATGCAGGTGTTCACGCAAATATGTTCTGCTGTAATGTGAGAACAGAATGTAATGTACCCGCTGAAAAAATTCCCGATGCACTCAATTTCTATCTTCCACCCGAAATCTCGGTTTATGGTTGTGAAGATGTGGATTATGACTTCCACGCTCGTTACGATTGCAAGGGAAAAGAGTATGTTTATTTAATCTATAACGGAAAACACCGCAATCCTTTTTATGAAAATAAGGCTATGTTTTATCCCTATGAGATTGATGCTGAAATGCTAAATAGTGAAGCAAAGTCTTTTATTGGTATTCACGATTTTTCAGCATTTTGCAGTGCAGGTACATCCGTTGAAGATAAAACAAGGGAAATTTACGATTGTAAAGTGACACGAAATGACGATTTAATAGAGATTCGTGTCAGCGGTAATGGTTTTCTTTATAATATGGTACGAATTATTGTAGGTACACTCCTTGATATTCAAAAAGGTAGAATAGAAAAGGGAAGTATCCCCAAAATAATTGAAAGTTGTGACCGTGAAAAGGCAGGAGTTACTGCTGAGGCACACGGCTTGTATCTAAATAAAGTTTTTTATTGATGTGTGGTGATTTTGGTGGCTGAAAAGAGAAAAGTTCAGAAAAGAGAACCAAAGAAAAAGATTACAATAAAAATTAAAAGTGTAAAAAAATTGAAATTAGTTGCCATTATTGTGGTTGTTCTTTTGCTTATAATGCTTGCCGCAGCACAGTTTGGCGGAGTCACTTTTTCAACAGTAACAGACTCTTTTCGTACATTCTTTGCAGGTCTTGGCTCCGGTGACGGATATCCCTACCAGATAAGCGGTATGGTAATAGATGATGCAGCAGTTACTAATTCTGACTTGGTTTTAGTGTATGACGACTCTGTTAAAGTTCTTGATACTACTGCAAAGGAACTTTCCAGTACGGCTCATAAATACGACCATCCCGTAATGCAGAGTAATAGCGGACGAGTGCTTCTCTACGATGAGGGTGGAAATAAATTCAGAGTTCAGTCCAAAACCCGTACACTTTACGAAAAAGAAATGAAGTATATGATTTTAACGGCTTCATTGGGTAAAAACGGTTCTGTTGCAGTTGCCACAAGGGCGGAAGATGCACAGAGTATGCTGACAGTTTTTAACGATAAGGAAAAGGAAATCTTTGTATGGAAATGCGCAAAAGAAAATATCATTTCCTGTGATGTATCTGATAACGGAAAACTCTTTGCAGTTTCGGTTTTAGGTGTTGAGAATGGCTCGGTTTACTCTAAAGTCTATATTTTTGATAGGAAAAAGGATACACCAAAAGCATCATTCACCTATAACGATAGCGCAGTAGCTTCAATTAGATTCCTTTCCAATGAAACACTTTTCGTTTTAGGAAATAATATGTGTTCAGTTATCAAAGGTGACAAAGAGGAAAAAATAAATGTTTCCGTTAACACACCATATATGATTCATATTTCAGATAACAACACAGCAGTTTTAGTCCTTTCAAAGTATTCAAGTACAACCCAGAAAATTGTAAATGCCTATGATAAATCAGGTCGTGAGCTTTTTTCAAAAGAAATAAATGGTCTTGTAAAATCAGTTTCAACAGACGGTAAATATGTAGGTGTGCTTACTGACAGTAATGTCCAGATATACAATATGAAAGGCGAACAAGTTGGCTCTGCAAATGTAAATACGGACGCAGAAAAGGTTATTGTGTCAGGAAGAAATACATATGTATATTCTGCAGATAAAATTGAAAAATTTTCCTCAGTAGGGGAAAATGAGAAAAAGTAACGGAGGTGCATTATGGCTTTTGTATTGGATTTAATTTTAGTTGTGATTTTTGCTGCATTTGTGTTTGAAGCAGTTAAAAAGGGGTTTGTACTTTCCTTTTTGGAATTAGTGGCAGTAATTCTCGCTTTTGTAATGGCATACACTTTCAGCCCAACGGTGGCACAGATGGCTTATGATGGCTTTGTTAAGGAGTCCGTTATTGAAACAATTGAAACTCAAATTGACGAAAATGTTTCTCTTTCAGAAACATCTGCCAAGGCTCAGTTGATTATAGAATCAATTCCTGACTATGTGGTTTCCTTTGCAGATACAATGGGTATAAGTGTTGAGGATATTAAGAATGATGTTGCAGAAACCAATATTACAAGTGAGAATGTCGCAACAGAGCTTGTAGAAAAAATAGCACAGCCCATAATCATTGGTGTGTTAACAGCATTAAGTTTTACGGTTTTAGCAATAGTTTTACTCTTTGTACTGAAACTTGTTGCAAAACTAATTTCCCGAATTTTCAGACTTCCTATTATTAAAACAATCAATAAAACATTGGGCGGGGTTTTGGGCGCTTGTAAAGGTCTTGCGGTAATTATCTTTATTTGCACTATATTAACTGTTTTCTTTTCCTCGGGGGATAGCGAATTGGCAACAGCAGTTAATGAATCAAGAATAATAAATGCGATTGATGGCATTAATCCATTCATTAAATCATTAAAAGATATTATTTAAAATAAGGAGCAGACGGATATGAGTGAACAAAAAAAGACATTGAAGGAAAATATTAAAGAAATATTTGATGGTTGTCTTACAATTCCTAATCTTATTTCTGTAATCAGAATTTTATTAATTCCTGTAATAGCAGTGCTTTATTATAAGAATTACATCTGGTGGGCAGTGTTTGTAATCTTCATTTCAGGACTTTCTGATGCAGTTGACGGAAAAATTGCAAGAAAATTCAATCAGGTTTCAAATCTTGGTAAATTACTTGACCCCGTTGCCGATAAATTTACAATCTTTGCACTTGCTATTGTTCTTTTCTTGAAATTTAAAGAGGCACAGAGCGAGTCAATGCAGGCATTTGCATGGGTGTTCCTGCTCTTTATCGCAAAAGATATTATTATGATTTTAGGTAGTATTATTCTTATTGCATTGGGTACACGCCCCTGTGCAGCAGAGATTTGGGGTAAATTGGCAACTTTTGCATTCTATGCAGTTATGGTTGTAATTATAGGCTTTGGACCGGAAATCGGTGCAATCAGCCTTTATTACCCACAATACACTCTTCCTGAAACGATTATGTTTGTACTTGTTATAATAGCAGTTGTGCTTACATTTATTGCGTTTTTCAGCTACTTACCAAGTGCATTTAAACAAATGAAAGAGAATTCAAAGAAAAACAAATAATAGCAAATAAGAAGAGGACACATAATGAACAAAAATATGATTTGCTGTAAATGCAAACAAAGACCTGCCGTCATTTTTGTTACAAAAATGGAAGGCGAAAAAACAACTAATGAGGGTTATTGCATCAAATGCGCTATGGAGATGAATATCGGTCCCATTAAGCAGATGATGGATAATATGGGTATAACCGAAGAACAGCTTGACGATATGACCGAGCAGATGGAACAGATGATGGAAAGTATGGGTGACGACTTTGAGTTGGGTGGTGCTTCCACATTCCCATTTATGCAGAATATGGGTATGATGCCAATGGATGTTCCTGAAGAAAATATAAAAGACCTTAACGGCGATAGTAAAAAGACCGATAAAAGAGGGAAGAAAAAACAGGGCACAAAGAACGATAAAAGAAAAATGCTCTCCCTTTACTGTACTGATTTAACAGGCAGAGCAAGGGACGGTAAGCTTGACAGAATTATAGGTCGTGATACTGAAATCGCCCGTGCAGTGCAGATTTTATGCAGAAGAACAAAGAATAATCCTTGTTTAATCGGTGAGCCCGGTGTTGGTAAAACTGCTATTGCAGAGGGACTTGCACAGAGAATTGCCGAGGGTAATGTTCCTGCAAAGCTTATGGATAAGGAAATCCACCTTCTCGATTTAACAGCACTTGTGGCTGGTACACAGTTCAGAGGTCAGTTTGAAAGCCGAATTAAAGGACTTGTTGAAGAGGTTAAGAGCGAGGGAAATATCATTCTCTTTATTGACGAGGTTCATAACCTTGTGGGTACAGGTGATGCGGAAGGTTCAATGAATGCTGCAAATATCTTAAAACCTGCTCTTTCCCGTGGCGAAATTCAGGTTATTGGTGCAACAACATTCAATGAATACCGTAAACATATCGAAAAAGATGCTGCTCTTGAGCGTCGTTTTCAGCCAATTAAAGTTGACGAGCCATCAATTGATGATACATTCAAAATGCTTGTAGGAATTAAAGGCTACTATGAGCTTTTCCATCGCGTACAAATCAGCGATAACCTTGTATATAAAGCAGTAACACTTTCCGAAAGATATATTACTGACAGATTCTTACCGGACAAGGCTATTGACCTTCTTGATGAGGCTTGTACTTGTGCAAATCTTCGTAATAAGGCAATCAGCGAAAATGAAATCAACGAAAAGAAAATAGCAACTCTTAAAAGTGACCTTGAAGCATTGGAAGAAAAAATTGCAAACCCTGAAAATGACGAAGATTTAAACCCTGTTTATGAAGAACTCTATAAGACAAAGGGTGAACTTGCGGTTTGCGAGGGTAAAGCACCTGAATTACAGGAAAAAGCAAAGGATAACAATGTAACCGAAGAAGATTTGGCAAAGGTTATTAACCTCTGGACAGGTATCCCCGCAACAAAGGTTGTAGAAGGGGATGTAAACAGATTAAAAGGTCTTGAAAACAGACTTATGGAAAAGGTAATCGGTCAGGACGAGGCTGTAACTCTTGTTGCAAATGCAATTAAGCGTAGCAGAATTCAGTTAACACTCCAGAAACGCCCTGCATCATTCATTTTTGTAGGTCCTACCGGTGTTGGTAAAACTGAACTTGTAAAGCAACTTTCAATGGAGCTTTTTGACACTCCCGAAACACTTATCCGTCTTGATATGAGTGAGTTTATGGAGAAACATTCAGTTTCCCGTCTTATTGGTTCACCTCCGGGATACGTGGGCTATGACGAGGCAGGACAGCTTACAGAAAAGGTGAGAAGAAAACCCTATTCAATTATCCTCTTTGACGAAATTGAAAAAGCACATCCCGATGTTATGAATATTCTTCTTCAGATTCTTGACGAGGGCAAAACAAATGATGCTCATGGCAGAACAGTAAGTTTTGCAAATACTGTAATCATTATGACATCAAATGCAGGTAGCCAAAAAGCAGAAACCTCATTGGGCTTTGGCAAAAGTGCAAAGGATATTTCAAAGGAAAAGGTTCTTAAAGCACTTAATGAGTTCCTTCGTCCCGAATTTATCGGTCGTGTTGATGAAATTGTTGTGTTCAATCCTCTTGACGAAGAAGATTATAAGAGAATTGCAGTTCTTATGATGAATGAGATGAAAACAATTCTCAAGGATAAGGGTATTGAATTCATTTATGACGAAAATACACCATCTGCAATCGTTTCAAAAATGGACGGTAATGTTCGTGGCGCTCGTGATTTGAGAAATGTGATTCGCCGTAATATTGAGGACAAGGTTTCAACACTTATGATTGATAACCTCGGCACAGTAATCAATAAAATCCTTGTAACATCAACAGATAACAATATCCAAGTAACATTTGAATAAACAATTTAACTCTTGCCTCCCTCTGACGAGGGAGGTGGCAATGCGTAGCATTGACGGAGGGAGAGAAAAGACAGTAGTCAAACTGACTACTGTCTTTTTTAGTGTGTTAATCTTTGTTTACAGAAACCTTTCTTTCCACATTCAGGACATTTGAGATATCTTGTCGTTAAAGTGTGTGGTCCGGAAATAAATTCTGTTGCTGTAGGTACAAATCGAGTGTGACAATGACTACACTCATATGTTCCTGTATCCAATTCAAGTGCTATTGCAACTACTATTCCACCCGATATAACGATAATACCGATGATAAGAAGAACTACTCTTAACCAATCCTGCATTTCCAAAAATGCAGAAATTTCTATTATTGTTAATGAGGAAAGCAGAGAGATAATAATTACTACAATTTCTATAAAAATTCTTTTTTTACTATTTTTCTTTTCTGTCATTAAATCTATCATTTTTTTCTCTGCTTCTTGTTTGTATTCCGTATCACTGAGACGTTCACCACACAAAAGCTCATTTACTGTGATACCTAAAATGTCACATAGTGGCAACATCATTGAAACCTCTGGTAAGCCTTTACCTGTTTCCCATTTGCTGACGGTTTTATCACTAATATCTAATTTATCTGCTATATCTTTTTGTGTCAACCCTTTTTCTTTTCTTATGGTTGATATGAATTTTCCAATTTTTGTTTGGTTCATTATATTACCTCCATTCAATAACATTTTATCATATAAAATAATAATTAACACCTACGAACCGTAGAGTTAAGGTTAAAATTACATAATTATCAAAATACAGTTAGCACCCCTTTATTCACAACGAATATAATGAATACAGGAGGTGCTGTATGGATACATTTGTCATAATGGCGCTTATAGCGACACTTGGTACATGGTTTGTAACTGCCTTGGGTGCTGCTAATGTTGCCTTTTTTACCTCACTTAATCAAAAAGCACTTAATTTTATGTTGGGGTTTGCGTCCGGAGTAATGATTGCGGCGAGCTTTTGGTCACTTCTTCAACCGGCAATAGAGAGAGCAGAAGAAACATCAAATATGCCCGCATATTTTGTAGCAACCATAGGCTTTTTGTCAGGTGCATTATTTATATGGGTGTCCGATAAAATTGTTTCATTTGCAAGGAAAAAAGTGAATAATGCAAAAGAAAAGGACAGTGAAAGTTTCAACCGCATCATAATGTTGGTTCTTTCAATTACACTTCACAATATACCCGAAGGCTTGGCGGTGGGCGTGGCATTCGGTGCGTTACAGGAAGGATACACAACAGAAAGCTTAATGGGTGCGATTTCCGTTGCTGTGGGAATAGGATTGCAAAATTTCCCTGAAGGTGCTGCCGTTTCCATTCCATTAAGACGAGAAGGATATTCAAGAAGAAAGAGTTTCTTTTACGGTCAGGCATCAGGAATGGTAGAGCCCGTTGCAGGTATTATAGGCGCTTTGTTAGTGGTGTATGTGGAAACAATTTTACCTTATGCACTATCTTTCGCGGCAGGTGCTATGATATTGGTAGTTGTACATGAATTAATTCCTGAATGTCAGAAAAATAAAAAAGCTCAACCATATTTTGCAACAATGGGCATCATCCTCGGTTTCGCAGTTATGATGCTATTGGATGTTATGTTGGGGTGAAGTGTAATTCATAATGCGTAATGGATATTCCGCAATTATTAATTAATTTGATTTGTAGAGACTTACAACCTTAAAGTCTGAAGATAAACAAAAGTTCCTAGGTTACCCGTCCGCATTTTTAGTGTGTTGACGGGTCGGGCACTTGTTTGTAGTAACACAAATATAATATGATAAATTGTTAAAATAAACAGTAAAAAAATGTTGACAAAGAGAATGCTTTATGCTAAAATAATCAAGCATTTGAAACGCGGGTGTAGTTCAATGGTAGAATCCCAGCCTTCCAAGCTGGTCGTGTGGGTTCGATTCCCATCACCCGCTCCAGCGCTGATAGCTCAGTTGGATAGAGCATCTGCCTTCTAAGCAGAGGGTCGGGGGT